>NZ_JASNFO010000135.1:0-27344 GCF_032027725.1 Pseudofrankia coriaricola | reverse complement strand
TCTAGACCTGTCTTCCGCACATGGGGTTTCGATGTGTTGACCGGCCTGGTTTCTGATCAAGGTGGCTGGGTCGGGTCGACACCGAGGATGTCGAGGAGGTGCTGGTGCAGAGCCGAGGGGCGGGGGATGTAGGCGACCTGGTCGCTTTGGGCGGGCACGAGGCGCAGCCTGCTCAGCGTGCCGAAGACGAGTGCTCCGGTGGGGCGGGCGGGACGGCCGGCGTAGAGGCCGGGGATCTTCCCGTCGGGGCCGGCGCCGAGCCGGGCTTGGCGCTCGACCAGGCAGAAGATGAGCAGGGCCAGGCAGATCACGTGGATGAGGGCGTGGATCCGCTGGTTGGAGTGCAGGAACATCGGCGTGACCGCGAGCGGGCCCTTGAACGTGCCGTAGCGCCGTTCGGAGACCTCCTGGCCCTTGTAACGGGCGAGGACCTCGGCGGGACCGATCTCGGGGTCCAGGTTGGTCAGCAGGGCGTACCAGCCGTCGATGGTGGCCTCGGCGTCCAGGGCGGCCTGGTCGAAGTGCCAGGCCAGGGCCGGTTTCCCGGTGTCCGGGTCGACGCTGGTGGCCGCGACGAGGTAGCGGGAGACACGGTGCTTCGTCGCGAGGAGGGTCAGGCGGGCCTGCACCGCCGCCTCGGTGCGGTAGAGGTGGTGGCTGCCGGCGGCGCGGGCGAGGGTGTCGAGGTCGTCGCGGGCGCGGGCGAGCTTGAGCGCGCGGGCGGCCTGCGCGGCCTGCGCGTTCGCGGACGACCAGACGAACACCGTGCGCACGGTGACCGGCGGGTCCTTCTTGCGGGGCCCGCGCAGGGTGGTCACGCCCTCGCGGGCGCGGTAGGCCGCCCGCTCGTGGATCGGCTTGTCGCGGTCCCGGGCCGCGACGTGGTCGATGATCGTGGCGGTGGCCCAGTCCTGGCTGGCCAGGACGTCCGCGGGCACGACCGCCTTCGGCGCCGGCGCGAGGAACGTGACTCCGGGCGTGGACGTCAGCGCGGTCAGGTTGCCGTAGGAGACGAGCTTCGTGTCCCCGACCAGCAGGAAGCGCCTGGGGCCGGCGAGCTGGGTCAGCGCGCGCATCGCGCCGGTGACCTGGGAGACCTCGCCAGCGCCGCCGTCGTAGGCGCGGTGCACCAGCGGGATCCCGCCGTCACCGGTGGTCGCCAGGCCGGTCTGGACCTGCTTGAGGTCGGGCCGGCGGTCCTTGGGACGGCCGTACTTCGGGGTCGCGTAGTCCTCGTCGACCTCGGGGTAGGCACCGTGCAGCGAGATCGACGTCATGTCCCAGTGGACGCGGGAGACGTCGAGGCCGAACGCGGCGATCGCCGCGGCGCCGACCGAGCCGACGACGGCCTCGCAGACCGGGGCGAGCGCGTCAAGCGCCCGACCGACCCGGTCGTCGTTCAGAACGTCCGGCGCGACGCCGAACACCTCCTCGACCGCCCACTCCCGGGCCCACGTCGCGACGTGCAGCAGCGGGGTCGGCGAGGTCAGCCGGTTGGCGACCAGCGCGGCGATGACCTCGCCGTGGGTGGCCCGGTTGACCTTGTCGCGGATCGGGGCGAGCCGATCGATCGTGTCCACGAGGCCGAGGCGGTCCAGGTAGTCGCGCACGACGGGGAGCGCGCCGAGCGGCTTCTCGACGCTCGGCGGCCCGTAGTCCCTGGCGACCGACACAGCCACGAACAGTCCCAGACCCGTCACTACGGATCGCGATCATCCCGACGTGGTCCGAACAAGGGATCAAGCAACTGTCTCACCGCACGGACGTGCGGAAGACAGGTCTAGAAGGACTCGGGCGTCACGCGGGGGCGGGTGACCAGGGTGACGACGTCGGCGGCGACCTCGGCCAGGCGGGTGCCGATGCGCCGGATCTCATCGCCGGTGACGTGGCGGCCGAACATCATGACGAGCAGGCTGGCGAGGACACGGCCGTCCGAGCCGAGGAGCGGGACGGCGATGTGGTTGACCTGGTAGGTCGCCGCCGTATCCAGGTCGTCAACGAAGTAGCCGACCTCGGACAGGCGCGCGGCGGCGAGGCGGCGCAGCGCGGCGAGGTCCACAGCTCCCGCGGTGGCCCGGATGCGATGAAGGTCGACGGCTGCCGGGTGAGTCGGCGGGATCTCCCTGGTGGCGATGAAACCGAGGCGCCGCCCGGCCTGCAGCGCCCGCCGCAGCGCCCTCCTGGTCTCCTCGGACAGGGGCACGAGGCTCCGGTCGAGCCAGCCGTCGACGTCTGTCGCCCGGCCCCAGGCGACGAACGGCGCGCCCCAGGGCGGCGCGAACGGCATCCGGGCGCCGACCTGGCTCAGGCCGTAGGTCGGGTCGGGGTTGCCGACGCGTTCCAGGACGACGAGCTGGTCGTTGTCGACCGCGAGCACCGAGCAGGAGACGTCGAACTCGGCCGTCACCCGGGCCAGCGCGCCGAGCGCGGGCCTCAGGTCGACGAAACCACTGAGAACAGCCTGGCCCGCGGTGATCAGCGCCGGGCCGAGCCGGTAGGCGCGCGTCTTCGCGTGTTGGACGAGATAGCCGTGCTCGACGAGGGTGTCGGCGATCGCCAGGCAGGTTCCCTTGCTGATACCGACCTCACGCGCGAGCTCGGAGAGGCCGAAACCCCGGTGCGGACAGCGAACCAGCACGTCAAGGAGCCCAACCACACGCAGGGTCGGATTCGACGTCGCCATCTAGGCCTCACCTTTCTTCGATGACCGGCCTGACCGGGCCGGGCACCACGGGCGGGTTGGGCCAGCGGCCCGGGGGCGTGGGGCCGGATGCCGGCCCGGTGAGCTCGACGAGCCCACCGGGCCGGGCAGTGGCAGTGGACGCGGTTCCTATGCCTTGTGGCCGACGGCCGCCTCGTAGAACGACCGGTCGACGACCTTGGACTCCTCCAGGGGCGCCTGGTAGCTGAGTGCGCCACTCTTGATCATCGCGTCCTGCAGCCGGGTCGACGTGCCCGAGCGGATCTCCCAGTCCGTGGTGAGCGAGGGCGTCGCGGTGAGCTGGCTGGCAGGCAGTTCGACCACCTTGGCGAGCTCGTCCACGAACGTGGGGTCCGACTTGTAGTCGCCGGCGAACGCCGTGTTGATCGTCCGGACGACCGCGCGGGTGAACGCGACGCCCGCGGCGCGCTTGTCGCCGAGGACTTTCGGGCCGAAGAGCACGCCGCCGAGCGGCTCGCCGGGTGGCTGCCCGCCCAGGTACGTCAGTCCCGGCTTGCCGACCAGCTGGATCCACAGCGGGTCGAGAACCCAGGCGGCGTCGATCCCGCCGTTCTGCAGCGCGGTCACCAGGTCGGCCGCGGGCAGCGTCTTGAACTTCAGGTCGCTGAAGGTGAGGCCCGACTTCTCGGCCTGCTGGACGATCGGGTACATCACCGGGCTGCCGCTGCCCAGGACGCTCGCGAACGTCTTGCCCTTCAGGTCCGCGAAGGTCGCCGGCCGGCCGTCCACATCGCGGGCCCAGACGCCGGTCTTGCTCGTGGTCGGCGCCGAGAAGTTGCCCATCACCCAGCGGATCCCGAAGCCCTGGTTGACCGCGTTGAAGAAGGCGCCGTCGGGGGCTCCGACCATGACGTCGGTCTGCCCCTGCGCGAGCAGGTTGAGACCGTCGGCGGACGGCACCTGGCGCAGCTCGACGTCCAGGTTCTCCTTGGCGAACTCACCCTTGTCGATCGCCCACCGGATCGGCGCGATGAACTCCGCCTTCGGCGTCGCGGCGGTTACGACGATCTTGGTCTTCGTCGGTAACGGGTCCGGCGCCGGCGCGTTCGCCGCGCAGCGGGCCGGCTTGCGGGTGGGGGAAAGGTCGGTCGGGTTGGTCCAGCCGTTCTCACAGCCGGCGACCGCCACGATCGGCGCGGCCGACGCGGGCGTGAACGTCGAGTTGCCATCGCCGCCACCACACGCGGTCAGCCCGATGACGGCCGAAAGCACGGGTAAGAGCAGCAGCGATACACGTCGTCTGGATCTCATCAGGGTCCTTCCTGAAGGTGGGGAGATCGGGGCGGGAACGCGACGGCGACCGGCTGGGATGACCAGCCAGGGCGGGGGCAGGCGCCGGGCGCGCCGGGTAGGCGGCGACAGGGGCCAGGCGGGCGGCGGGCGGGGTGCACCGGTGCCGAGGCTGGCCTCGGCGATGAGCCGAGCAGCGAGCTGAGCCAGGAGAGGACAGGAGAGGCGTTGAGCGACGAGCCCGCGGATGTCTCAGGGCGTCGTCGACCGGCGCGGTGGGCAGGCCTGCCGGCGCCGCGACGACGATGTGTCAGATGCAGATCAAAGAGGTGGACGAGGACCGGGACGAGGGCGGGACGCTGGACCGGTGCGCCAGCCCCCGCGGGCGACTGCCAGCTCCAGGGGGCGACTTGGCCAGGGCGGCTGGTTCGCTAGCCGCGAGCGCGTTCGTGGTCGGCGGGCGCCCACCTGGTAACCCGACGGCCGACCAGGCGCACCAGCTCGGCGAAGAGCACACCCTCGATCGCGACGACCACGATGCCCACGAACATCTGGTCGTTGATGAACAGCGTCCGCGACTGGAAGATCAGATAGCCGAGGCCGTTGTCGCCGACGATGAACTCCGCCGCGATGATGACGAGGAACGCCACACCGGCCGCGACCCGCATCGCGACGAACATCTGCGGCAGCGCGGCCGGGACGAGCACATGGCGGAACATCTGCCATCTGTTCGCCCCGAAACAACGGCCCGCCTCGCGGTAGCCATCCTCCACGGCGATGATCGCCGACATCGTCGAGATCCAGACGAAGAAGAAGACCGTCACCGCCACGAGCGCGATCTTCGGGCCTTCACCAAGGCCGAACATCGTCAGGAAGATGGGCAGCAGCGCGAGCTTGGGCACGACGTACAACGCGTCCAGGGTCGGCTCCAGCGCGACCTGGATGAGCCGGACCGAGCCCATCGCCAGCCCGAACAGCACGCCGGCCAGCGTGCCGAGGGCGAAGCCGGCGAGCACACGGAAGGTGGTATGCCAGATATCGCCCCACAGCTTGCCGTGGCCGAGCATCTGGCCGCCGGTCCGGACGATGTCGGTGGGCGACGGGTAGAGCCGCGAGTCGACCCAGCCAAGCCCGCTGGCCGCCTGCCAGAGGCCGAGCAGCACCACCGGCACGCCGACGGCGAGACCGATCTCGACGACGGCGCGCCGGCGCGCCGTGCCGATCGGGTCCCGCTCGGCACGCCCAGGCGCCCGGACGAGAAGCTCCTCGGCCGCGAGGACCTGCGTCTGCGCCCCCGCCATCTCAGGCTCCCTTCGCGGCGGCGGGTGGCCTGGCCACGCCGTCCCAGGCGGTGGTCGTGGCGGCTCCAGGCGCTCCAGGCGCCCCGGTCTCGACCTCGCCGCGCAGCAGCGTCCACAGCTCGCCACGGAATGCGGCGAACTCGGCGGACTCTCGGACCTCGGCGGACCTCGGCCGCGGGAAGGGCGGTACCCGTTCGGCGAGGATCCGGCCCGGCCGCGCGCTCATGACGACGACCCGGTCGCCCAGCACGATCGCCTCTTCCAGGCTGTGGGTCACGAAGAGAACCGTGCGCCGCTCCGCCTGGCAGATGGCGAGCAACTCGTCCTGCAGGATGGTGCGCAACTGCGCGTCCAACGCCGCGAACGGCTCATCCATCAGCAGGATCTCGGGCTCGACGGCGAGTGCCCGGGCAATCGACACCCGCTGGCGCATACCTCCCGAGAGCTGGCGCGGGTAGGCATACGCGAACTCCCCGAGCCCCATCCGCTCGAGCCACATCCGAGCCCGTTCCCGGGCTTCCTTGCGCGGCACGCCGCGCACGTCGAGACCGAACCGGACATTCGCCTCGACCGTCTTCCACGGGTAGATGCCGTAGTCCTGGAAGATCATCGCGGCTGGGTTCGGGGAGCCGGCACGCACCTCGACGGTTCCCCCGGTCGGGCGTACCAGGCCGGCGACGATCCGCAGGAAGGTGGACTTCCCGCAGCCCGACGGCCCGACGACGCAGACGAACTCCCCGTCGCCGACCGTGAGGTCCAGCGGGCCGAGCGCGTGGACGGCCTTGGCCCCGCGGCCGAACACCCGCTCCGTGCCGACGGCTCGGATCTTTGGCCTCGGGCCCAGGCCGGCTAAAGCAGGCCCACCCGCCTCCGACGACGCCTGAACAGTCATGGAACACCGCCCTGTCAGCGTGGCTGCCAGACGATCCGTTCACTGTTCCGAACGCTCGGTTCAGTACTTCGACCGCCTGGTCAAAATGCTGAACCGACTGTAGGCCGATCACCCAACCACATCAACCCCTATATGAAAGTTCGGGAGCGGGTAGCCCACCCGCCGAACGCGGATGGGCCCGGCGCGAGCTTCTCGCGCCGGGCCCATCCGTTCGGTTCGCCGCCGGGTCCACCGGCCGCGGGTCAGCCGGTGGTAGCCGGCTCCGCTCCAGCGCCGTCGGTGGACGGCGCGAGGGAACGGGCCAGCAACTGGGAGACGTCGAGGACCTCGACGGTCTCCTTCGCCTTGCCCGCGAGCTTCTGCTCCGTCACCGCGTCGGACAGCATGACGATGCAGAACGGGCACGCGGTCGACACGACGTCCGGGTCGAGGCCAAGGGCCTCCTCCACCCGGTCCGTGTTGATCCGGGTGCCGATCTTCTCTTCCATCCACATCCGCGCGCCGCCGGCGCCGCAGCAGAAGCCGCGGTCCTTGCAGCGGTGCATCTCCTGGCCACGGATGCCCGGAATGGCCTCGAGGATCTCCCGCGGCGGGGTGTAGACCTTGTTGTGCCGGCCGAGGAAGCACGGGTCGTGGTAGGTCACCGACGACTCGACCGGCGTGAGCGGCACGAGCTTCTTCTCCTCGACGAGCCTGCCGAGCAGCTGGGTGTGGTGGATGACCTCCCAGTTGCCGCCGAGCGCCGAGTACTCCTTCGACAGGCTGTTGAAGCAGTGGGGGCAGGTCGCGACGATCTTCTTGACGCCCGTCTCGTTCAGCAGCTCGATGTTGGCCTTGGCCATCTCCTGGAACAGGTACTCGTTGCCGAGGCGCCGTGCCGGGTCGCCGGTGCAGGACTCCTGCGAGCCGAGGATGGCGAACGAGACGCCGGCCATGTCGAGCAGCTCGGCGAAGGCCCGGGAGACCTTCTTCGCCCGGTCCTCGATGGCGCCGGCGCAGCCGACCCAGAAGAGGTACTCGACGTCTTCCGGGATCTGCTCACCCTCGCCGATGATCTTAACCTCGAAGGGCAGGCCAGCGGTCCACTCGGTACGGCTGCGCGGCGAGACGCCCCACGGGTTGCCGTTGTTCTCCAGGTTGCGCAGCATCACGCCGGCTTCCGAGGGGAACGCCGACTCGATCATCACCTGGTAGCGGCGCATGTCCACGATGTGGTCGACGTGCTCGATGTCCACCGGGCACTGCTCGACGCAGGCGCCGCAGCTCGTGCAGGACCACAGCACGTCGGGGTCGATGACCCCGCCCTCTTCCTCCGTACCGACGAGCGGGCGCTCCGCCTGGGCCTTACCCGGCTCGGGCACCCGGCCGAAGCCGGACTCGGGCACGTGGTGGACGGCGTGCTCCTCGGACGCGTCCTCGGACACGCCGGTGACGGCCTTCTTCTCTGCCAGCTTCTCGGCGGCCGCGTCGCGCTCCTCGGCGGTGCTCCCGGCCAGCAGGTACGGGGCCTTCGCGAACAGGTGGTCGCGCAGGTCCATGATGATCAGCTTCGGGGACAGCGGCTTTCCGGTGTTCCAGGCCGGGCACTGGCTCTGGCAACGGCCGCACTCGGTGCAGGTCGAGAAGTCGAGCATCGCCTTCCAGGAGAAGTCCTCGACCTTGCCCGCGCCGATGATCGGGTCGTCCTCCTCCATCAGCGTCTCGATGTCGGGCGTGGTGCCCAGGGCGCCGAGCGCCTTCGGCTCCCGCTTGAGGATGACGTTGATCGGCGCCAGGAAGATGTGCAGGTGCTTGGAGTAGGCCACCAGCACCAGGAAGCCCATGATGACCGCGAGGTTGAGCAGCAGGAACGCCGTCTCGATGCCCTCGTTCACGTCGTGGGACAGGCCGGAGAAGGCCCGGCTGACGGCGTAGGAGGCGAAGGCCCACTTGGTCTGACCCTGCGGCAGGTTGCCGGTGTTCCACTGGGCGCCGCGGCAGATCAGCAGGGTGACGATGACCGCGGTGATCATGCCGATGATGACCCAGGCAGGGCCGAGGTGCGAGCCGTAGAAACGCGACTTGCGCTCCAGGCGCTTCGGCGCCCGCTGGATCCGGATGATCGTGAAGGTGATCAGGCCGGCCAGGACGGCGACGGCGAAGAAGTCCTCGAGGAACCCGATGCCGGCCCAGTGCCCGAACAGCGGGATGTGGAAGTCGTCGTCGAACAGGCCGCCGAACGCCTCGATGATCGTCAGGATCAGGACGGTGAAGCCCCAGAACGTGAAGGCGTGCGCGAGCCCGGGCACCGACCACTTGAGCAGTTTGCGCTGGCCACCGACCTCGCTGATCTCGCTCCAGACCCGGGTCGGAAGGTCGTCAAGGCGCCCCTGGGCCGGCTGTCCGGTCCGGATCAACGTGAACAGCCAGAAGAATCGCCTTCCGGCCACCGCAAGGGCGATCAGCGTGATCGCCCCACCGATCGCGATTCTCACTAGCTCCTCCTATGGCTCCGCGAACGGGCCGTAGCCTACTCGTACTGCTCGGTAACTTGTGCTCCGGAGTGTCCCTCGCCACCAGCCGCTTACCCCGCGGCCACCCCGGTATCCCCGACCCTGCCACGCCGTGGTCCGTCTAGCACGAGTTCCCCTCCCCGGCCTGATCGGGGCCTAGTTCGAACATGCCCTCCGCGGTCCGGAACACGCAGGGGGGCGCCCACCCCCGGCAGACATCCCGTGGGCTCGGATGCCCAGCCACGCGGCCGCCCGCGACACCGACCAGCGACCAGCGACCAGAAAGCGCAACTCACCCATATCTGGTGACAGCGCATCGGCGCAGCGCCAACCCGACCACGTCGTCAGCCCGGTCCAAGCCCTACCACCGCCATATGCCAGGGCCCGGCACCACGTGGGGAGGGCGCCCAGCGCCCGACAGGCTGAACGTCAGCGGGCGCGCCAGCGCCCTTCTGACGGTTCAGCCACGCCACCCCTCGGCCCGCTGCTACGCTCGGTCGCACAGCAGTCCCGAAATCAGCACTCTCTGCACTGACCGTCCCACCCTGGCCACGTGGCGCGTCTGACCGTCAACGGCACCGGGCCGTCGGCGTGCCGGCCGCCGGGTCGTGGTTCGCCGTGAACCGGGGCCAGTCGCCCGCGGTTGCGGCTCGCGCAACGCCGCGCCCCTCGGAGCGCCTGCCGGATCAGCGATCTGGTAGGTCCGGGTCAGCATCGGGGCGGCGGCGACCCAGGGAGAGGCTGCAATCCAGGGAGGGAACGGGGCCATGATCGCCGACCGGTGCCAGCCTGGCCGGCAGCCAGCCGGCACGACCGCCGGCCCTCGTGGCGATAGCCTTCGGCGCGGCAACACCTCGGCTCTTGGCGCAGCCCGTTCCTGCCAGTTGAGGCTTGTGCGCGCACTTCCACGGGCCGCAAGATGAACCACGCCAGCGGCGTGCTGTTCGGCTGCGTGCTGCCCGGCCATGTGGTGCCGCGCGCCGACGCGCGCTCCAACCTCCGTTGAACACCCCTGCGAACCACGGTGGGCACGATGGCGACGATCACCAGGGCGGCGACGGCGAACAAGACCGGGCGCCCCGGTCAGTTCCACTATTCCGAATATCGGCGTGCCCGTGAGCATCGGGCGCTGGTGCGGCGCGACCGGCTCGGCCGGGTGCTCCCGCGCTCGCTGGCCAAGTCCGTGCCGGTCGCCCTGCTGGTCAGCCTGGTGCTGGCGTTCGGCGTCGACCTGCCGGGCGGCTTCGCGTTCGGCATCTTCGTCCTGATCGTCGCCGGATGGAGCGCGGTCATCGTCCTGTCCGCGTTCGGCGGCGACAGCGAGATCGAGACTCTGCGCCTGAGCGCCGAGGCGGAACGCAAGACGGCGCGCGCCCTTGCCCGGCTGCGCCGGCACGGCTGGGTGGTCATGCACGACATGCGGGTGCCAAGCGCCGACGCGGTCGTCGGCCACCTGCTCGTCGGCCCCGCCGGGGTACTGATCCTCGGCAGCGAGGCCGGCAAGGGCGTCGTCCGGTACACCAAGAAGATCGCCAGCATCGATGGTGATCCGCTCACCGGGGCGATCGAGCGGGCGGCCTTCCTCGCCGAGCAGATCAAGACCGAGCTGCGCGCCGAGGTTCCGCTGGTGAAGATCCCGGTGAACGCGGTTCTGGTGATGGTCGAGGCGGACGTGCTGTGGAAGGACGGCGCGGTCAACGGGGTCACGATCATCAATATCCGTTCGATCGTCGACTGGGCCCGTGGCCGGCCGCGCCGGCTCAACCCGGCCGAGGTCAAACAGGTCGTGGCGGCCGCGCGCACGCTGTTCCCCGCGTTCATCGACAACCGGTCCATCGAGCAGGTCACGCTGCACCGGGACCAGTGGCTGATGCTGATGGACACGCTGCACACCATCCGGGAACGCGACGGCGACGCCTCCGACCTGCTCGACCGGCTGGCCTCGCTGGAGGCGCAGCTGTCCCGCCAGGCCGACGGCTTCACCAGGACCGGCATCCCCACCGGCGGGGACGAGATCGACGGCGACCTCAGCCTGCTCGACGACGACTCCGGCGCATACGACATCGGTATTCACACCGCCGACGACACCGCGCCACCGCCGCCCCGCGCCACCGAGCCGCCGGACGGGATCGTCTCGCCGCTGCGGGGCGCCAGGCGAGCCGGCGCCCCCCGGCCGCCCGGCGGCCGGCGGAGCCTCGCCACCGTCCGTCCCGAGCAGGAGCCGCCCGCTCCCCAGAAGGGCTCGGACAGCACCAAGGGGTAGACCCGTCTCGGCCCCGGGCCCTCAGCGGTCCGGACTCTCATCGGTCCCGGACTCCCAGCCCTCACGACGGCGCGCGGCCACTCAGGCCGCGCGCCGTCGCGCGTCTGACGGGTCGGGTCCGCCAGGTAGCGAACCGGGAAGAGAAGTCGGCTCCGCAAGGTTGAGCCAACGTGACTCAGCTTCGACGAGCTATTCTGACAGCGGCGATCCTGAGTCATCTACACTCAACCCACCTGACCCGAGTGGCTCACCGTGTTAGCTGACACCCAGTCGGCTTTCGATGGCCGTGGCTCCCAGCCGGGCGCGGCTCCGGGCCTCGCCGCGGAGCGGCTCGACCGCTCCAGGCACCCGGCGTCGAGCTACGCCCGGTCAGGGACTCGGCCGTCCGAGGGCCTCGTCCCACGGACGGCAAGTACAACAGCACACTTAACGGCGGCTCCGCACACGGCACGACCTCCAAGATCGACTATCCTGATCCGGCAGGAACTCCGTGCGGCGGTGCCATCAGATCGAGAGGCACACAGACATGGCACGAGCGGTCGGCATCGACCTCGGCACCACGAACTCCGTCGTGAGCGTGCTCGAGGGTGGTGAGCCAACGGTCATCGCGAACGCCGAGGGCTCGCGCACGACCCCGTCGGTCGTGGCCTTCGCGAAGAACGGCGAGGTCCTGGTCGGCGAGGTCGCCAAGCGGCAGGCAGTCACCAATGTTGAGCGCACCATCCGGTCGGTCAAGCGCCACATGGGCACCAGCTGGAAGATGAAGGTCGACACCAAGGACTTCACACCCCAGCAGATCAGCGCCTTCATCCTGCAGAAGCTCAAGCGGGACGCCGAGGCCTACCTGGGCGACACCATCACCGACGCGGTCATCACCGTCCCGGCGTACTTCGACGACGCCCAGCGGCAGGCGACCAAGGAGGCGGGCGAGATCGCCGGCCTCAACGTCATGCGGATCGTGAACGAGCCGACCGCGGCCGCGCTCGCCTACGGCCTGGACAAGGGCGAGAAGGAGCAGACGATCCTGGTCTTCGACCTCGGCGGTGGCACGTTCGACGTGTCCCTGCTAGAGATCGGGGACGGCGTCGTGGAGGTCAAGGCCACCCACGGCGACACCCACCTCGGCGGTGACGACTGGGACCAGCGGGTCGCCGACCACCTGATCAAGACCTTCCAGGGCCAGCACGGGGTCGACCTCGGCAAGGACAAGATGGCCCTGCAGCGGCTGCGTGAGGCCGCGGAGAAGGCCAAGATCGAGCTGTCGCAGTCGACGCAGACCTCGATCAACCTGCCCTACATCACCGCCTCGGCCGAGGGCCCGCTGCACCTGGACGTGACGCTGACCCGGGCCGAGTTCCAGCGGATGACGCAGGACCTGATCGACCGCTGCAAGATCCCGTTCCAGCAGGCGGTCAAGGACGCCGGGATCAAGGTCAGCCAGATCGACCACGTCGTGCTCGTCGGCGGCTCCACCCGGATGCCGGCCGTCGTCGACGTGGTCCGCGAGCTGACCGGCGGCAAGGAGCCGAACAAGGGCGTCAACCCGGACGAGGTCGTCGCCGTCGGCGCGAGCCTGCAGGCCGGAGTGCTCAAGGGCGAGGTCAAGGACGTCCTGCTGCTCGACGTCACCCCGCTGTCGCTTGGCATCGAGACCAAGGGCGGCATCATGACCAAGCTGATCGAGCGGAACACCACGATCCCGACGAAGCGCTCGGAGATCTTCACGACGGCGGAGGACAGCCAGCCGTCCGTGCAGATCCAGGTCTTCCAGGGCGAGCGCGAGATGGCGGTCTACAACAAGAAGCTCGGCATGTTCGAGCTCACCGGCCTGCCGCCGGCTCCGCGCAACGTGCCGCAGATCGAGGTCACCTTCGACATCGACGCGAACGGCATCGTGCACGTCTCGGCGAAGGACCTCGGCACCAGCAAGGAGCAGTCGATGACGATCACCGGCGGCTCCGCGCTGCCGAAGGACGACATCGAGACGATGATCCGCGACGCCGAGCAGTACGCGGAGGAGGACCGCACCCGCCGCGAGGAGGCCGAGACCCGCAACCAGGGCGAGTCGCTGGTCTACTCGACCGAGCGGTTCCTGGCCGAGAACGGCGACAAGATCGACGCCACCATCAAGACCGACGTCGAGGAGAAGCTGGCGGCGCTGCGCGGGGCCGTCGCGGGCACCGACATCGCCGCGATCCGGACGGCGACCGAGGAGCTCGGCAAGGCCAGCACCGCGATGGGCCAGTCGATGTACGAGCAGGCGCAGGCGAGCGGCGCCGCCGGCGGCCCGACGGCGGCCAACCCGGCCGACGACGACGTGGTGGACGCCGAGATCGTCGACGAGGAGGGCAAGCAGTGAGCTCTGGCCACGACGCGGGCCGGGCCTCGGGCCGAGACGAGGAGCCTCCTGTCGTGGTCCGTGACCGTCGGCGTATCGACCCCAACAGCGGGGAGATCCGCGCCCAGGCGGGTACGGGCGCGAGCGCCGGTTCCTCGCCGGCGGCGGCCTCCGCCGCCGGCGGGGCCGGCGCGCCCGGTCCGGACGCCGAGACCCTGGCGCTGGTCGAGTCGCTGAACGCCGCGGTCCGGGAACGCACCGCGGACCTGCAGCGGCTGAAGGCCGAGTACGACAACTACCGGCGCCGCGTCGAACGGGACCGCCAGCTGATCGCCGAGCAGGCGACCGGCCGGGTGCTCGGCGCGGTACTGCCCACCCTCGACGACATCGGTCGCGCCCGTGACCACGGCGATCTGGAAGGGCCCTTCAAGGCGGTAGCCGAGTCGCTCGAGACCGCGCTCGAGGCGGTCGGGCTGGAGCGGTTCGGCGCCGTCGGCGACGAGTTCGACCCGCTGCAGCACGAGGCGCTGATGCACTCGTACCGCGGCGATGTGAGCTCGCCGACCTGCGTCGAGGTCTTCCGGGCCGGCTACTCGTACGGCGGCCGGGTCCTGCGGGTGGCGCAGGTCGCCGTGGCCGAGCCGGTCGACGAGCCCGAGGCGCCGGCCGAGCCGGCGGCCGCGGACACCGCGGACGCGCCGCCCCCTGACGACACGGGCAGCGTTCCCGGCCCGGGGGGCGGCGGCCCCAGCGTTGACAGGTGAGAGAGATCGGGCAGCCCGCGCCCCCGGCCTCTCCGGAGCCCCGGGGTTCCCGCCGGACCGGCTACGCCGGTCCGGCGGGCCTGCCGGCAGGTACAGGTCGGGCGCGGGGCGTCCGACGACGGGGCGCCCCGCGCCCCGTCTCATGAAGAGAGGAGGGGCGCCGTGAGTGTTCGCGACATGGTCGAGAAGGACTACTACGCCGCTCTCGGCGTTCCCAAGGACGCGCCGGCTGCGGACATCAAGAAGGCGTACCGCAAGCTCGCCCGCGAGCTGCACCCGGACAAGAACCCGGGAGACGCCAAGGCCGAGGCGCGTTTCAAGGAGATCTCCGAAGCCTACGACGTCCTCTCCGACGAGCGCCGCCGCCGCGAGTACGACGAGGCCAGGGCACTGTTCCAGTCGGGCCGTTTCCCCGGCGGCTCAGGCGTTCCCAACCCGGGCGGCCCCGGCTTCGGTGGCCCCGGCGGCTACGGCGGCTTCGGCACCCAGGGCGGGGTGAACCTCGACGACCTGCTCGGCGGCTTCGGCGACATGTTCCAGCGGTCCTCGCAGGGCCGCGGGCCGCGTCGCGGCACCGACATCGAGGCCGAGGTAACGATCTCGTTCGAGAAGTCGTTGACCGGCCTGGAGGCGACGGTCCGCATCCCGGGCGCCGCGACCTGCGCGACCTGCAACGGTGTCGGCTCCCGGCCGGGGACGATGCCACGGACCTGCCCGGTCTGCCGCGGGCTTGGCGTGATCTCCCGCTCGCAGGGCGGGTTCGCGCTCTCCGAGCCGTGCCGGGAGTGCCGGGGCGTCGGCCAGATCATCGAGCACCCGTGCCCGGACTGCCAGGGCAGTGGACGGCGCGCCCGGGAGCAGCGGATCCGGATTCCCGCCGGTGTCGCCGACGCCCAACGGCTGAAGGTCCGGGGACGCGGTAGCCCAGGCGAGCGCGGCGGCAGCCCAGGCGACCTCGAGGTGACCGTGCACGTCCAGCCGCATCCGGTCTTCGGCCGCGAGGGCCCGAACCTGACCATCACGCTGCCGATCACCTTCTCCGAGGCGACGCTGGGCGCGTCGGTCAAGGTGCCCACGCTGGACGGCGCGCCGCTGACCGTGAAGGTGCCGCCCGGCACGTCCAGCGGGCGGCGGCTGCGGGCCAAGGGACGCGGCGTACCGAAGACGGACGGCGGCCACGGCGACCTGATCGTCACCGTCGAGGTGACGGTCCCGAAGCCCAGCGATCTGTCCCCGAAGGCCAGGACCGCTCTGCAGGAGTTCGCGCTGGCACACCCCGGTGACCCGCGTGAGGCCCTTCTCGAGCAGTTCGGCCAGATCTGACCGGCGGCCGAGCAGGCCGCGGCTCATGGGTGGTGCCCGCGGGGGCGGGCACGACCAGGTGATTATTGCCAGTCCCCGGGGGAGGCACTTCGGTCGGCGGCGCCCGTCGACCAGGGGGAAGTGAGGCAGGCAGATGAACTCAAGAGCGCACCGCACCTCCGACCCGCCGACGCCGGGTGTCCCTGGACACCGCGCGGCCGGCGGGGACGAGACCGGCATGGACGGCCCTGGCGCGGCCGGCCGCCGGGGCGGCAGGGCCGCCGGGCGTCAACGCTCCCACGGTGGTGCCGGTGCCCACGGCGGACCGCTGTCCGGCTCGGTACCCGGGGGCCCGCCGACAGACCGCGGGGCCGCTGAGCGGCCGCGTTACCCACTGCCGGGCATTCCCGGCCCGGCGCACGACGACGACGCGCCGGTGTACGTGATCTCGATCGCGGCCGAGCTCGCGGGCATGCACCCGCAGACGCTGCGGTCCTACGACCGGCTTGGCCTGGTGACTCCGGGGCGGACCGCCGGGCGCGGCCGGCGCTACTCCGCGCGCGATGTCGCGCTGCTGCGCGAGGTCCAGCGGCTCTCCCAGGAGGAGGGCGTCAACCTGGAGGGCATTCGCCAGATCCTCCGGCTCGGCACCCAGGTGCTCGCGCTGCAGGCCGAGGTCCGCCAGCTGCACGAGGAACTGGCGAAGGCCCGGGTCGAGGCCGACCGCCGCGTCGCCGAGGCGCACGCCAGCCACCGCCGCGACCTGGTCCCGGTGGACCGCGGCGCGATCGTCGTCTGGCGTCCGGGCCCTCGTCGCTGACGTCCAGCGCGGCCTAGCCCTTCCGCCCCATCGCACCGGCCCGGCGCGGCCCCACGGTCGCCCGGGCCGTTCGCGCAGCTGCCAGGTGCCCTACTGGACGAGGCGGAACAGGGCTGGGACCCCACCTGGAGCCGGCGTCAGCCCCGGATTCCAGCTCAACCCCTTGCTTGCGGTTTTTTCGATTAGACGTAGCCTGGACTCATGGCTGCCATGATTCGCGAAAGAACCGTCCTCCCGCCAGCTGACGGATCCGACCTCGCTCGGTTCGCCCGCAGGCTCGCCCGGGTCGAGGAGCCCGCGCGGGCTCAGCTGGTCGGCCCGGACGGCTCGCAGATGGACATCCCCGACGAGCTATACGGCGTTCTGCGCGACGTCGTGGCGGCCCTGTCGCAGGGGCTGGCGATCACAATCGCGCCGCACAACACCATGCTCACCACCCAAGAGGCCGCGGACCTGCTGAACATCTCCAGACCGACCCTGGTCCGACTCCTGACCGACGGCGAGATCCCCTACACCATGCGCGGTCGCCATCGCCGCGTCATGCTCCGCGACATCCTCGACTACCGCGACCGCACCCGCCGCGAACGCCGCCAGACCCTCGACCAGATGGCCGCGGACGCGGAGGAGGATGATCTCTACAACCTGACCGCGACGCCCAAACCCACCCGCTCGTGACCCTGCCACGCTTCGCCGCTGAGACACGCCGCCACCTCCGGTAACGACGAATGGTGCTCGTCCGGAGGAACAACCAACCCTCCTTCAAGGTTGAGCCGAGTAGACTCAGATATTCTCAGCGCAGGCGACGTCGGGCGCACCGACGTCGCCGGTGTAGCTGACCGCCGAGGACCGTGGGGAAGTAGATGAATGCTGACCGGCTGACCGCCCGCACCCAGGAGGCGCTGTCCTCCGCCATCTCCCGCGCCACCGGCGACGGGTCGCCACTTGTCGACCCGTTGCACCTGCTCACCGCGCTGCTCGCGCAGCAGGATGGCGTCGCGAGCGCGCTGGTGGCCGAGGCCGAGGTGTCCGTCGACACGGTCCGCCAGCGAGCCGAGAGCGCGGTCAGCCGGCTGCCGCACGCCACCGGCGCGAGCGTCTCGCCCCCGCAGCTGTCCCGTCAGCTGGTCGCCGTGCTCGACAACGCCGAGCGTCAGGCCGCCCGCCTGGGCGACGAGTACACCTCGGTCGAGCATCTGGTGATCGCGCTGGCGGAGGAGGGCGGCGAGGCGGGGCGTCTCCTCGTCTCCGCCGGAGCGACGGCCGACGCGCTGCGCGGCGCCATCGAGAAGGTCCGCGGCGGCGCCCGCAGGGTGACCAGCCGCGACCCGGAGGGCTCGTACCGCGCCCTGGAGAAGTACTCCCTGGACCTCACCGAGCGCGCCCGCGCCGGCAAGCTCGACCCGGTCGTCGGCCGGGACGCCGAGATCCGCCGGGTCATCCAGGTCCTCTCGCGGCGGACCAAGAACAACCCGGTGCTCATCGGCGAGCCGGGCGTCGGCAAGACCGCGATCGTCGAGGGCCTCGCGCTGCGGGTGGTCGCGGGCGACGTGCCCGAGTCGCTGCGCGGCCGGCGGATCGTCTCGCTCGACCTGGGCTCGATGGTGGCCGGCTCGAAGCTGCGCGGCGAGTTCGAGGAGCGGCTGACGGCGGTCCTGAACGAGATTCGCGAGGCCGAGGGCCAGATCATCACCTTCATCGACGAGCTGCACACCGTCGTGGGCGCGGGCGCCGCCGAGGGGGCGATGGACGCCGGCAACATGCTCAAGCCCATGCTCGCCCGCGGCGAGCTCCGCATGATCGGCGCGACCACCCTCGACGAGTACCGCAACCGGATCGAGAAGGACCCCGCGCTGGAGCGTCGCTTCCAGCCGGTCCTGGTGGGCGAGCCGTCGGTGGAAGACACCATCGGCATCCTGCGCGGCCTCAAGGAGCGTTACGAGGTCCATCATGGCGTGCGGATCACGGACGCCGCCCTGGTCGCCGCCGCTGCCCTCTCCGACCGGTACGTAACCGCGCGCTTCCTGCCGGACAAGGCGATCGACCTGGTCGACGAGGCCGCGTCCCGGCTTCGGATGGAGCTCGACAGCCGGCCGGTCGCCATCGACGAGCTCGAGCGGGCGGTGCGCCGGCTGGAGATCGAGGAGATGGCGCTGGCCAAGGAGAGCGACGACGCCTCCAAGGCCCGCCTCGACCGGCTTCGCCGTGAGCTGTCCGGCAAGCAGGAGGAGCTCACGGCGCTCACGGCCCGCTGGCAGCGGGAGAAGAACGCCATCGGCGAGGTGCAGAAGGTCAAGGAGGAGCTGGAGAACGGCCGGCGGGAGATGGAGATCGCCGAGCGTGACCTCGACCTCGCGCGCGCCGGCGAGCTGCGGTACGGCACCATCCCGGCGCTGGAGAAGCGGTTGGCCGCGGCCACCGAGGGCCTCGGCGGCAAGGCGGACGGCTCCGCGGGCGGTGAGCCGATGCTCAACGAGGAGGTCGGGCCGGACGACGTCGCGGAGGTGGTCGCGAGCTGGACCGGCATCCCGGCCGGCCGGATGCTCGAGGGTGAGACGGCCAAGCTGCTGCGGATGGAGGACGAGCTGCACGCCCGGGTGATCGGGCAGGACGCCGCCGTGCGGGCCGTCTCGGACGCGGTGCGCCGTGCGCGCGCCGGCATCTCCGACCCGGACCGGCCGACCGGCTCGTTCCTGTTCCTCGGCCCGACGGGCGTCGGCAAGACCGAGCTCGCGAAGGCGCTCGCGGACTTCCTGTTCGACGACGACCGCGCGGTGGTGCGCATCGACATGTCGGAGTACGCCGAGAAGCACTCGGTGGCCCGGCTGATCGGCGCTCCGCCCGGCTACATCGGCTTCGAGTCCGGCGGCCAGCTGACCGAGGCGATCCGGCGCCGGCCGTACAGCGTGATCCTGCTCGACGAGGTCGAGAAGGCCCATCCGGATGTCTTCGACGTGCTGCTGCAGGTGCTCGACGACGGCCGGCTGACCGACGGCCAGGGCCGCACCGTCGACTTCCGCAACACGATCCTGGTACTCACGTCCAACCTGGGCTCGCAGTACATCGCCGACCCGACGCTGTCGCCGGAGGCCAGGGCGAACATGGTCCAGGTCGCGGTACGCGAGGCGTTCAAGCCGGAGTTCGTCAACCGGCTCGACGCGGTGCTCATCTTCGACCAGCTCGACAAGGAGAACCTCACCAGGATCGTCGACCTGCAGCTCGACCGGCTGCGCGGGCGGCTGACCGACCGCCGGATCACACTGACGGTCAGTGACGCCGCCAAGGGCTGGCTAGCGGACAAGGGCAACGACCCCGTCTACGGCGCCCGCCCGCTGCGCCGGCTGGTGCAGACCGCGATCGGCGACCAGCTGGCGCGCGAGCTGCTGGGCGGCCAGGTGCACGACGGCGACGAGGTCGTCGTCGACGTGGCCGCCGACGGCCGCGGCCTGACGGTCCACCCGGCGGTCACGGCGGGAGCACCCCGAAAGACTCTCTGACCAGGCAAGCCCGGTCGCGGGCTGGCCCGAGACGGCCACGGGCCGGTGGGACGACGCTGTCCCACCGGCCCGTGCACGTCGGCGCCGTTGCCGACGCAAGCCTGCCATCGCCCCGCGTCATCGCCGGGGACCTTGCGCTATTGCTGGGCGACCTTCTGTTCCACCTGGGAGGTCAGGCCGGTCAGAGTGGTCTCGTCGATCGGCTCGAACGGGTTCACGACGAAGATCGCGGTCTCCACACGACCAGTGAATATGATCACCATGTCGCAGTACATCATGATCTCCTGACCGTCCGAGTAGGTGTCCAGCTCGATCTGGATCCGGTCGGTCGCCCCGGGCGGAGGCGTCGCGGTCTGCGTGTGCGTCAGGGTCGCGGAGAAATCGTCCGAGTCCGTTTCGTCGACGAGTGCCTTGCCCCAGCAGCCGGGGAACAGGTCGTTTCGGATGAGGTCGCGGTGCGCGGCGACGGTGTCGGCCGACGCGAACACCGAGGCAAAGGAGCGGACGTTCGTGCCGACCTCGTCGTCGGTGAACACCGGGCCGTTGGCGTGATCCGTGGCGGCCGGGCCGAGATCGGCCTGCGTCAGCTGAAGGCAGTCGGCGATCGGTCCGCCCAGGATCGAGTTCTCGCCCTGGTCGGGGTCCGGCTCCATCGTGTAGCCGCTGGTCGCCGGGCCCACGCCGAGAGCGAAGTCGGCCGCGCGCAGCGGAGCCCGCGACGGCGTCGCGACGGCCGTCGGTGCCGCGCTGGCGGACGCGCTGGCGCTGGCCGGGGCGACCGCCGAGGGGCCGTCGCCCTGGCACGCGGCCAGCGTGGTCGCGAGCACCGCCGCGGCGGCGGTCAGCGCGACCGGAAGAAAACGCCGCCCATTACGGTGACGGCCACTCATAACCGCTGTGTTCATGTGATTCAGGTTAATGGCGCTGGCGAGAAAGTTAACCATTTTCTGTTGTCACCCGCCCGACGCACGTGTCAGCACCAGGACATGCTCGGCCATCCTTTCGCGATGAATCCAGTGATCACTGACATTCGGCAGGTCAGGGCGCGGGCGGCGGCGTCCGTCAGCACCCTGAAGAGAATGTCGAGAAGGAATTCGGCGACCCGACAATCGTGCCACCACGAATACCCGGCACCGGCCACCACGAGTTCGGCGCGGTCCGCCCCGCCGGTATCGGCCGTCCAGGGTGCTTCCACCGGAACCCAGCCACTATGGTCGGGCCATGCCCGATATCAAGGTGTCCGCCGAGGTACAGGACGCGCTCGCCGACGGGTGGGCGGTGGTGGCGCTGGAGTCGACGCTGCTCGCGCACGGGCTGCCGGCGCCGCGGAACCGGGAGGTCGGCGGCGAGCTGGAGCAGCTGGTCCGCGCGGGCGGGGCGGTACCAGCGACCGTCGCCGTGCTCGACGGCGTACCGACGGTCGGGCTCGACGCCGCCGGCCTGGAACGGATCACCGGCGACGGGTCCGAGGTGTTGAAGCTGTCGGTGCGCGACCTCGCCCCGGCGGGAGCGCTCGGGCGCACCGGCGCGACCACCGTCGCCTCGACGGCCTGGCTCGCGGCACGGGTCGGGATCAGGGTGTTCGCGACCGGCGGCCTCGGCGGGGTGCACCGTGCCGCGGGCGACGAGGCCCTCGGCGGATCGGACGGGTCCGGCGACGACGGCCCGCCCGCCGGGCTCGGCACCGTCAGCTATGACGAGTCAGCGGACCTGCCGACGCTGGCCGCGACCCCGATCACCGTCGTCTGCGCCGGGGTGAAGTCCATCCTGGATGTCGGCGCGACCCTGGAGCGGCTCGAGACGCTCGGTGTCACGGTGCTCGGCTGGCGGACGGCGGACTTCCCCGGCTTCTACCTGCCGAGCACCGGTCATCGGCTGGACTGGCGGGTCGACGACGCGGAACAGGTGAGCGCCGTGATGGCCGCCGCCGACCGGCTCGGCACGTCGGGCGCGGTCGTGGTCGCGAACCCGGTCGCCGAACCCGAGGCGCTGGACCGGGAGCTGCATGACCGGGTGCTCACCGACGCGCTCGCCGCGGCGGGACGCGCCGGGCTGCGCGGCAAGGCCGTCACCCCGTTCCTGCTCGCCGCGTTCCACCGCGAGACCGCGGGCAGGAGCCTTGAGGTGAACCTCGCGGTGGTCCGGGGCAATGTCCGGGTCGCCGCCAAGATCGCGACGGCCTGGGCCAAGGACCGCGGAAACGCGGCCTAATGCCTTGCCCGGCAACGTTCGCCCTGCGCGCACGTGCGGCCGCGCGCCCATCCTGTCCGACATCACGGGGAATCCTGTCAGACGTCAGGGCCACGACCAAGCACCGTTTGGTGACCCTGACGTCTGACAGGACGTCCGGGATCCCCCGGGCGCCTGCCACGCGCGGGAGAGGAGTGGCCGGCCCGCCGCTCCGCCCGACCCGTCGGCCGGGCCGACATTGCCTGAGGCAGCACTAGGTCCAGCGCGCACGCGGCCTGGATGCAGTCGCCCGCCGGGCCGCGGGCCTCTCCGGCCCGGCGGGCGTCAGCCCTGCCGGTCGATCTTGCCGACGACCTGGGCGACGGCGGGCGCGATCCGGCTCGGGTCCGGTCGGTGTACGTAGCCCACCACGTGGACCATCGTCTCCACCCTGCTCTTACCGGCGTAGTACACGTCGTAGTAGATCTCGATGGTCAGCGGCGCGCGCTCGGCCGCCGGGCGCGCCGCCAGGGTGGCGGAGCCGTCGTCCGTCGCCGTGCCAACAAGGCGGTCAGGACCGCCGGGACCGCTGGCGGCGCCGGCGGCGCCGGGCCTGAACGCGGTGACGACGCCGCCACCCGCCCCGCCCCCGGCGCGCGCCAGGTCCTCGACCTTCACCCGGAAGACCAGCGAGGTGCTGCCCAGGACGCCTGGCAGCTCGGGCCCGACGCCGGCCGAGACGATCTCCATAGAGGGGGCGTCGGCGCGTTGCTGTGCCAGGAACGACTCGGCGACGCACCGGGGGTAACGCGGGTTGCGCAGGAGCTTCACGTCCCGGTCGAGCGTGCCCGCAGGGACGATCGAGGCAATCGAGCTCATCGACAGGCCCGTGGCGGCATCCGTGAGCTGGGGGCCGTAGGCCGTGTCGGTGGAGGTGTCCTGGAGGTCGGCGGCCGCGATCCCCAGGCACTTGGCGAAGTCGTCGTCCGGCGTCTCCTCGTAGTCGTCCTTGGAGCTGGGCTCCGAGGCGAAGCCGGGCGTGTCCGGCCCGGCGGTCAGCACGAAGTTGACGGCGCGCAGGTCGAGCCGCGAGCCGGACCCAGCCTCCGTCGACGCGCTCGCGGACGCGGTTGGCGACGGAGGCGGGGGCGGGGCGGTGCCGCCGGCCTGCCGCGTCGCGACGTCGCCGGGCGGGCTCCCGCTACCGCCCGTGCACCCGACCAGGACGAGAGGGACGATCAACGCGACGATGAGGCCGCCGACGCGCCGGGCACGTCCCGATGGTCGCGTCCCTGCCGGTCCGGCCACGGCGCCCTCCCCACCTACCTCGGGCCGAGCTTGGCCGCCAGCTGGGCCGCGGCCACGCTGACCAGATCCTCGCTCGGCGGATCTATCGAGCCGACCAGGTGCAGCTGTGCCTCCACCTGGCCCGACCCCAGGTAGATGGTGTCGTAGAAAAGCTGGGCCTGGCCACCATTCGCGGTACCGGCGAGCACGACCACCGAGGTGCGCGCCAGCGCGCCGGCGGGCAGGGGCACGTCGTCACGGGTCACCGCCTCCGTGTCGAAGACCCCGTCCGCACCGTACTTCGCCGCAAGCGCGGCGCCGGCGTCCTTCTTGGTCTGGGCGGTCACGCAGTCGGCGAAGCGCGGGTGGCGCAGCAGGCCGGCATCGCGGTCAAGCTGGCCGGCCGGCGCTATCTGGGCGTCCGACCAGAGGGTGATACCCGTGCCGCTGTTGGTCAGGTGAGCGCTCTCGGCGCGGTCGGTCGACCTGTCCGCCGCGTCGGCGGCCGATATCCCGAGGCAGGACGCCAACGCGGCGAATGGCGCGGCCCCCGCATCGGCGCCGGTGGCGCCGTTCGCGGGTGCGAACCCGGTGAAGCCCGAGCCGTTGGTGAGGGTGAAGTCCGCCGCCCGAAGCGGTGCCGCGGCCGCCGTCGTGGCCACTGTCGTGGCCACCGCGGCCGGGCTGTCGCTCACCGCCGGGGCGGACGGCTGCTCCGTCGCGGCCGCGCCGTCTCCGGAGTCCGAGCCCAGCCCGCACCCCGCCAACACCAGCGACAGGGCCGCCGCGCCCGCCGCGGCCATTACCCGCGTCCGTTCCCGACTCGACCGCATCAGCTGTCCCCATCCCCCATGCCCCGGCCGGTGAGACCAGTCGCTCCCGTCAGGACCGCCTGTTCCCCGACAAAACGCCCCCGACCGAAGCGTAGGGAGCCGCCCCAGCTCGGGCTCGCGGGGGTTCCCGCGGCCGCGGCCGCGGCCGGCCCTCGCGGCGCCAGCGCTCCGGGCGGAACCGGAACCTGCCGATCCGTAACTTCGTCGGCTTCGACGGTTTCATCCTGGGCGCCCTCGATGAACTCGCCCACAACGACCTGCCGCACACAGGCATCGAAGCGCGGGTCGCTCAGGTCTTTGACGTGGCGGCCATGCAGGCCGGACGGCACGATCCGCGCGCCGGAGATCACCACGACGCTGCTGTCGTGGGTATTGAGTTGGGCTCCGCTCGCCACCGCGATCGGAGTCTCGTCCTGACTCCAGTGCGCCAATCCCACTCCGCCAGCCAAATCCTGGGTGACCGATGTTATTCAGTTGGCCGTTATCTCAGGTATTCGTGGTCTTCCCCGCCGAAGTATGGGCAACGGCAGTCTGGTTGCGCATACACCGGATATCACCCGGCCGAGCCGGCCGAGCCGCGTACGTAGGCGGGCGGCAACATCAGGCGGCGCGGACGGCTCGGTGCTGCGACGATCCTCCCTCGGAGCGGCGTGTCGCCGCGTGGCCGGCGGCGTGTCGGCCCGGATCGCGGCGCGGCGGACCGGGTCGAGCGATCTGGGCGAAATGTCGGAACCGGCTAGTAACGTGCCGCGCGAGGACGCACCGGGTGACGCTGCCGAGCCGCCCGGGCCAGCCCGGGCGGCTCGGGTGGGGGCGCTTCGAGGGGGGTCTGGGATGCGCCAGTTGGGGGCCTCTGCTCGCCCTGAGGGCTCGTCGGCAACCGACGAGACGCGGGTGAGGGGCGTGGAGCGCCTGGTGGGGCTGATGACCGGGCGGGGGACGCGCTGGGTCATCGTCCTGCTGTGGCTGGCGCTCGCCCTGGTGGCCACTCCGCTGGCCTCGCGCCTCGACGACGCGCAGACCAATGACGCGGCGGCCTTCCTGCCGCCGA
Organism: Pseudofrankia coriaricola; assembly: GCF_032027725.1. Lineage (NCBI taxonomy): Bacteria > Bacillati > Actinomycetota > Actinomycetes > Frankiales > Frankiaceae > Pseudofrankia > Pseudofrankia coriaricola. Next base: position 2,386 of record NZ_JASNFO010000135.1, on the reverse strand, counting down.
ACGCGGAGTCCACCAAGGTGCTCGCCGCCCAGCGGAACCTCCCCGGCGGGGACGCGATCCCCGCGGTGGTGGTGTTCGCCCGGGCGGACGGCCCGCTGACGGCGCGAGACCAGGCCGCGGTCCAGACCGCGGCGGCCCGGCTCGCGCCGTTCGGGACCACCCAGCTCCCCCCGCCGGTCCCTTCCCCGGACGGGCGGGCCTCACTACTGATCGTCCCGATGGAGCAGTCAAAGGACGCCAACAAGTTCGCCGACCGGATCGACCAGATGCGCTCGACTGTGCGCGGGCTGGCCCCGCCGGGCCTCGAGACGTCGGTCACCGGTCCCGCGGGCGTCATCGTGGACACCTACACGCTGTTCAGTGAGGTCGAGGGCACGCTCCTGTTCGTCACGGCCGGCGTCGTCGCGGTGATCCTGCTGATCGTCTATCGCGGCCCGTTCCTCTGGCTGGTGCCGCTGCTGGCGGTCGGCGCCGCCGACCAGACCGCGGGAGCGGCCACCTACCTGCTCGCGCGCCATGCCGGCCTGACCGTCAACGGGCAGAGCGCCGGCATCCTGCGGGTGCTGGTGTTCGGCGCCGGGACCGACTACGCCCTGCTGCTGATAGCCCGCTATCGCGAGGAGCTGACCAGGTACGCCGCGCCGGCCGACGCGATGCGGGTCGCCGTGCGGCGCGCGGGCCCGGCGATCCTGGGCTCGGCCGGCACCGTCATCATCGGCCTGCTCTGCCTACTGCTCGGCGAGCTGAACTCGGACCGCGGGCTCGGCCCGGTCGGCGCGGTCGGGATCGCCATCGCGTTCATCACGATCATGACACTGCTGCCGGCCGCGATGGTGATCTGCGGGCGGCGGCTGTTCTGGCCATTCGTCCCCAGGCTGGCCGCCGTCCCCACCGAGGTGGCCGGCGGGGTGGCCGTGGCCGTAGCCGTGGCCGGGACCAACACCGTGGATATGTCCATGACCGGCGCCTGGGCGCGGATCGGCGCCACGATCGCCCGCCGCCCCCGGCTGGTCTGCCTGGTCACGGCCGCGGTTCTGGCGGCGCTCGCGGTCGGCATCGTCGCGCTCGACACCGGGCTGCGCCAGCAGGACGCGTTCCGGAAGTCCACCGACTCGGTCGTCGGCCAACGGATCATCGAGGCGCATTTCCCGCCAGGCGCGAGCGAGCCCACCTATGTCATCGGCGCCTCCAGCGCCGACGACGAGCTGGGCACGACGATCGACGCGACCCCGGGCGTCGCGGCCTCGGTGGAAAGCAACAGTGGCGGCGGGTTCACGCAGTTCCTGGTGGTGCTCTCCGACTCGCCCAACAGCGCCGCCTCGTTCGCGACGATCGAGCGGCTGCGGGACCGGGTCCACGCCGTGCCGGGCGCGCACGCGCTGGTCGGTGGGAACACGGCGGTGAACCTCGACGTCCACGAGGCCTCGGTGCGCGACCGTCAGCTGATCATCCCGCTTGTGCTCGCCGTCGTGCTGGTGATCCTCGGGCTGCTGCTGCGATCCGTGGTCGCGCCGCCGCTGCTGATCGCGACCGTGGTGCTGTCGTTCCTGGCCGCGCTCGGGGTGTCGGCGCTGGCCTTCACCCACGTCTTCGGCTTTCCCGGCTCCGACCCGTCGCTGGAGCTGTTCGGGTTCATCTTCCTGGTGGCGCTCGGGGTCGACTACAACATCTTCCTGATGACGCGGGTCCGGGAGGAGGCCGCCCGGACCGACGCCCGGACCGGGGTGCGGCGCGGGCTCGCCGTCACCGGCGGGGTCATCACGTCGGCCGGGGTGGTGCTCGCGGCCACGTTCTCGGTGCTGTTCATCTTCCCGCTGGTGCAGCTCGCCGAGATCGGCTTCCTGGTCGCCTTCGGAGTCCTGCTCGACACCCTCGTGGTGCGCTCGATCCTGGTCCCGGCGCTCGCCCTGGACATCGGGGCCGCCATGTGGTGGCCCAGCCGCCTCGGCCGCCGCACGTCGGACGAGACGACGACCAACCTGCCTCCCATCACCCCGCCAAACGACCACACACCCTCGCACCTCACCCACCGCGGGTGACGACGCCGGGGCCGTTCACCCCGGTCGCAACCGAACCTCCGCGGAGGCCCGGCCACGAGCGAAGCGAAGTGACCCCCGCGAACGTGGTCGTCTTCGGGTTGGTGACGTCACAGCGGCAAGCAACCGAGCTGGGCGCGGAGGCGCGCCTCCGCGGAGGCCCGCCTACGAGCGCAGCGACGTAGGGGGGCCGCCGCGGCGGGGGGGGGGGGGGGCCCCCCCGCGGGGCGCCCCCCCCCCGCCGCCCGCCTGGGGGGGGGGCGGCGGGGGGGGCCGCGGGCGCCCCCGTTCGCGGAGGAGGACACGGCGCGGAGGTCCCTTGGGAGCGAAGCGAGTAAGGGGCCGTAGCG
>NZ_JASNFO010000134.1:0-29263 GCF_032027725.1 Pseudofrankia coriaricola | reverse complement strand
TGGATGTGGGGGTTCTTCGCCAGCCACTTCTCGACGTCGGGCGTGGTGTGCGTGGAGAGGTTGTCCACGACGATGTGGATCTCCTTGCCCGCGTGCGGTGCGACCGCCTTCCTCAGGAAGGCCAGGAAGTTCTCGCCGTCCTTACTGGGCCGGCACTCGCCGAAGACCTCGCCGGTGTCGGTGTTCAGCGCGGCGAACAGGTTCGTGGTGCCGTGCCGGACATAGTCATGGGTGCGCTTCTCGCTCGCGTCGAACGTGATCGGCAGCAGCGGCTGGGTCCGGTCCAGCGCCTGGACCTGGGTCTTCTCGTCCACGCACAGCACCACTACCGCCTCGGGGGGAGCGAGGTACAGGCCGACGATGTCGGCGACCTTCTCCGCGAACGCCGGGTCCCTGCTGAGTTTGAAGGTGCCCTGCCGGTGCGGCTTCAGCCCGTTGTCCCGCCACAGTTTGGCCACGTAGTGCCACGAGATCGATGTCCCCGTGGTGCGGGTGACGTACCTGGCCATCTCCCGGCTCGACCAGTGCGTCAGACCCGTCTCCGCCGGCGGCGTGGTGCGGGTCAGCGCGAGGACGCGGCCGCGGATCCGCGCCGGCACCTGCTCTCGCGGCGCCCCGCGCTGCCGGTCGACCAGTCCGTCGACGCCGTCGCTCTCATAACGAGACAGCCACAGATAGACCGTCGGCAGCGAGACCCCAGCACGCTCGGCGACGTCCTTCTTCTGGAGGCCGTCGGCGAACCACAGCACGATTCGTGCCCGCGTCGCCACATTCGCAGGAACGTTGCTGTCATTCACCATGGACAGCAGTTCCGACCGCATATCCGCCGTTAGCTCCACACCACCATTCTAGCCGAACGACCATATAAATGAAACAGAATCACGAGACACTAGGCCCCTGAGCTCAACCTGACCGAACGAGTCTGGGCCCAGGTCAAACACCGGCTGGGCAACCACACCGTCTGAACCGTCGACCAGCTCGCAACCGCGGCTAGGACCTAAGTATTCGGAAGTCCTGTGGCAGGGTCGCTGGTGCCTATTACTCCAGTCGGTGATTGTGATCTGTGTTGCGCGGAAGGTGACTGCGCTTGCCGTCGGCGTGGGGCTACTCGAGTTGGGCGAGCCGAAGTGCGTCCGCGAGCTCGTGGAGCTTTGCCGGTGACAGTCTTCCGGCTTGCTCGATCAAGTCGTCGCGCGTCAAGGTGACCAGCCAGGTGCAGGGGATAAACCCGGTGCGGGGCAGGGCAACACGTACGACGCCTTCGTTCGCAAGTCCCTCCCCGTTGCCCAGCCTGACCTCGATGCCGACATCAGTGATGTCGGTGCCTGCGGGAGCGACGACCTGTATCGCCCGCAGTTCTTCGGCCCCGTCTCGTGACAGGAGCACCACCGGGCGCTTCTCATCGAGCAGTGCCCACCACACTTCGCCACGGTCCATCATCGGTCCTCCCCAGCGGTCGGGCACCCCTGCGGCAGCGTACTTCGGTCGTCGATCGTGACCTGACGCGGAGTCATCCATTTTGTGCCGCAAAGGATATGCGGACGGTGCCTGCTCTGGCTGGGGGCCGGGTATGGGCGCGTGGGTTGCGACACGCTGGCTTGTGGTGCGTGATTTGCGGCTGCTGAGGGTGTTTGCTGTGCTGCGTGACGGTGACGGCCGGCGTTGTCCCGGATTCGGAGGGTGCTGAGGCATCGCTGCGGGACGTGCTGGCTGCTGCGCTGGATGCGAACCGGGAGATGGCTCGGCTGGCGGCTGAGCTGCGCGAGGAGAACGGCCGGCTGCGCGAGGAGAACGCGCGGCTGCGGGCGGAGGGCGCGGAGCAGGCGGCTGAGCTGGAGCGCCTGCGGGCTGACCTGGCCGTTCTGCAGCGGATGGTATTCGGGCGGTCGTCAGAGCGGGCGCGGCCCGAGCCGTCTGCGGACGGCGGCGGGGACGCGGGACAGGACCGTGATCTGCGCGGGAGCGGCACGGGCGGGAAGAAGCGGGGTCCGGGGGCGCGGGCGGGGCGGCGGGATTACTCGCACCTGCCCCGGGTTGAGGTGGTCTGGGATTTCGAGGGCGGCGGGTACTGCTGCCCTGAGTGCGGGACGCCGTTCACGGGGCTGGGCAGCGATCATGTGGCGGAGCAGCTGGACTGGCTGGTGATCGTGCGGGTGCGGGCGGACTGCCGGCGCCGGTACCGGCGGGCCTGCTCCTGCCGGGTCCCGGCGACGGCGACGGCGCCCGGCCCGCCGAAGGCGATCGGCAAGGGCCTTTTCACTAACGCGTTCATCGCGATGCTCTTCACCGAGCGGTTCGTGGCCGGCCGGAGCATGAACTCGCTGGTGACGGGGCTGGCCCGCCAAGGCGCGGACGTCGCGCCGGGCACGCTGGCCGGGGCCTGCGCGCAGGCCGGGGCGCTGCTCGCCCCGCTGGAGGACGCGATCACGGCGCGGTCGCGCCGGTCGTGGCACCTGCACGCCGACGAGACGACCTGGCGGGTCTTCGCGCCGAGCGATGGGGACGGCCCGGCCAGGTGGTGGCTGTGGGTCTTCCTCGGCGCTGATACCGCCTGCTTCGTCATGGACGCCACCAGGTCAGGGGCCGTCCTGGCCCGGCATGCGGGCATCGACGAGAAGACCGGGCAGCTCACCCCGGATGACGATGACGGGGGGCCGCGGCGGCTGGTGATCTCCAGCGACTTCTACGCCGTTTACCAGTCCGCCGGGAAGAAAGCCGGCGGCCTGGTCAATCTTTACTGCTGGGCGCACATCCGAAGGTATTTCGTGCGGGCCGGCGACGCGAACCCCGCCCAGCTGGGGTACTGGACGGCAGCGTGGCTGGAGCTGATCAGGGACCTGTACGCGACGCACGCGCAGCTCATGACCGCGTGGGCGCAGGCCGCCGCGCCCGCGCCGCGGGAAGCCGCCGCGGCCGCGGCCCGGCTGGAGGAGGCCGGCGCCGCCTGGGACGAGGCGATCACCGTCATCGACGAGGCCCGGAAGAAGCAGATGACCGCCCCCGGCCTGCAAGAGCCGGCAAAGAAAGCGCTCGCCACCCTGGACCGCGAATGGGACGGCCTCACCGCCCACCGCGACTACCCGATGATCGGGCTGGATAACAACCCAGCCGAGCGCGCCCTGCGCCGGCCCGTCGTGACCAGGAAGAACGCCTACGGCTCCCGCAACGAGGACGCCGCACGGCTCGCCGCCCGCATCTGGACCGTCACCGCCACCGCGCAGATGGCCGGCCTGAACGTCCTGACCTACCTCACCGCATACCTCGACGAATGCGGCCGCAACCACGGGAAGCCCCTCGCCGGCCCGGACCTGGAACGGTTCCTGCCCTCGCATGCCGGCCCCGGAGACCTCCGCGCCTGGGCACAGCCGCCCCCGCCCGGATAACCGCACCCGGAACAGCCACCATAACGGCGTCACCGCGAACACGGTCACGCCGCCCGCTGGCATACCCAATCACGGGACTTCCGAATACTTACGCTAGGACGCCGCTCAAACGCGTTCAGCACCGGCTCGATCTGATCAACGGATTCATCGGCCAGGCTGACCTCACCATTGATTTGGAGCCGCCATAGCCAAACCCCGACCTTTCAAGATCTGGACGGTTTACGGAGACGTTTGCGGAGGGGTGGCCAGGCGGCGACGGTGGCCTTCCGCTGTGTCAGCGAAGTCCTGTTCGTCGTTGGAGCGATGGCGGCGGTAGTACCACTCGGGTACCCTGGTGACGTCGAGTCGTGTTCGGAATATTCCGTCTTGTATATTCCTCGCTGAATCGCGTAGCCTGCCGAACTCTTCCTCGCTGACGGGGCCTGGTCGCGCGGACCGGAGTTCGGTGGAGACGATGGTGCGGCACGGAACGGGTGACGGCGCGGCTTCCCGCACTGTGCGGGCCGGACCCGGCGCCGGCGCTGCAGCACGGCGACGCCCAGCAGAACAACTTCGTCAGCACGGCGGACGGCGCGGCGGTGATCGACGTGGCCCCGTACTACGGGCACCCGGAGGCCGACCTGGCACTCGTCGACTACTTCTCCCCGGTCGGCCAGGAACTGTTCCGCGCGTACGCGGAGATCGTCCCGATCGACCCGGGCTTCCCTGACCGGCGCGAACTGTGGCGGCTGCACGCGTACCTCGCCGTGATCGCGGTCTCCGGCGCGAAGGTCTTCGGCCGCTCGTTCCTCCCTCGCCTCGCCGCCGCCGTACGGCAGTACGCATGATCATATGGCCGTGAAGGACCGGTAGCCCCGGGACGTCTGCAACCCGGTGCCGGAGGCGAACGGACTCGACAAGCTCATCGAGATCCCAGCAACCGGACCACGGCCGGACATCCTCATCGCGCGACGCGCGCCGCCAGCCCTGCGCTGAAGTCGTGTCGAGTTGGGGTACACCCAACACCACACGATCGACTGACACGGAGGCGTCAGGGTTGAGCGGCAGCCGGTCCCGCGGGCTGAGCCGCTCCCGATCCTCAAGGTCCAAAGCCGTCTGCTTGCGGATATGGCGTGGCGGGATGGTTCGTCTTGCCGTCGTGAATGGGCTGCCGTCCAATGGTGTGGCGGTGTGGGGCGAATCTCCTCGCCCTTCGCGGCCATGCCGGGGGACGAAGGGGGTGAAGGGTGGTGTTTCGTCCGGCGCGCTTTCGTGCGCGGAGCGCTCCCGCCCGTCGCCGCGCTGCGGCCCGGGCGGCGCTTCGGACGCCGTCCCAGCGGTGGCGCAGCGGGTTCAGCGGCGAGGCCGCTCGGTTCGCCGAGGCGTTCGCGGCGGACGTCGTCGTGGAGGCGACTGTCCTCGCCCGCCCGTTGGAGGGCCGGGCGGGTGCCGTCCGGGTGCTGGAAGCCGCGAGCTCCATCTACGATTCGGTGACATTCCGTCGTGAGGTCACGAGCGGCGAGCGCGTCTACCTCGAGTGGGACGCGGTCGCGTTCGACGGCATGGCCCTGGCCGGTGTGACCGTCCTGACGACGAACGGGCGAGGCGAGATCATCCACGTCGCCGTGCATCATCGTCCGCTCGGCGCCGCGCAGAGGTTCTCCGCCGAGCTCGGCACGCGCCTCGCCGGCACGGTTGACGCCGACTGCTGCCGCCCTCTCTGACCGGTCGAGGGCTGCCCGCCCGGGGAGTCCGGACCGGCAGGGGACCAGGTGAGGAGTCCGTCACGGCGAGCACAACCTGGAGGACGCGATGGCCTCGTACGACTATGTCGTGGTCGGCGCGGGAAGTGCTGGCTGCGTGCTGGCGAACCGGCTGACGGAGGACGGTTCGACCCGAGTCCTGCTGCTGGAGGCAGGGGGAGCCGACGACCTGCCGCAGATTCGGGTTCCGGCCGCGTTCGGTGCTCTTATGGGCACGTCGGTCGATTGGGGCTACTCGACCGTTCCGCAGACGCACCTCGGTCGATCCGTCCGCGTTCCGCGTGGTCGCATGCTCGGTGGCAGCTCGTCCATGAACGCGATGATCTATATTCGGGGAGACCGGTCCGACTTCGACGGGTGGCGGGACACCCACGGCGCGCGGGGGTGGGGCTATGACGATGTCCTGCCGTATTTTGTCCGGTCGGAGGAGAACGCGCGGCTGGCGGGCCGGGCCCACGGAACCTGCGGCCCCCAGCACGTCGAGGACCTGGCCTACGTGCACGATCTCTCGCGCCTGTGGGTGGAGACAGCCGTCGCGCAGGGACTGCCCCGCAACGACGATTTCAACGGGCCGACAATGTTGGGAGCTGGCCTGCATCAGGTCACCTGCCGTAACGGCCGGCGGTGGTCGGCCGCCGATGGCTACCTGCGTCCGGCCATGGGCCGGCCGAACCTGACAGTGGCCACAGACAGCCGAGCGACCCGGATAGTGACCGAGCAGGGCCGGGCCGTCGGCGTCGCGTACCGGTGCGGCAACGCCGAGCACACTGTCCGGGCGGAGATCGAGGTGTTGCTGAGCGCCGGAGCGGTCGGCTCACCGCACCTGCTCCTGCTCTCCGGCATCGGTCCGGCGGACCACCTCCGCGACCACGGGGTTCGACCTGTCGTGGACATCCCGGGCGTCGGAGCGAATCTCCACGACCATCCGACCGTGCCGCTGGCCTGGCGGACTCGGAAGACCACCGACCTCGCGTATATGGCCGGCACCGAGGACGCGATGCTTCAGTGGCAGCGCGAGCGACGCGGCCCGTTGGCCTCCAACATCGCCGAGGCCGCGGCGTTCTTCTCCCTGGATGACGCCGATCCGGCCCCCTGCTTCCAGGTGTACGCCGGCGCGACGGCATTCTTCGACGATGGGCAGGGCCGAGCGGACGCGCCGTGTTTCGGCGCCGTCATCAGCCTGCTGACGCCTCGAAGCCGCGGCACGGTCTCGCTACGGTCGGCCGATCCGGACGACCAGCCGGTTCTCGACCTCGGTATCTACGACGAGGGCGACGACTTCGACCAGGTACTCGCCGGGCTGCGCCGGCTGCACGACCTCGTCACCCACGAGCCGCTGTCCCCCTTCCTGGCATCGCCGTACCTGCCTGAGGAGGACGCTCCCGACGATGCGTCGTACGCCGCCCTGATCCGGCGGTGGACGCAGACCATGTACCACCTGGCCGGCAGCTGTGCGATGGGTACCGGCGAGCGCTCGGTTGTCGACCCGGACCTGCGTGTGCGGGGCGTCGACGGCCTGCGGGTCATCGACGCGTCCGTGATGCCGACAGTCACCCGAGGAAACACCCACGCACCCACCCTCATGATCGCTGAACGCGGAGCGGACCTGATCCGGCATCCGCCGTCCCTGAACCACGCCACGGCCTGACGAGATACGAGGCGGCGGAACGATGTTGAAATCCCCGCCCGCCACCGTTCCGCGCCGCCACCAGCCTTGGCAGCGTCGCCACCGTCGCCTAGCCACTGCGGCGGTCTACCGCTTCGGCCCGGACCCGCTGATCACCCGGGGCAACCTAGCCGGCGGGAACAGGCCAATGCTTCCGGTAACGAACATTCGTGACACACGAAGATTCGATGTGTGTTGCCACAGGTCGGTCGTGTAACGCGAGCCGTGTACGCGCCTATGTCCGAGTTGTCCAGCGCTGCCGAGGACCCGGCTGCTCGAATATGCGCTGGCCCGTTGGGCCGCGGGCCGGGACACTCAGCTGCTGTGGACCTGGGGATCTCTGGTTTCAAGCCATCCTTCTTGGTCGGGATCGAGGCGGTTCGGCAGGCGCATGGGTCACGTCTGGCGATGCTCGCGGGCCGGCCGCTGACGGGGTTCGCAGTGGTGCGCTTCGTCGAGGACGGAGACTGGTTCGCCGACTGCCCGGTGGTGCTGGACTTCGACGGCGTCCAGGTGGAGGTGTGCCACTACAAGTTCGACGAACTCTCGGTGGGCTGGGACACGATCGACACCGCGGTGACCATCACCGGGTGGGAGTCGTCCGAGTTCACGCCGCAGTGGTCTGGCAGCGATGAACGCCTCGAACCGTTCGTCGGCCAGGAACTACGCGAGGTCGCGCTGCTTGAGTGGCGGCCAGCCGAGTACGACCTGGCGGCTGGAACGGTGGCGGTGGAGTTCACCTTCGCCAGGGGCCGTCTGGAGATCTTCAATGGTCTCGACGAGAACCGCCTCGAGGTCGGTGCGGCCCACCCGGATTACCTCCGACACGGGCTGGACCGCTGAGCGCTACTGCCACGTTCGTCGATGCCCGCTCGAGCCCGGACTGGCAGCCGAAGGCTACCCGCCGCGCGTTCGACCTCCGCACCTGATCAAATGGTCGACGCCGAGGCCCGGGGGCGGCGATGGTCCGGATCCGCCCCCGGCCGGCAATCAGGTCAGCAGGTGTTCAGCATGCTGGTGAGGGCGGACTTCTCCGCGCTGTCGACGGTTAGGTGGTAGTAGTACTTGACCTGGATCCAGGCGCGTGCGTAGGTGCAGCGGAACGAGGTCAGCGAGGGCTGCCATTCGGCGGGGTCCTTGTCGCCCTTGGACTGGTTGACGTTGTCGGTGACAGCCCACAGTTCCGGCCCGCCGAGGTCGTTGGCGTAGGTCTGGCGCTGGGCGGTGGCCCAGGCCCAGGCCCCCGAGGCCCAGGCTTCGGCGAGGGGCACCATGTGGTCGATGTCGACGTCGGCCGAGTTGGTCCAGGTGGCGCCGTCGTACGGGCTGTACCAGGACCCGGAGGTGGGCGCGCAGCTGCTGTTCACGACGACGCCGGACCCGGCTCGGCGAACTCACCGCCGCCTGCCTCGAGATGACCACCCTCGCGAGCCTGGTCCGCGGCTTCGCGGCCCTGCTCGACCCAGCCGACGGCAACGACGACCTCCTCACCACATGGATCACCAACGCGCGGGGCGCCGACCTACCCCACCTGCACGCATTCAGCCGCGGCCTCGAACTCGACCGCCAGGCCGTCGACAACGCGCTGACGCTGCCCCACCACAACGGCGGGACCGAAGGCGTGAACACCAAGACCAAGAGGATCATGCGCCAGATGCACGGCCGCGCAGGCTTCCCCCTACTCCGCCACCGGATCCTGCTCGGCTAACACTGCGTCACCACCGAAAGTGCGACAGAGCCGCTAACTTGACAGTCCCCAACACGGACGTCTCGTCGATGAGGAGCCTTGTGCCTGCCGAAAAACACGTCCGCGCTGGTCAGGCGGCGTGTTCGTATTCGTGCAGGATGCCGGCGAGGCGGTCGCGTCGGTGGATGGTGAGGTGGGTGAGCCGGTCCGGGTCGGTGATCGGTTCGGGTAGCGGTTGCACCGGTCTGGCGTCGGCGATGCCCTGGTGTGGCCGCTGTCCGTTGTAGTGCGCCTCGTATTCGCGGAGCGCATGCAGGAGATGGCGCTGGTTGTAGACCAAGGTGCGGTCGAGGAGCTCCCGGCGGCAGGTTCCTACCCACCGTTCCATGATCGCGTTCATGCGTGGGGCTCGGACACTGCTGCGTACGACGGTGATCCCGGCGTCGGCGAGGATCGCGTCGAACAGGGCCGGGTATTTGCTGTCTCGGTCGCGGATGAGGTAGCGGGCGGTCATCCCGGCGTCGTGGACGCCACTTGGCGAGGTTGCGGGCGGCCTGGGTGACCCACGCCGCGGTGGGGTGCGCGGTGGCGCCGAGGACCCGGATGCGGCGGGAGGCGTGTTCGATCACGGCGAGGATGTAGAGACGCCTCCCGGTCAGGGTCACGGTCTCGAGGAAGTCGGCGGCGAGCAGGCCGTGGGCCTGGGAGCGTAGGAAGTCGGCCCAGGTGGTCGCAGTGCGGTCGGGTGCGGGGTCGATGCCTGCGGCGTGCAGGATCTCCCAGACCGTGGACGGGGCGACCTTGATGCCGAGGACCAGCAGTTCTCCGTGTATCCGCCGGTAGCCCCAGCCGCTGTTCTCCCTGGCCAGGCGCAGCACCAGGGCGCGGATCGAGCTCACGGTGCGGGGCCGGCCGCGCCGCTTGGGACGGGAGACGGCGGAGTGATGCCGGGCGATCAGGTTGCGGTGCCAGCGCAGGACGGTCTCCGGGCGAACCAGTAGCCGCAGGCTGCCAAGCGTTGGCCGCGGGAGCCTGTGCAGGAGCGCCGCCAGCAGGGCGCGGTCGGCGGGCTGGAACTGGATCCGTTGGCCGTCGAGTTGACGTTGGAGCACGCCGAGCTGGTGTCGCAGTGTGAGGATCTCGACGTCCTTGTCGCGGTCGCTGCGGGGAAGCAGGCGTAGCAGCGCGAACGCGTTCGTGACACCGAGGTAGGTGAGTCGGACCAGCACGAAGAGGCATCCTCGCGCGGTCATGGCCCGGACGGGCACGGGCCGGCCGCGAGGAAGGCTCACGACCGGCCGGCACGGCCGCGACGGCCCTGAGCAGGGCGGATGGCATTTTCGGCAGGTACAGCGTGTTATAGAACGCCTCGTAGGCCCGGAGGGCGGTCAGGAGATGCCGCTGGTTCCAGATCTAGGTTCGGTCGAGGAGTTCTCGGCGGCAGGTTCGCACCCACCTTTCCATGATCGCGTTCATGCGGGGGACCTGGACGCCGCTGCGCACGACCGTGATCCCGGCGTCGGCGAGGATGGCGTCGAACAGGGCTGGGTATTTGCTGTCTCGGTCGCGGATGAGGTAGCGGGCGTTCGAGGCGGCGTCGTGGAGGTCCATGGCGAGGTTGCGGGTCACCTGGGTCACCCACGCCGTGGTGGGATGCGCGGTCGCTCCCAGGATCCGGATTCGGCGACTGGCGTGTTCGATCACCGCGAGGATGTAGAGGCGTGTCCCGGTGAGGGTGACGGTCTCGAAGAAGTCGGCGGCAAGGATCGCGTGCGCTTGGGTGTGGAGGAAGTCAGCCCAACTGGTCGCGGTCCGGTTAGGCGCTGGGTCGATACCCGCGTCGTGCAGGATCTCCCAGACTGTCGACGGGGCAACCTTGACACCGAGCACCAACAGTTCACACCATGTATTCGGCGGTAACCCCAGCTGCTGTTCTCCCGAGCCAGGCGCAGCACCAGAATACGGATCGAGGCCACGGTACGGGGCCGGCCGCGCCGCTTGGGACGGGAGGCGGCGGCATGGCGGTGTGCGATCAGGTCGCGGTGCCAGCGTAGGACGGTCTCCGGGCGCACCAATAGCCGCAGGCCCTGCAGGGTTGGCCGCGGCAGCGCGTGCAGGAGCACGGCGAGCAGGGCGCGATCGGTGGGCTGGAACTGGATCCGTTGGCCGTTGAGCTGGCGTTGCAGCACGGTGATCTGATGTCGCAACGTGAGGATCTCGACGTCCTTGTCACGGTCACCGCGGGGCAACAGGCGCAGCAGCGCGAAGGCGTTGGTGACACCGAGGTAGGTCAGCCGAAGCAGCACGAATCGGCATCCTCGCGTAGTCGCCGGTCCTGGCGGGCGAGGGCCCGGTGCTGGGCGATCCCATGATCGGCAACTTCGGCTGCGACCCTGTGAACAGGGCGGATGGCATTCTCGGCATGCACAGGGCTACCCGACCGATCGTGGTGTGGTCGCGCCAGTACCACCAATGATGTATATTCTTGGTAGCTACCATGCGGCGGAGCGGAGGGCGTCATGGCGGAGACCGGGATCGCGCGGCTATTCACGCATGGCAGGAGCCAGGCGGTGCGGCTGCCGAAGGAGTTCCGGCTGCCCGGTGATCGGGTGCGCGTCCGGCACGTCGGGGACGGTGTGCTGCTGGAGCCGATCGCCTCGGATGTCGACGCCTGGTTCGCTGAGCTGGACCGGTTCGCCGAGGTGCCGCTGTTCGAAGACGGCAGGGACCAGCCGCCGACCCCTGCGGCCGAGGACATCTTCGAGTGACCTATCTGCTCGATACCAACGCTGTCGTCGCGTTGCTGCGCAACAAGCCGTCCGCCGTGCGGGACCGGTATCGGGCAGCGCAGGCGTCGGGTGGCTCGCTTGCACTGTCCTCGGTCGTAGTCTTCGAACTGTGGTATGGCGTGGCGAAGAGCAGCCGGGTCCAAGAGAACACCGACCGTCTGAGGGTGCTGCTGTCCGGCGACTTGGACTTGTTGGACTTCGACGACGAGGACGCCCGGACTGCCGGCCAGGTCCGCGCCTCACTCGAGAAGGACGGCAGATCGATCGGCGCCTACGACCTGCTGATCGCCGGCCAGGCCCTGCGGCGCGGACTCACCGTCGTCACTGCCAACACCTCCGAGTTCAGCCGGGTCGCCGGCCTGAACTGGCAGGACTGGACAGCCTGACCACCACACCGTTCCGACGGCAACGCGCATGTCCGCCGGGAGCATGCGAGTGACGCGGGGGCACGCACCGCAATCGGAACCGCCGCAGATCGACGCGGCGTCGCTCGCCGTTCATTCCTCCCCGACCGACGACGTGTGCTCATTGTGTGTTCGGACGTGTAACGTGCCAAAACTCGATTCGGCGGGGTGACCTGGGGTTTCGCTGCTCGGTCAGGCCGCCGGGTAGTGCTCGTTGATCACGCCTCCGAGGACCGTGTGACGGCGGATCGGGCGGTCGAGAGGTACGACGGTGGCTGGGTCGTGGTTCGGTGGGCGCTGGTCTCGCCCTTGGTGGGGTCGATGGTCGTTGAAGTGGCGGGCGAACTCGCCGAGCACGGCGGTGGCGTGGCGTTCGCCGTAGAGGAGGATCCGGTCGGTGCACTCCTGGCGGACGGAGCGGATGAACCGCTCCGCGTAGCAGTTCGCCCTCGGCGTCTGCGGTGGAGTCCGCACGACCCGGATGCCTTCGGCGGCGAACACGTCATCGAACGACCTCGTGTATTTCGCGTCTCGGTCGCGGATCAGGAACCGGAACCCATCGAGGTGTCCGTCCAGGTCCATGACGAGTTGGCGTGCATGTTGGGTGACCCAGGCTCCGGTCGGGTGGGCGGTGACGCCGAGGATGTGGACGCGTCGCGTCTGGATCTCCATCACGAACAGCACGTAGAGCCGGCGCAGGGTGATGGTGTCGTCGGGTAGGCCAGGCGCATTGCTGCGCCTGGCCCCCCTCAGAACCCGGCGTGCCACTCGTCGCGGCACCTGTAGGGTGCCAGAAGTCGGCCTGAGCCTGTGACCTGCGGCGATGCGATGGTCTGGCCATCGGCATGATGGTCAGCTGTGGTCGTGCGTCTGCTGTATCTGCTCTTCGTGCAGGTGTGTCGGTGGCTGGTGCTGCTGGGTCGTTCGTCGGCTTCGAAGGACGTCGAGTTGCTCGTCCTTCGGCATGAGGTCGCGATGCTGCGCCGTACCCAGCCCAGGCCACGGTGGGACTGGGCGGACCGGGCCGTGCTCGCCGCGCTGATCCGGCTCCTGCCGCAACGGCTTCGACTGCACCGGCTGATCACCCCTGGCACCGTCCTACGGTGGCACCGGCGCCTGGTCGCCAGGAAGTGGACCTACGCACGCCGGACCGGACGGCCGCCGGTCGATTCGGAAATCGCCTCGCTGATCGAACGGTTCGCGACCGAGAACAGGACCTGGGGGTACAAGCGGATCCAGGGTGAGTTGCTCAAGCTCGGCCACCGCGTTGGCGCGTCCACTATCCGCCGGGTCCTGAAGTCCTGCGGGCTGCCTCCCGCTCCTGTGCGGCAGACCGACACGACGTGGCGGCAGTTCCTGCGCACCCAGGCCTCGACGATGCTGGCTGTTGACTTCTTCCACGTGGACTGCGCGCTGACGCTGCGGCGGCTGTACTGCTTCTTCGTGATGGAGGTCGGCTCGCGCTACGTCCACGTCCTTGGGGTTACCGCGCATCCGGACGGGCCGTGGACCAACCAGCAGGTCCGGAATCTCCTCATGGACCTCGGGGACCGGGCGGCCGGCTTCCGGTTCCTGGTCCGCGACCGCGCCGGCCAGTTCACCGCCGCGTTCGACGCGGTCCTCGCCGACGCCGGCATCACCGCCGTCAAGATCCCACCCAGAACTCCCCGAGCAAACGCCTTCGCGGAACGATTCGTCCGCACCGTTCGAGCCGAAGTCACCGACCGCATGCTGATCTTCGGTGAACGGCACCTGCGCGCCGTCCTCGCCGAGTACGCACGGCACTACAACGGACGACGCCCCCACCACGCCCTCCAACTCCAACCGCCCCGACCCGACCACCCCATCGCCGACCTCACGGCAGGACGGATCAAACGCCGACCCATCCTCGGCGGCCTGATCAACGAGTACGAACCAGCCGCCTAGAACCCGCAGGTCAACGCTGGTGGCCGAGTTCTGGCACCCGACAAGATCGCCGCAGCCATGGCCATGATCCGCTGGGCGACCCTGATCGCGACGCCCTCGTAGGTGCGTCCGCCGTGTTCTTCCAGGTCAAGCTGCCCCTTGAGGGTGTCGTTGACCGATTCGATGAGCTGGCGGACCTTCTTGAGCAGCGGCTCGCCGGGCCGTTCCTTCTCCGTCTTGCGGTGCGGTCGCAGCAGTGTGACGCCGTCCACGGCGAGTGACCGTTCGAGATCCTTCGAGGCGAAACCCTTGTCCGCAATCAGCAGGATCTTCCCGCGCTCGGCCACCAGGTCCGCGTTGTAGTCGAGCATCGCCTCCAGCACCTCCCGCTCGCCGATCTTCGGGTCGGCCAGCGCCCACATGATCGGCATTCCGGTGGGAGTGCAGACCAGGTAGAGCTTGAGTCCCCAGAAATACCGGGAGTGTGACGCGCAGTAGCCGTAGTTGGCCCAGCCCCCGAGGTCGGAACGCTTCACGGTCGGCCGGGACATCCCGCACGGCACCGGGTCGCATCAGTGATCCAGTGGGTGTCGAACCAGAAGTCGGTGTCCACGGCGAGATCGCGGACGACCTTCTTGACCAGTGGTAACGCGTTGCGGAGCCGCTTGTTGTAGCCGGGCTGCTGCGGCAGGTAGGGGAACATGTCGGACAGGTGCTTGCGGGCGTGGCGCAGCCAGCGGGCCTCGGAGGTGAACCCGAGCAAGGACTGCGCCACTGCCAGGCAGACGAGTTCGGAGTCGGACAGTAGCGGCTGTTTGCCCACTCGCGGCCTCCCTCCGTACTCGTCGTCGATCTTACGTACAGTGCAATGAGGAGGGTCTCCATGTCTTGCGTCACAACTCGATCTTGGAGGCCCTCTCCCCGTGCCCGGCCACCGGCCACCCAGCAGCCGGAATTACTCGTCTAGCGGTTCTGCGCCGCCAGGTAGCTCGGCCGGCTCCGGCCGAAACCGCCGGAGGACCTTGGCGTTCCCTTGTGTTTGCAATCCGCCGGCCCGCGCGGTGGTGAGGTTCAGCTGGCCGGTGAGGACGCCGACGAGGAGTTGCGGCGGTCCGGTGAGAACGAGGTCGGGCTTCTCGGCGGCACCCAGGCGCGGGTGGACCTTGCCGTCGCCGGTTTCGACGGTGATTACGTCCTCGCCGGTGCGGAGCTCGATGGCGACGGGGGGTTGGTCGGGTGTTCGGTCGCTGACCAGGAGGCTGATCGGGACCGCGAGCCAGTGGCCACGGCGGGCGTCTTGCTCGTCGGGTTCCGTCATCAAAGGAGCGCCCCACCGTCCGAGCTCCAAAAGGATGGCCTTGAGCTCCTGACCGCGTGGGGTGAGCCGGAAGACGGCGGTCGCGATCGGCGGCGGCGCTTCCTCCCGGGAGACGACTCCTTCACGTTCCAGGTCGCGAAGGCGCTCGGCGAGCAGGTTGGTGGCGATCCCGGGCAGGCCCTTGTGGAGGTCGGTGTAGCGGCAGGGCTGCTGCAAGAGCAACTCGCGCACGATCAGCAAGTTCCAGCGATCGCCGATCACATCGAGGGCCTTGGCGATGGCACAGAACTGTTTGTACGAACGCATGCCAGCAACCTAGCCCGATCGAACTTGAGAAGCAAACTGGACGGCTTGTGTTTCTCAAGGAGTGACTGTAGGTTCTCAAGCCATGGAACGGAACCCGCTGATTCTCGTCTCGCTGCTGCTGGCGGCGTTTGTGATCAACCTGGACATCACGATCGTCAACGTGGCGCTCCCGACGCTGGTGAGCGAGCTACATGCGTCGAACTCGCAGCTGCAGTGGGTCGTCGATGCCTACAACCTGTTGTTCGCCGCGCTGCTGCTGGCTGCAGGCAGCCTGAGCGACCGCCTCGGCCGCAAGGGATTTCTGCTTGCTGGCCTAGGCGTGTTCGGAGTCGCCAGCTTCGTCGGCGGTCTGACCACGACCTCCGGCGAGCTGATTGCCGCCCGCTGCTTCATGGGTGTCGGCGCGGCGATGATCTTCCCCGCCACCCTCTCGCTGATCTCGAACGTGTTCACCGAGCGGACCGAGCGGGCCAGGGCGATCGGCCTCTGGGGCGCGACGGCGGGCATCGCGATCGCGCTCGGCCCGATCGTCGGGGGCTGGCTGCTTGAACAGTTCAGCTGGAAGAGCATCTTCTTCGCGATGGCGCCCGTCGCCGCTGTCGGCGCCGCCCTCGTCGCCTGGAGCGTGCCGACTTCGCGCGATCCGGCCGCGCACAAGACCGACGGCCCGGGACTGGTGTTCTCGAGCGCGGCGATCGCGCTGCTGACCTACACGCTGATCGAAGCCCCGAAGTACGGTTGGAGCAGCGGCCGCACCCTCACGGGCTTCGCAGTCTCAGCCGCGGTGTTCGCCGTATTCATCGTCCGCGAGGCCACCGCCGCGGAGCCGATGCTCGACGTCAGCCTCTTCCGCAACCCTCGCTTCACCGCCGCCTGCGCCTCCGTCACGGTCACCTTCTTCGGGCTGTCCGGCTTCAGCTTCCTGATCACTCAGTATTTCCAGTTCTTCAAGGGCTACGGACCGCTGTCCACGGGCGTCCGCCTGCTGCCGGTCGCGGTGTCCGTGGGAATCATGTCGGTGCTCGGCACCAAGTTCGCCGTGCGCTTCGGCACCAAGCAGGTCGTAACCGTCGGCCTGGTCCTTCTCGCCGGCTTCTTCGCATGGGTCTCGACCGCAAGCGTGGCAACCAGCTACCTCGAGATCGTCGGTCAGATGCTGATCGGCGGCAGCGGCGTGGGGCTCGTCAGCGCACCGGCGACCGAGGCGATCATGGGGGTCGTGCCAAAGGCCAAAGCTGGCGTCGGCTCTGCTGTCAACGACGCCACCCGCCTGCTTGGAAGCACGCTCGGCGTCGCCGTGGTCGGCAGCGTTTTCGCCTCTATATACAACAACCGACTGACCACGAGGCTGCCCACGGAGCTGGCTCCGCCGCTCGCGCGCACCGCCCACGAATCCGTCGGCGGCGCACTCAACCTGACCCAAGGCACTGGCCTCAGCGATCATCCCGCACTCGCGAAGACCGTCCATTCCGCAGTGTCCACGGCGTTCTTCGACGGCTTCAGCGTTGCCTGCCTCGTCGTGGCGGGCGTCAGCCTGGCGGGGGCGATCGTCACCCTGCTCCTGCTGCCCGCCCATCCCGAACTGCCTGCCCGTCCCGAACTGCCTGCCCATCCCGAAGCAGAGCCGGCCCCCGCCCTGGAGCCCCAATGACCGGGCCGGCCATTCAACGCACCACCGCCGGACGATCGAATGGTGGGCGCATCGCCGACCATTCCGCCGGATACGCGCCGGCGCCGGTGTCCGCCGACGTGCCGGCGCGATGACCCGACTGGCCGGCCCCGGCCTCGCCCCTCCGGGACGGGGCCGGCCAGTTCGGACACCACTCCATACCAGAACGGCCGGCGTGTGCCGGTGGACAGCTCAGGGAATCTCAATGACGAAGTCAAGCCGTCTGCGTGACCGGCGGGACGGAGGTGAACTGTCTCTTGTCACGCAGCATGGCCCACAGCACGTCGACCCGGCGGCGGGCGAGGGCGAGCAGGGCCTGGGTGTGCAGCAGCCCCTCGCCGCGCTTCTTGAGGTAGTAGTCCCGCGACGGGCCTGGCCGCATCATGGCGGACTGGGCGGACATGTAGAACAGCCAGCGCAGGCGGCGGTTGTAGCGCTTGGGCCGGTGGTAGTTGCCGGAGCGACGGCCGGAGTCGCGGGGCACCGGGGCGAGGCCGGCGTGGGAGGCAAGGCGGCGGCCGGCGTCGCGGTAGCCGGACAGGTCGCCGACGATGGCGACGAACTCGGCGCCCAGGATGGGGCCCATGCCGGGCAGGGACTCGATGATCTCGGCACGCTGGTCGGTGCGGAGATGTCGCGGATCTCCCGGTCGTTGTCCTTGATCCGCTCATCCCGCCACGTGCGTGAAGTCGTCGCCCACAAGCCCGGCGGCCCGTCGAACCCCGCCCACCGCCCGCGTCGGTCACCGGCGCAAGCCCGCTCACGAGAGCACTCCCCAGCGTCCACGGCGTCCAGCCCGAGGACACAGCCCTGCATGTTGACACTTTAAAAAATGAATCGTAACGTTGCTTCTGTGAAGTTCTGGATGGTGATCTTGAACAGGCCGCGACGAGCAGGGGACAGGGAATGCGGGTACGCCAGGTTGTCACCGGCCACGATGCGGAGGGTCGCGCTGTGGTCCCGCAAGGCGCGGCGATATCCGTCTTGGCTTGGGGAGCTAGCTCGCACTCCTCTGGAGTGCAGATGAGCCCGCCCGCCACCTGCCCGAACACCGGGAACAGTCCGGCGGCGCCCGCTCTCTTCCCACCTGCAGGTGGCATCCGTTTCGTTATGGCGACGTATTCGCCGGAGTTCGAGTTCGCTGCATCAGGATCCAGTCCCGAGATGCACATCGAGCACGGCGACGAACCCGGAATGCACTGGACCGACTCGACGGATTTCGGGTCTTCAACGCGGCGAACGACGCCGTTGAGCGGTTCGATCTGAGGGAGTAACGAAAATGGGTAGGCTCGCGGGCAAGAACATCCTTGTCACCGGCGGAAGCAGCGGGATCGGGCTGGCCACAGCGCAGGAATTCGACAGAGAGGGCGCACGCGTCGCCATCTGCGGCTTGAACGAGGAGACACTGAAGGCGGCTAACGAGACGCTCGGAGCCGGAAGTCTCGCCGTTCGCACGGACGTCAGCAATCTCCCCGATCTCGACACAATGTTCGCCACGATCAAGCAGGAGTTCGGACACCTGGACGGCGTGTTCGTAAACGCAGGTCACAGCGAATTCATGTTGTTCGAAGACGTGACAGAGCAAAGCTTCGACAAGGTGGTAGCCGTCGATTTCAAAGGGGTGTACTTCACGATCCAGAAGGCCCTGCCCCTGCTCAGGCAAGGATCGTCTGTAATCATCACTTCGTCTGTCGGCGCCCGTAAGGGGTGGCCGACAACCTCGACCGTCTCGGCCTGCAAGGCCGCGGTCAGCCATCTCGCTCGAATCCTCAGCGCCGAACTCCTGGACCGCGGAATTCGCGTGAACACTCTGAGCCCGGGCCCGACGGACACGGCAATGTTCAGTCGCTTCGCAGGCGAAGAGCAGGGAGAGGCAGTCAAGGACATCCTCCGAACCAACAATCCAAGCAAGCGGCTGGCCGAGCCGGTGGAGATCGCGAAGCTGGCCGTTTACCTGGCGTCGGACGATTCTGCGTACGTCGTCGGGGCGGACTTCCTGATCGACGGCGGGGTCACAGCCATTTCGGGCGTGGGTGCCTGAGCCTGGATGCACCGGCCGATATGTCTCGTGCTCGGTGGGTTGAACGAGAAAGTTCCCTCTGACCTGGGAGGATGGGAGTTGCTGAAGCTACCGTCCACCCGGTCGAGAGGGCACTTCCGAAGTGCGATTGTTGCATGTCCCGTCGAAGATCCATCTTCGGCGTGACGACCCGAACCTGGTCGCCTGTGCCGGCCTGGTGCCGGTGATGCGGCTGGCCGAGCGGGCCGGCCTGCCGGACCTGGTCGCCGAGCATCTGCGCCTGCCCGCCTCGGCCAGGTCGGCGGGGGCGAACCCGGAGGCGAAGGTCGGCTGTCTGGTCGCGGGGATGGCAGCCGGGGCGGACAGCATCGACGACCTGGGGCTGCTGCGCCAGGACGCGCTGGCCGACCTGTTCGGCGGGATCCGCGCGCCGTCGACGCTGGGAACGTTCCTGCGGTCGCTGACCTGGGGCAACGTCCGCCAGCTCCAGAAGGTCGGCCGGCTACTGCTCGCCGAACTGGCCGCGGCGACGCCGCTGCTCGGCGGGGCCGGCACGCTGGCGTTCGTCGACCTCGACTCCTGCCAGCGCCGGGTCTTCGGCCCGGCCAAGCAGGGCGCCGCCTTCGGCCACACGAAGATCGCCGCCAGGTCGGTGTTCGTCCGCGGCCTGGGCGCCCTGGTCGGGACGGTGTCGACGCCGACCGCGGCGCCGGTGGTCGCGGCCACCCGGCTG
This sequence comes from Pseudofrankia coriaricola, assembly GCF_032027725.1. Lineage (NCBI taxonomy): Bacteria > Bacillati > Actinomycetota > Actinomycetes > Frankiales > Frankiaceae > Pseudofrankia > Pseudofrankia coriaricola. The sequence goes on along the minus strand of NZ_JASNFO010000134.1, from coordinate 9,641 downwards.
CGCGGCGGCAGCGCCGTCTCGGCGAAGGGCGCGGCGAGCTTCCTCGCCGAGACCGCCGGCGCCGCCCGCGCCGCCGGCGCGACCGGCCTGGTCGTCGCCCGGTGCGACTCCGGCTTCTACACCGCCGCCGTCGTCGCCGCGGCCCGCCGCGCCGGCGTCTTCTTCTCGATCACCACGCCCCAGAACGTCGCGGTCCACGCCGCCTGCGCGGCGATCGACGAGGCGGCGTGGACCCCGATCCGCTACCCGAAAGCGATCTGGGACGACGACCTGAAGCAACGGGTCTCCGACGCCGAGATCGCCGAGACCACCTACACCGCCCTCGGCCACACCGGCGCCCGGGTCACCGCCCGCCTGATCGTCCGCCGGGTCAAGGCGCTCAACCGCCAGGCCGCCCCCGGCCAGGGCGAGCTGTTCCCCACCTGGCGTTACCACGCCGTGTTCACCGACAGCCCGTTCACCCTGCCACAGGCCGAGGCCCAGCACCGCGACCACGCGATCATCGAACAGGTCAACGCCGACCTCATCAACGGCCCGCTCGCGCACCTGCCCTCGGGGGTGTTCACCGCCAACGCCGCCTGGCTGGCCCTCGCGGCGCTGACCCACAACCTTCTGCGCGCCGCCGGCACCCTCGCCTCCCCGTTCCACGCCCGCGCCCGCGGCGCGACCCTGCGCGCCCACCTCGTCCAGATCCCCGCCCGGCTCGCCCGCCACGGCCGCGGCCACCTCACCCTGCACCTGCCCACCGGCTGGCACGCCGAGGGCGCCCTGACCGGCCTGTTCACCGCCGTCCACGCCCCACCACCCGCCCAGGCCGCCTGACCGGCGGCCCGCCGGCACCACCACGCACCCGGTCAGCCCACCCCACGCCCTCGCCCCGAGCCAGGACCCCGGCAAGCCGCCGAACCGTGAGCGGCCGACCAGCCGCACCCCCGACAACTACTGCCAGTTAGCGATGGTTACAGACCACCCGGAACGACTCCAGAACCGGATCGGTGCATTCAGGCTGAGCCTCACCATCTACCCTTTTCTGAGCGTCCGAGCCAAAGCTTCACCCCTGTGCGCCGCAGGGGCAGCTCGGCCGCGACGAGCAAGTCAAGGGCCACCACAGCGCCCTGGCCCGACGGCACAATACTTCAGAGCAGTTGGTGCTTGTTAATATGAAGGGTACCGTTGCCTTCATGAAGCGATACGGCCAGGTGTGCCCCATAGCCAGATCCCTGGACGTCGTCGGCGAACGGTGGAGCCTCCTCCTCGTGCGGGAGCTGACTCTGGGCCCGCGCCGTTACCGCGACCTCGCGGCAGGGCTGCCGGGCATCCCCAGCAACGTCCTGGCCTCACGCCTGAAGGACCTGCAGGGCGCGGGCGTCGTCACCCGGCGTACTCTCCCCGCACCGACCGACGTGACCGTGTACGAGCTGACCGGCGCAGGCCAGAGGCTGCTGCCCGCGCTCAAAGAGCTGCTGGACTGGGGTCTGCGCTACGGACCTGAACCGTCCGAAGACGACGTGAGCCAGCCCGGATGGGCACTGCTGATCGGCGTGGGCCGGCCGAGCGCACTGCCTGACGGTCAGACGTGCGAGCTCCGCGTAGGGCCGGAGTTCTTCTATCTCAGCTCCGATGCCGGCAAGCTCACCGTCCGCCGCGGGCCGGCACCGCATGGCGACGTGGTGGTCACCATGTCCGCCGACACCCTCTACAGCCTCATGAGCGGCCAGACGACCGTGGCCGATGCCGTCGGGCACAGCACGGTCGACGGCGACGCCAGGATCGCCCGCCGCGCTCTGGAGCCGCTCGCCGCCGCCGCAGTCGCCACGCCGACACCCGCGATCTGAGCCGCCCCTCAGCGGGATCAGGCAGCCCCGCTACGCCCGCCGCGCCCACTGGGCGCCGCTGGTCCCGGCGAGCGGACTTCACCTGCCTGGGAGAGCGACAGTCTGCGCCGCCGGCTGTCCGGCAACTACCGCAACCCCGGCCCCCGGCAGCAGACCAGTCTGCGGATCAACGCCCTGCTGCGCGAACACCTCACCGGCGGCGGCGTCGCGCTCGCCACCGCGACCGAGGCCACCGTCTGGCTCGATGGCCTCCAACAGCCGCTGAACCTGACCCGCAAGGCTGGCCGGCTGCTCGCGGAGAACACCGTCCTCGTCCCCCTAGGCCACCGGTGTTGACCTGTTAGTTCCCGGGCTCAGCCGTGTGGATTCCCTCGGGCGCATCGTCGGCGAAAATGCCGTAGGGCGCGCCGCCGGCGGTGTAGCCGGCGACGAAGAACGGGCGGCCGTCGAGTGTTATCCATGAGTTGTCGTGGGGCCACTCGTCGCGACGTTCGGCTCGGCGACGTGGGATGGCCGCTGGGCGCCGTGCCCATCGACGCGCGGTATCCGGGAGTTCGACGCCGAGCGAGGTCAGGTCGTCGTGGGCGGTGTACCGGTCGACCCCGTACCGCCTGGCGTAGCCGCCGATGGTGATCTTGATGCCGGTGCGGATCCATTCGCGCGCCGAATCGCGGCGTTGCCCTTGGCGCATGCGGTGCCGGCGCGGCTGCATGACGTCGATGCTAACGATAGCCTGGTCCGGCGCGATGGCTGTGTCGCTGCGGGCTGCCTGGCCGACGCCCGACCGAGGTGTAGGGCTTCGGACGGGCTGACCGCACGAAGCACCTGATGCGATCCCGTCGAGACGGTCCTACCGCTTGGCGGGTGCTGTGCCTGGCAGGTCAGTCCAAGCACCACGAAGCGGCATCCTCGCGCAGTCGCTGGCCCCGACAGGCGAAGGCCAGGTGCTGGGAGGGCCCACGATCGGCCGCCACACCCACGAGCAGCGGATCACGTTCGTGCTGGTCGACGACGTGTGCGCGTTCGGCGACGCGCTCAACCCGCTGGTCGAGGACCGCGATCTGCGGGTGCGGGTCGTCGCCGCCGACCGGACCGAGGCGTTGCGCTCGCCCGACTACGACTCCACCGCGTTCCGGCTGCGCCGTGCCAGCTCGACGAAGATCGCTCTGGCGCCGGACACGCCCGGCAACGACCCGGTGAGCAACCGGGCCGTCGACTACCGGATCGGCGCCCCGGCGCCGGGCCGGGGATTCCTGCTGGCGCCCGACGAGAACCGCCTCATCCAGACCTGACGCCAGCTCGGCGCCGTCGGCTGCTGCCGGGCCGTGGGCATGAAAGAAGACCAGGACTCGCATGTCCTTCACATGGTGCGGGGACCTGGTTCTCACCCTGGGCTGGTGGTGTTGCCCTGCCGGCATGGGAGACGGGCGCCGCGCGGCCTGGCCGCGGGAACCGTGATCGCGCCGGCTGCCTCCGGCGGCACCCGCCGGGACGTCCGCCCAGCTCCAGGACCTGAAGGCAGAGGTTCGCTTCCATGGCCCTTCACGCTCCGATCCGTCGAGGTCTCGCGGCGGCTGCCGTCGCCGGCGCCGCACTGCTGCCGCTCGCTGCCTGCCAGCCCGGCACCCCGGTCGCGACCGTCGCGCTGGCGACGACGACCGCCACTGAACAGCCGGCCGACCAGACGACGGACCAGTCGACGTCCGAGCCCTCGTCGACGGCCGGCTCGCCGACGTCCGCAGCGCCGGCGAGCACGCCGGCGACCGCGCCGACCCCGACGCCGACGGCAACCACGTCCCCTGTCCCGACTTTTCCGGGCGGCAAGGGAGCTGGCGGCCCAGGTTCAGAGAGCGTGGTCATCACGTCTCCCGTCTCGGTCTCCGGCCACATCGACTCGGGAGTCAGCTGCCAGACCGCGGGCGCCCACTATGTGGCGTCGGCAAGCGGGACGGTGCACGGCTATTCCATTTCCAACACGGTGGTGGTGACCGGCTATCACGGAGCCGGCACCTACCCGGCGCTCGTGACCTTCTCCGTCGCCGTGCCGGACACCCACTACGCGGTGAACGCGGTGCCCACCACCGTGCAGATCACTGACAGCGGCGGTGAGGTCTCCTTCTCCGCGACGACCGACGGCGGCCGAACGCTTGCCGGCTCGATCGTGTGGGCCTGCCCGGTCTAACGCCATGCGACCGGCGAGTACAGGTGAACAGCCGGCGACGAGGGCGCCCGCCGCGGCGCGTGCGGGTGCCCGGGGGACACAGCGATGCGGACATCGTGGTCCGCGCGGCGATGCCGACGCACAGGCACATGCGGTCCGCCGCCCGGCCCACCGGGCGCGGTCGGCCCACACCGCTGGCCGACGCTGTTGAGTAGCCGACCCGCGTGGCCCCAGCTCCTTCATCATCGGAGCTGTCGGGATGAAGTCTTAGACCCGAGAAGACACGCGTCAAGAAACGTCGTCGAGGATCTAACTTGACACCCCCGAGGCCTAGCTGATCATGTGGTGCTGGGGTGTACCCCAATCTGATACGGGGGCATCGGGGAGCACACGGTGCCGTGCGGCGGGCGGTGACCAGCCGGCGTGCGTCGATGTTCCGGAGCCGACCTGCATCCCCGCCCCATCTCCTACACGTCCCACAGCCGCGCCGTCCGGTCGTCAGAGCCGGTAGTGAAAGCGTGCCTGCGAGAACGCCAGCCATTCTTGTCGGCCGTGGCGCCGTACCACGGGTAGGACACACGGACGTGCTCTCTGGCGACCGGCGGCTCCGAAGATCGCCCTAGAGTTCCCGATGTGGGCGAAGAACCGCATGAGAGCCACGGAACGCCGCTGGAGGACTACAAGCTGACCAAGGCGGACCAGCGCCGGCAGCAGGGAAGCGAGCGCATCAAGACCTGGGTCGAGATGGTGCTGGACGAGAAGGAGGTCGCGGATCCTGTCCTGAACGCTGGACGTGACGCAGCCGCGCGCCGCGCCATGGAGATCCTCTACAGGTCTCAGCCGAAGGACCACGATCTCATGCGGTGGCGTGTGCGCCTCTACTGCGGCCACATCACGCAGACACGGCGTCACGTCACCACGAGGAACCCGACGGTGTCCGGGATGTCATCCATGTGCTGCCCGGACTGCGGCCTCGACCCGTCTCTCATCGTGGCGTATGAACCGCTGGGCCTGGTCGCCGAGCCACCCGGTCCCGTGTCGAGGCCCGCTACCCCGATACGCCAGCCAAGTGGCGCGCAGCTCGAACGACGGATCGCCGAACTGGAGGCTGAACTCGCCGGGCTGCGAGTATCCACGCTCGTCGTCGATCCGTCGCGGCCGAGTGCCCGGTCTGCTCCTGCGGGCAGCTGAGGACGCACCCCCCCCCGCTGCGCGGGTGACGGTCGGACACCCGTCGCACCACCGCGGCGGTCCTGCGCTTGGGGAGTTATCGGCCCCTGACCGTGCCGTGGCCATCGCTTCAGATCAGGTTCAGAGGCCATGACGACTCGCCACAGTCGCCGGACATGGGCGGTCTTCCAGGCGAGCCGCGCCCGGACCTCAGGCACCCTGGCAACATCTGACCGGTTCGCCTTGGCTGCACGGCGCCTCTCTGGTGCATGCCGACGGCCCGGTCACTTGCCCACCTCCGGGCCGGCTCGGTCGCTCGTCGACGTCCAAGGACATCGAGCTACTCGTGTTGCGGCACTAGGTCGCCGTGCCGCCGCGCACCAGCCCAAGCCCCGGTGGGGCTGGGCGGACCGGGCCGTACTCACCGCGCTGATCCGACTTCTGCCGAGAAGGCTTCGGCGGTACCGGCTCGTCGCCCCCGGCACCGTCCTACGGTGGCCGCCGCCTGGCCGTCCGAATGTGGACCTATCCACACAGGACCGTACGACCGCCGATCAGCCTGGAGATCGACGGGCCTGCGTAGTTGGTAAGCCTGTGCGCGGGATGGCGTTGTGGATCTGACAGGCCGGGCAACTGGGCGCCGGCGGCGCGGGCTGGCGCTGGCGACGGGGTCTGTTCGTGGTGTTGCTGCTGGCGGCGGCTGGGGGACGTTGCGGCGTCGGTCAGAACGGTTCGGGTGGCGTGAGGATCTCGACGGCGAGCAGCGCGACGTCGTCGTTCAGGGCGCCGCCACTCCAGGCGTGCACGCTGACGATCAGACGGTCGAGCGCGGTGTCGAGGTCTGCCGGTTCCGTCCCGGCGGTTCCGGCGTCGTCGGGTTCCCGTTCGGGTGGGTGCCGGGGCGGTGGCCGGTGGGCTACCGCGGGCGCGTGCGTTGCCGCGCAGGTCAGGGACCGAGCGCCTGCGGCGGCGTTCAGCCGGCCGGCCCGATCGGCACCGGCCGGCTGTGTGCCCAGTGAGGCGGCGGCCCCGGGTAGCAGCGGGAAGAACGTCCCTGTCACGGGGTCGCGTGCTTCGGCGATCCCGTCGGTGTACAGCAGAAGCCGGTCGCCGGGTTTCAGGCAGGCCGAGCCGACGACGTCGCCGGCGCTGCCCAGGCCCAGCGGCAGTTGTCGGCCGGGGGGTTCCAGCAGCCGCGCCTGCCCGCGCCGGACCAGGAGCGGGTCGGGGTGCCCGGCGTTGGTGAACCGCACGTGGCCGCCCTCGACGTCCATGACCACAGCCGTGGCGAAGTCGTCGTCCATCCCGGCGGAAGCCACCTCGGCGTCCAGCTCGCGCAGCACCGTGCCCAGGTCACCCGACTGGCGTGTCACCACGCGGAAGCAGCTGGTCACCAGGCTCGCGAGGCGGACGGCCGCGAGGCCCTTGCCCCGCACATCCCCGATCAACAGCCGTGCCCCGTGTTCCTGGGCCACCAGCGCGTAGAAGTCGCCACCGACGTTCGCCTCGGCCGTCGAGCTCTCGTAGCGGGCCGCCAGCCGCAGGTGCGCGACCCTGCCAGGTACCGGCGTGAGGATCGTTCGCTGGACCGCCTCCGCCACCCGCGTGACGTTCGCGAGCTTGGTCTCCCGCCGAGAGTGGTAACGGCTGAGCAGAACGGCCATCACCCCGCCCGCGGCCACTCCACCCAACCGGACCGCCTGAGCGGGCCAGCCGCTGGTAGCCGACCCGTAGAGATGATCCCGCACCCCGAGCACGACGACCGCCACCACGGCCAACACCCCGTACATCGTGGTCAGCCGCGGTCCGACGACCGTCGCGGCCAACAGCGGGCTCAGAACCGTCAGCTCCAGGATCACCCACTGGCTGTTCGCGAACTCCAAGCTCGCCAACCCCACCAACAACACCAACGGCACCAGCACCACCAGCCGGTGCCAGCCTCGGCCGGTCCGGTGATGGGCGGCGGAACGCTCAGCCATCCAGATCCGGCGCCACGCCCCACGAGGTGCTCCTCACCTCGACGGCGATACCCGCTCCCGGGCGCGGGCGAACCGGGGGCAGCCAGGGACCTGTGGGTCCATGGCTGGACCTCCGCGGCCGGGCCGCCGACTGGAGATGACCATGTATTGACCACGTCGACAGGAATCCGGACTGTCCTGGAAGACGTCGGCGATCGCTGAGGCCCTCGCTGACGGAGTGCTTGAACCTCTATGACCAGGTGTCCACCGGAGTGCGCCTGCTCGTCTGGAATCGTCGCGACAGCCACAGGTCCATGCTTCTTCGCTTCCTGACAGAGCAGGTCGTCGGCTGGTCACCGAGGAACAACGGACGCTGCCGGACTGCCTCCTCGGCAGGTGCCCCCAGCCACGTCTCGCGCTGCGTCACCATTGAAGCCGCGGCGACCTCGTCGTCCGGGACAACACCTGCGTGCCTTGCCATGCGACGCATGCACGCCGACCTCCGCCGGCTGATGTGGCGCACCGCCCCGACCGGCGAGGCGAGCAGTCGACTCGCCCGATCCCTCCCACGGAGAGCGTCGACACGGCCGAGGAAACAATGATCGCGGCGACGATGGCGAAGGCGGCGCAGACCGCCAACACGCGCCGACTTCCCGAATCAGACGCTGGCCACCCGCGGGCCTCGCCGATCAGGAAGAGCAGGGCGGCCTTCGGATCTCTAGGTCCGCGACGTCTAGACCTGTCTTCCGCACATGGGGTTTCGATGTGTTGACCGGCCTGGTTTCTGATCAAGGTGGCTGGGTCGGGTCGACACCGAGGATGTCGAGGAGGTGCTGGTGCAGAGCCGAGGGGCGGGGGATGTAGGCGACCTGGTCGCTTTGGGCGGGCACGAGGCGCAGCCTGCTCAGCGTGCCGAAGACGAGTGCTCCGGTGGGGCGGGCGGGACGGCCGGCGTAGAGGCCGGGGATCTTCCCGTCGGGGCCGGCGCCGAGCCGGGCTTGGCGCTCGACCAGGCAGAAGATGAGCAGGGCCAGGCAGATCACGTGGATGAGGGCGTGGATCCGCTGGTTGGAGTGCAGGAACATCGGCGTGACCGCGAGCGGGCCCTTGAACGTGCCGTAGCGCCGTTCGGAGACCTCCTGGCCCTTGTAACGGGCGAGGACCTCGGCGGGACCGATCTCGGGGTCCAGGTTGGTCAGCAGGGCGTACCAGCCGTCGATGGTGGCCTCGGCGTCCAGGGCGGCCTGGTCGAAGTGCCAGGCCAGGGCCGGTTTCCCGGTGTCCGGGTCGACGCTGGTGGCCGCGACGAGGTAGCGGGAGACACGGTGCTTCGTCGCGAGGAGGGTCAGGCGGGCCTGCACCGCCGCCTCGGTGCGGTAGAGGTGGTGGCTGCCGGCGGCGCGGGCGAGGGTGTCGAGGTCGTCGCGGGCGCGGGCGAGCTTGAGCGCGCGGGCGGCCTGCGCGGCCTGCGCGTTCGCGGACGACCAGACGAACACCGTGCGCACGGTGACCGGCGGGTCCTTCTTGCGGGGCCCGCGCAGGGTGGTCACGCCCTCGCGGGCGCGGTAGGCCGCCCGCTCGTGGATCGGCTTGTCGCGGTCCCGGGCCGCGACGTGGTCGATGATCGTGGCGGTGGCCCAGTCCTGGCTGGCCAGGACGTCCGCGGGCACGACCGCCTTCGGCGCCGGCGCGAGGAACGTGACTCCGGGCGTGGACGTCAGCGCGGTCAGGTTGCCGTAGGAGACGAGCTTCGTGTCCCCGACCAGCAGGAAGCGCCTGGGGCCGGCGAGCTGGGTCAGCGCGCGCATCGCGCCGGTGACCTGGGAGACCTCGCCAGCGCCGCCGTCGTAGGCGCGGTGCACCAGCGGGATCCCGCCGTCACCGGTGGTCGCCAGGCCGGTCTGGACCTGCTTGAGGTCGGGCCGGCGGTCCTTGGGACGGCCGTACTTCGGGGTCGCGTAGTCCTCGTCGACCTCGGGGTAGGCACCGTGCAGCGAGATCGACGTCATGTCCCAGTGGACGCGGGAGACGTCGAGGCCGAACGCGGCGATCGCCGCGGCGCCGACCGAGCCGACGACGGCCTCGCAGACCGGGGCGAGCGCGTCAAGCGCCCGACCGACCCGGTCGTCGTTCAGAACGTCCGGCGCGACGCCGAACACCTCCTCGACCGCCCACTCCCGGGCCCACGTCGCGACGTGCAGCAGCGGGGTCGGCGAGGTCAGCCGGTTGGCGACCAGCGCGGCGATGACCTCGCCGTGGGTGGCCCGGTTGACCTTGTCGCGGATCGGGGCGAGCCGATCGATCGTGTCCACGAGGCCGAGGCGGTCCAGGTAGTCGCGCACGACGGGGAGCGCGCCGAGCGGCTTCTCGACGCTCGGCGGCCCGTAGTCCCTGGCGACCGACACAGCCACGAACAGTCCCAGACCCGTCACTACGGATCGCGATCATCCCGACGTGGTCCGAACAAGGGATCAAGCAACTGTCTCACCGCACGGACGTGCGGAAGACAGGTCTAGA
>NZ_JASNFO010000133.1:0-29325 GCF_032027725.1 Pseudofrankia coriaricola | reverse complement strand
ACTAGTGCTGCCCCGCGTAAGTCTTGCTGGGGTTGTCAGGCGGCTTTGAGGGGTTCGCCGGTGTAGGTCCAGCGGTAGGGCTTGGCGGTGCGGTCGTGGACCTCGATGAAGTGGAGGATCTTGTTGGCGAGGTTGTCGCGGGAGGTGAAGTCGCCGCGCCGCAGGAGCTGGCGGGTGAGGGTCGAGAAGAAGATCTCGACCATGTTCAGCCAGCTGGCGTGTTTCGGGGTGTAGGTCACGACGAACCGGGGGTGGGCCGCGAGCCACCGCCGGGTCGCGTGCGCGGTGTGGCTCGACCCGTTGTCCATCACCAGGTAGATCTTCAGTGTCGGGTCGATCGCCTCGTCGAGCCTGGTCAGGAACCAGGTGAAGTTCGCCGAGTTGTTCTTCCCGGGGATGATCTCACCGAGGACCTCGCCGGTGGCGACGTCCATCGCCGCGACCAGCGACACGGTGCCGTGCCGGACGTACTCGAACTCGCGCCTGGCGGGGGAGCCGGGGCGGATCGGGCGGGTCGGGTGGCGCCGCGAGCGGGCGTGGATCGCGGTCTTCTCGTCGACGCTGATCACGACCCCGTCCGCGGGCGGGTGCAGGTAGAGGTCGCAGACCGCGGCGGCGCGGTCGGCGAAGTCCGGGACGGCGGGCCGGTTGAGCCAGCCCCGGACCCGGTGCGGCTTGAGGTCGAGATCGGCCAGGACCCGGCCGATCTGCGCCGGTGACATCCCGACCGTGGGGGCGAGATGCTCGGCGAGCAGCCGGTGCGACCACTGCGACGCCGCCTGTGGGGCGGTCTCGGTGACGGCGGCCAGCACCGCGAGCCGGGCGTCCGGGCCGTAGCGGCGCGGCCGGCCGGGGCGGGGCCGGTCGACGAGCGCGGCCTCGCCGTCGGTGGCGAACCGGGCGCACAGCCGGCGGACCGTGTCCGCGTGCACGCCGTGGCGGCGGCCGAGCGCGACCGGCCCCCACCGGCCGTCGGCCGCGTCCAGCAGGATCCGGGCCCGTCTGACCTGGTCGAACGGGGCACTCACCGTCCCGGCGAGCTTCTTGAACCGTTGACGCTGCGCGGCGCCGAGGACCACCCTCGGACCGCCGGACCAGCTGCCCACCTGAGCACCCACCGCATCCTGGAAGGGACAGTTCCAGGACGACAGGGAAGAACCGGGCAGACCCGCGCGCGGGTCCGACACGCCAAGGCGGGCAGGATAGGGACGTGGCGAAGATCCCCGAGATGGCCCGGGTAGTGCTGGAACACCGGCTGCGCACCCAGCACACCGCCCGCTGGCCCCAGCTGCGCGACCTGACCATCCGCTACCGCGGCGACTTCGCCTACCTCGACGCCGTCTTCGCCGACGAGGCGGACGACGCGGCCCCCTACCCGCTGTGCCGGCTGCGCTACACCGGCCAGCCCGACCAGTGGGGCTTCGCGATCTACCTCGACAGCCGCGGCGCCTACGAGGACTCCTACCTGCCGAGTGGCGAGTCCGTCGGCACGCCCGAACAGGCCCTCAACTGCGCCTGCGGGCTTTACGCCGGCGACCCCACCGCCTGGATCGGCTGATCACCAGCCAGGCCAGCAAGATTTACGCGGAGCTGCACTAGCCCGCTCAGGCAACGTCTGGGCTCAGGTGCCGCGCAGGTGGTGCAGCTTGGCGGGGTTGGCGACCAGGTCGATGGCCCGCACGCGGCCGTTCGCGGTGGTCAGGGCGACCACGTCGGTCAGCTCGCCGCCGAGATAGCCCAGGAAGCCGGGGCCGCCGTTGACCTCGGCGGGCACGATCATCCGCGCGCCGGCCGGATCCCGCGCCACCTTCGCGAGGATGCCCAGCAGGAACCGCGCGACCTTCTCCGCGCCGACGATCGGCCGCCGCGCCGCCTGGGCCACCCCGCCGCCGTCGGATCGCAGCACGACGTCCGGGTCGAGCAGCTCGACCAGGGCGGCCAGGTCGCCACCGTCCGCCGCCCGCTGGAAGGCCTCCGCGACCCGCCAGCCGTGGGCCGGGTCCGGGTCGAACCTGGCGCCGCGGGAGCGGACGTGGCGGCGGGCGCGGCTCGCGAGCTGGCGGGAGGCCGCGGGGGTGCGGCCGGTGATCTCAGCGACCTCGTCGAACCCGTAGCCGAAGACGTCGTGCAGCACGAGCGCGGTCCGTTCGGCCGGGGTGAGAGTCTCCATCACGACGAGCATCGCCATGCTCACCGACTCGGCGAGCGTCACCCGGTCCGCCGCGGGGTCAGGCAGCGACGCGGCGGCCGCCCGCTGGGCCGCCGCCCCCACGGCCCCCGCCGTCCCGGCCGCGTACACCGCGACCGCGTCGAGGCCGCCGACCTCGGCCAGCGGCTCGGGCAGCCACGGGCCGATGTACGACTCCCGGCGGACGCGCGCCGAGCGCAGCTCGTCCAGGCAGAGCCGGCCGACGACGACGGTCAGCCACGCCCGCAGGTCGTCGGGCTCGACGTCGGCGCGGGCCAGGCGTAGCCAGGCCTCCTGGACGACGTCCTCCGCGTCGGCGAACGAGCCGAGGATCCGGTAGGCGAGGCCGCGCAGGTAGCCGCGTTCCGCCTCGAACGCGGCCGCGAGCTCCGCGGCCCGGCCCTCGGCCGCTCCGGCATCGAAGATCTTCATCGTCTCTCCGCAACTCAGTGCTTCTGCGTCGAGAGGAGGACGAGATACCCGCCCGCGATGTGACGGGGGCGCGCAGCGCCCCCGTCACCAGCCGGCCAGCCCCAGCGATCGGTCAGACGGCCGCGGGCCTGGGGGCGAGCTCCACGGTGACGGTGATCTCGCTGGTGCCCGCCGCGAGGGTCAGGTCGGCGATGCTGCCGGCGTTGCGCAGGTCGGCGCCGACCGGTTCCAGCAGGGCCAGCACGTCGGGCTCCGCGGTGATCCTGGCCGAGGCGACCTCGGCCTTCATCGACACCTTGGCCTCCGACTTGGCGCGGCGCACCGCGGAGAGGACCACCCCGACGACCTCGAGCTGGCGCGCCGGCGCCGCCTCGGCGAGCTTGCGCAGCTGGGGCGCCTCCGGCCAGCGCGCCCGGTGCACCGAGCCGGCCTGCCACCAGGACCAGACCTCCTCGGTGACGAACGGCAGGAACGGCGCGAACAGCCGCAGCAGCGTCGAGAGCGCCACCGCGAGCGTCGCCCGCGCCGAGGCCGCGCCCGTCTCCCCGGCGCCGCCGTAGGCGCGGCCCTTCACCAGCTCGACGTAGTCGTCGCAGAACGTCCAGAAGAACGACTCGGTGACCTCGAGCGCGCGGGCGTAGTCGTAGCCGTCGAACGCGGCGGTCGCCTGGTCGACGACGTCAGCGAGGCTCGCGAGCAGCGCCCGGTCCAGCGGCTCGGTCACCGCGGCCAGCGTCGCCTCGTCGGCCGCGTCCCCGGTCGCGATGCCCGCCGGCAACACGGTGTCGCCCTCGCCGCCCACGATGCCCAGCGCGAACCGGCTCGCGTTGAGAATCTTGATCGCCAGCCGGCGGCCGATCTTCATCTGGCCGACGTCGAACGCCGTGTCCGTCCCCGGCCGGCCGGAGGCCGCCCAGTAGCGGACCCCGTCCGAGCCGTGTTCCTTGAGCAGTCCCATCGGAGTGACGACGTTGCCCTTGGACTTGGACATCTTCTTGCGGTCGGGGTCCAGGATCCAGCCGGAGATCGCCGCGTCCGACCAGGGCAGCGCGCCGTGCTCCTCGTGGCTGCGCACCACGGTCGAGAACAGCCAGGTCCGGATGATCTCGTGGGCCTGCGGGCGCAGATCCATCGGGAACACCCGCGCGAAAAGGTCCTCGTCGTAGCTCCAGCCGCCCGCGATCTGCGGCGTCAGCGACGAGGTCGCCCAGGTGTCCATGACGTCGGGGTCGCCGGTGAAACCACCGGGCACGTCACGCTGGGCGGCGGTATAGCCGGGCGGGGCGTCCGTCGACGGGTCGAGAGGCAGGCTGTCCTCGGCGGCGAGGATGGGCGACTCATAGCGAGGCTCACCGTCCTCGTCCAGCTCGTACCAGACCGGGAACGGCACGCCGAAGAAGCGCTGCCGGGAGATCAGCCAGTCGCCGTTGAGGCCGTCGACCCAGTTCTCGTAGCGGACCCGCATGTGCGGCGGGTGCCAGTTGAGCTGGGCGCCGCGCGCGCGCAGCTCGGCGCGCAGCTCCTCGTCGCGGCCACCGTTGCGCAGGTACCACTGCCGGGTGGAGACGATCTCCAGCGGCCGGTCACCCTTCTCGTAGAACTTCACCGGGTGCTCGATCGACCTCGGCTCGCCCTTCAGCGCGCCGGACTCCCTGAGCAGCTCGACGATCCTGGTCTTGGCGGCGTGCACGGTCTTGCTCGCGAGCTCCGCGTAGGCCGCCCGGCCGGCGTCGCTGTCGATCGCGGCCGGCGGGTCGGCCAGCAGCCGGCCGTCGCGGCCGATGACGGCGCGGGCGGGCAGGCTCAGCTCGCGCCACCAGATCACGTCGGTGAGGTCACCGAACGTACAGATCATCGCGATGCCGGAGCCCTTGTCCGGGGCCGCGAGCCGGTGCGCGACGACCGGCACCTCGACGCCGAACAGCGGCGTGCGCACGGTCTTGCCGAACAGCGGCTGGTAACGCTCGTCTTCCGGGTGCGCGACCAGCGCGACACAGGCCGGCAGCAGCTCGGGCCTGGTCGTCTCGATGATCACTTCGCCGTCGCCGGACGACCGGGGGAAGCCGATCGTGTAGTACGCGCCGGGGCGCTCCCGGTCCTCCAGCTCGGCCTGGGCCACGGCGGTGCGGAACGTGACGTCCCACAGCGTCGGCGCCTCGGCCAGGTAGGCGTTGCCGCGCGCGTAGTTGCGCAGGAACGCCCGCTGGGCGACGGCGCGCGAGCGGGTGTCGATCGTCGCGTAGGTCTGCGTCCAGTCGACAGACAGGCCGAGGCGACGCCAGAGCTCCTCGAAGCCCTTCTCGTCCTCGAGAGTCAGCTCCTCGCACAGCTCGACGAAGTTACGCCGGCTGATCGGGATCTGCTCCTTGCCCGGCTTGGCCGGCGGGGTGAACTCCGGGTCGTACTGGACGGACGGGTCGCAGCGCACGCCGAAGTAGTTCTGCACCCGCCGCTCGGTCGGCAGGCCGTTGTCGTCGAACCCCATCGGGTAGAAGACCTCAAAGCCGCGCATCCGCTGGTAACGGGCGATCAGGTCGGTGTGCGTGTAGGAGAAGACGTGGCCGACGTGCAGCGAGCCGCTTACGGTCGGCGGCGGAGTGTCGATCGAGTAGACGCGCGCGCGCTCGACCGTGCGGTCGAACCGGTACGTCTGCTGGTCCTGCCATACCGCGGACCAACGCTCCTCGACCCCGTCGAGACTCGGCTTCGCTGGAATCGCCCGGGTCGCCGGCTGCGCCGCCTCGATCGAGGCCGCCGCCGTGCCCTGGGCATCGTCTGTTGACACCACCCTTCCATCCTATGGGTGATCGCCAAACGGTTATCCGAGGCCGGCGCCTGCCCGCGTCAAGGCAGGTGAAACTGGGTTCAGGTCCGGCGTGCCGACCCCAATTTCACCTGCCTTGGCAATCGTCCTCGACCTGGTAGGCCGGGCCTAGTCGCGGTCGGCGCGGGGGTCTTCGGCGAGCAGGGCGGCCAGCGCGGTGAAGATCGCCGGTGGGGCGGCGAGGTAGAGGTCCTCGCCGCCGGGCGCGCCATCCAGGCCGCCGGCAATGGCTCCGGCCTCCGTGGCGATCAGGCCGCCCGCGGCGTGGTCCCAAGGCTTCAGGCCGCGCTCGTAGTAGGCGTCGAGCGTGCCGGCCGCGACGGCGCACAGGTCCAGCGAGGCGGCGCCCATCCGGCGGATGTCGCGCACCCGAGGCGCCACCCTGGTCAGCACGGCGACCTGCGCCGTGCGCCGCTGGACCGTGTAGCCGAAACCGGTGGCGACGAGCGCCATCTCGAGGCTCGTCACTCCCGAGACGCGCAGCGGTTGCCCGCCCTGCGCCGCTCCCCCGCCACGCAGCGCCGTGTAGGTCCGGCCCAGCGCCGGCGCGTGCACAACCCCGGCGACGACCTCACCGTCCACCTCGACGCCGATGGAGACGGCCCAGTTCGGCAGGTTGTAGAGGAAGTTGACGGTCCCGTCGATCGGGTCGACGATCCAGCGCACCCCGCTGGTCCCGGCCGCGTCCGAGCCCTCCTCGCCGAGGATCCCGTCCCCGGGCCGCGCCTCGCGCAGCCGCCTGGCGACCAGTTCCTCGGAGGCCCGGTCCAGCGCCGTCACGACATCCGTCGGCGACGACTTCGTCGACTCCGCCGCCACGGTCCCCGCCCGCCCCCGCACCAGCAGGTCCCCCGCCTCAGCGGCGACGTCCAGGGCCAGCGCCAGCAGCTCCTCCGCACTCGCCCGGTCAGCCATCCCGCCGCACCTCATTCCACTCAATAACAGACAGCAACCATCGGGGGCACCCACGCCCACGTCCTCACGCGGCCATCCTGCCAACCCACCCGAGCAACCATCCCGACTCCGTCTCATGACTCCTGTGAGTCGTCCCACCCACGACTCGCGACGACGATCACCGATGCGGGCGTGCTCACTCGCTCACGACATCAGGGTCGACAACGGCGTCCAGATCACCGAAGAAACGGTCAGCGTCGATATGTAGCTCGTCCGCCCACCTCGCCTGCACCGGACCCGTAGCCACGAATGTGCGCGGACATGCCGGCCGCTCGTCGTCGCCCTCCCCGAGACGGCGTAGCGCCTCCGCATGACGGGAGAGTGCGTCGTCGAGTACACGGTCCATCAGTGCCTGTCGCACCCGCACCTCGGCACGCCGTCCAGCGTCGTCCAATTCCTCGGTTTGTTCCGAGCCCCCGGTTTCCATCGCAGTCGACCTTCTACCCGATCGTGATGCGCTCGTCGCCGAACTTGGCGATGATCTCGACCTCACCGCCGAGGGCTGCCAGGTAGCTGCGGATCGTCGCGATCTCCGAGTGATCGAGATCGCCCCGTTCGATGCGAGAGATCCGGGACTGCGAGATCCCGAGCCGCTCGGCCAGCGTGCTCTGGTCGAGCCCGTATGCCTGCCGGATCTCCGCTAGGCGGTGCGCACGCGCCTCAGCTCGCATGTTGGCCTGGAACGCGGCAATCCTGGCCTCGTCGAGGAGCCCGGACGCGACCAGTTCGGACCGGACCTCCGCCCACTCCTTCGCCATGTCCGCCACTTCCTTTCCGTGTCGTACTCGCCATCGCACCAGCGCCGGTACCGCTCCTCCGCCACCGGGATGTTCAGGTCGTACCAGCGGTTCCACATGCCGGCCTTGTCGCCGCCTACAAGCAACACCGCGCGCCGGGCGTAGTCGAAGACGAACAGGATGCGCACCTCGGTGTGGCCGCTCGACGCCGGGCGCAACTCCTTCAGGTTGTGAATCTTCGATCCGCCGATCCGGTCCACAAACGGGCGGCCCAGGTCGGCCCGTCCGCCTCGAGTTGATTGATCGCGGCGGCAACCAGATCGGCCGACACGGGGTCGGACCACGCGAGCCGCACGAACCACTCGTGCATCTCGTCCACCAGGAGGACGGACCACCTCGCACCCATCATATGACCTCAGCGTTCTACCGTGCGATCTTCCCCGGATGCGGCGATGAGGCGAGGAGGTCCACCTCCGACAGGGCCCCTGCGCCGCAGAACCGATCATGCCCAGGGCAAATGCGGAGAATGTGGCATTGGAGTGGTCCTTTATGCCCTATTTTGACCGCTCTTCGTGCGCCACTCCCAGAGATCAACCCGAAGGCTGGTCCAGGCCGCCGGGGCCAGTCCTGCGAGCACGCCCGAGCCGATTGGAACGGCACCGGAGAATCCTTGTCGTACATCCCTGAAGCACCCTGGAGAACTGCTGATGTTGGTGCGCGAGGCAATCGGCCGGTTTCTCGGCGAGCAGGCGATACCGGTCGTGTTCGGAGTCGTCGGCAGCGGGAACTTCCACGTCGTCAACGCCCTCACAGCGGCCGGGGCGCGGTTCGTCGCGGCGCGGCATGAGGGCGGGGCGGTCTGCATGGCGGACGGGTACGCCCGGATGTCCGGCGAGGTCGGCGTGCTGTCCGTCCACCAGGGTCCCGGGTTCACGAACGCGATGACCGGGCTCGCCGAGGCGGCGAAGAGCGCGACGCCACTGCTCGTCCTCGCGCCCGAGGCGACCGACGAGCGGTCCAACTTCTTCGTCGACCAGGCGGCGATGGCGGCGGCGGTCGGAGCGGTTCCGATCCGGGTACGTTCGCCGCGGTCCGCGCTCGCGGATGTGGCCCGGGCCTACGCGACGGCGCGCAACCTGGGCAGGACGGTCGTGCTGGGCATTCCGATCGACGTCCAGGACGACGAGCTGCCGGACGGGCCAGCGCCTGTCGTGCCAGCCGCGGCGAAGCCGCCGGTCGCGCACCTGAGCGACGCCGCCCAGCTGGCCGAGATGCTGCTCCACGCGCGACGGCCGGTCTTCGTCGCCGGCCGGGGCGCGCGTTCGCCAAGGGCCGCGGCCGCGATCCGGGAGCTGGCCGACCAGACCGGCGCACTGCTGGCCACCTCCGCGGTCGCGCGCGGGCTGTTCCGCGGCAACCCGTGGGATCTCGACGTCTCGGGTGGCTTCGCCTCGCCGCTCGCGGCCGAGCTGATCCACGCGGCGGACGTGATCGTCGGATTCGGATGCGCTCTGAACATGTGGACGATGCGGCACGGCAACTTGATCGGTCCGGAAGCGACCGTTGTCCAGATCGACAGCGACGCCGCGCGGCTGGGGCGCAGCCGCCCCGTCCATCTGGGGCTGTGGGGTGGTGTCCAGGAGACCGCGAGCCAGGTGGCCGGGATCATCGACATCCTCCGCAAGGGACGCCCGGCCTCACAGCCTGGCTACCGCGACCAGGCGCTGGCCGCGCGGATCGCGGCCGAACGTCGCTGGGAACGGGTGCCGTATGACGACCTCTCGACCAGCACGCTCATCGATCCCCGAACGCTGTCGATCGAGCTGAACCGGCTGCTGCCGGCCGAGCGGGTCGTCTCGATCGACTCGGGGAACTTCATGGGCTGGCCGTCGATGTACCTCGACGTTCCCGACGAGAACGGTTTCTGCTTCACCCAGGCATTCCAGTCGATCGGGCTGGGCCTGGCCACCGGGATCGGCGCCGCGATCGCCCGGCCGGACCGGCTGCCGGTTGTGGGCACGGGCGATGGCGGGTTCATGATGGGGATCTCGGAGCTCGACACCGCCGTGCGGCTGAAGCTGCCGCTGGTCGTGATCGTCTACAACGACTCGGCGTACGGCGCGGAGGTGCACCACTTCACCGACGGCGCCCCGCTCGACAACGTCACCTTCCCCGACACCGACATCGCGGCGATCGCGCGCGGCCACGGCTGCGCGGGCGTCACGGTCCGCACGGTGGGCGATCTCGACGCGGTCAAGGGATGGCTCGCGGAGCGGGGCGGTCCACTCGCGATCGACGCCAAGATCGTCCCGATGGCCTCGTGGTGGCTGCAGGAAGCGTTCGGCCACTAGGCTGCCACCCGTAGATCACCGCCAAGGCGGCCGTCAGCCGTGTCACCGGGACCTCATACGCACCGGTCTCCTGGTGGGCGCCGCGGTCTCCCATCACCTGTGGTGGCCGGGCACCCCGCCGTCGGCACCACAAGCCCATGACCACCACAGCCCATGACCACAGCCGCTGACAGGATGCGCGGGCTGGCTCCTCGTCACGGCGGCCGGCTCTCGCGGGAAGGTTCGTGCATGACCGTCGTCGATGCCCTGCTCGCCGCCCTCGCCTCCGGGGAGGTGACGATCGTCGACCTGACCGCGCCGCTCTCGCCCGAGACGCCGATCCTGCGGCTGCCGGCGCCGTTCGCGAACACCATCCCGCTGTCGCTGGAGAAGATCAGCGATTTCGACGAGGCTGGCCCGTTCTGGGGCTGGAACAACATCCACACCGGCGAGCACACCGGCACCCACCTGGACGCCCCGGTCCACTGGGCGTCGGGCCGGGACGGTCTCTCGGTCGACCGGATCCCGCCGGCGCGCCTGTTCGGCCCGGCGATCGTCCTCGACTTCACGGCCGAGGCGGCGGAAAACCCCGACTTCCTGCTGGAGCCCACGCACCTGGATGCCTGGGTGGCCGCCAACGGCCCGTTGCCTGACGGTGCCTGGCTGCTCTTCAGGACCGGCTGGTCGAAGTACTCGACCGACGCGGCCGCCTTCCTCAACGCCGACGACAACGGCCCGCACACCCCCGGCGTCTCGGCGGCCGGTGCCGAGTGGCTCGCGATGTCACCCATCTCCGGCTTCGGCGTCGAGACCGTCGGCATCGACGCCGGCTGCGCCGGCACCCTGGACCCGGTCTTCCCGGTCCACTACCACCTGCTGGGCGCCAACAAGTTCGGCCTCACCCAGCTCCAGAACCTCGACAAGCTCCCGACCACGGGCGCGCTGCTGATCGTCGCCCCACTCCCGATCGTCGGCGGCACCGGCTCCCCCACCCGCGCTTACGCCGTCATCCCGGCCTGACTGAGCCGCGCTGCCAGCACCTCGGCAAGGAACTCACACCGGACAGGCGAAGGGGCCTGGGAGCGTCGCTCCCAGACCCCTCACCGTTCTCCGCGTTCTCGCGCTACGTCTCGTCGCGCTCCGTCCGCGTCAGATCAGGGAGCGCAGGACGTAGGGGAGGATGCCGCCATGGCGGTAGTAGTCCGCCTCCCCCGGGGTGTCGATGCGGACGACCGCGTCGAAGGTCTTGTCGCCGGCCTGGACGGTCAGGGTCGTGGTCTTCTCGCTGATCTCGGCGAGGCCGGTGACGGTGAAGACCTCCTCGCCGGTCAGGCCGAGGGACTCGACCGAGTCGCCGGGCTGGAACTGGAGCGGCAGCACGCCCATGCCGATCAGGTTCGAGCGGTGGATCCGCTCGTAGCTCTCGGCGATGACGACCCGGACGCCTAGCAGCGCGGTGCCCTTGGCCGCCCAGTCACGCGACGAGCCGGAGCCGTACTCCTTGCCAGCCAGCACGACCAGCGGCACGCCGTCGGCGGCGTACTTCTGGGCCGCGTCGTAGATCGCCAGCTGCTCGCCGTCCGGCAGGTGGCGGGTGACGCCGCCCTCGGTGCCGGGGGCGAGTCGGTTGCGCAGCCGGATGTTGGCGAACGTGCCGCGGATCATGACCTCGTGGTTGCCGCGGCGCGAGCCGTAGGAGTTGAAGTCGCCGGGGGCGACGCCGTGCTCGGTCAGGTAACGGCCGGCGGGCGAGTCCTTCTTGATGGAGCCGGCGGGCGAGATGTGGTCGGTGGTGACCGAGTCGCCCAGCATCGCGAGCACCCGGGCGCCGACGATGTCGGTCCGCGGGGCCGGCGACGGCGCCATGCCCTCGAAGTACGGAGGGTGCCGGACGTAGGTGGAGTCGGGCGCCCAGGAGAACGTCTGGGACACCTCACCGCCGTCGCCGACCGGAAGCGACTGCCACCGCTCGTCGCCGGACAGGTCGGCGTAGTCCCGCTCGAACATGTCCGACGTGATCGCCTCGCCGACGACCGCGGCGACCTCGGCCTCGGTCGGCCAGATGTCGCGCAGGTAGACCGGGTTGCCGTCGGGGTCGGTGCCCAGCGGGTCGTTGGTGAGGTCGACGTCCATCGTGCCGGCCAGCGCGTAGGCGACGACCAGCGGCGGGGACGCCAGGTAGTTCATCTTGATGTCCGGGTTGATCCGGCCCTCGAAGTTCCGGTTGCCGGACAGGACCGACACGACCGCGAGGTCGCCCTCGTCGATCCCGGCGCTGATCTCGTCCTGCAGCGGGCCGGAGTTGCCGATGCAGGTGGTGCAGCCGTAGCCGACCAGGTTGAAGCCGACCTTGTCCAGGTACGGCACGAGCCCGGCCCGCTCGTAGTAGTCCATGACGACCTTGGACCCGGGGGCGAGCGTGGTCTTGACCCACGGCTTGCGGGTCAGGCCCTTCTCGACGGCGTTGCGGGCGAGCAGCGCGGCGCCGATCATGACCTGCGGGTTCGAGGTGTTGGTGCAGGACGTGATCGCCGCGATCGCGACCGCGCCGTGGTCGATGGTGAACGACGTGCCGTCGGCCAGGGTCACCGCGGTCGGGTTGGACGGGCGACCCGCCAGGTCACCGGAGATCCCGTTGGAGTGCGCCGGGACGTCGCCCGGCTTGTCGCCGATCGCGGTCGGCGAGTCGGAGGCGGGGAACGACTCGTCGCCGGCCTCGTCCGCGCCGCCGGGGGCGAGCGCGACGGGCCCCGCGTAGTCGGCGAGCGCCGCGCGGAACTTCGGCTTGGCGGTGGCGAGCGGCACCCGGTCCTGCGGGCGCTTCGGGCCGGCGAGCGACGGCTCGACCGTCGACAGGTCGAGCTCCAGGGTGGTCGTATAGCTGGCCTCGTGCGACGGGTCGTGCCAGAGGCCCTGCTCCTTGGCGTACGCCTCGACGAGCGCGATGAGCTCGGCCGGGCGGCCCGAGAGCTTCAGGTAGTTCAGCGTCTCCTGGTCGACCGGGAAGATCGCGCAGGTGGAGCCGTACTCGGGGCTCATGTTGCCGATCGTGGCCCGGTTGGCCAGCGGGACGGCGGAGACGCCCTCGCCGTAGAACTCGACGAACCTGCCGACGACGCCGTGCTTGCGCAGCTTCTCGGTGATGACCAGCACCATGTCGGTGGCGGTGGTGCCGGCGGGCAGCTCGCCGGTCAGCTTGAAGCCGACGACGGTCGGGATCAGCATGCTGACCGGCTGGCCGAGCATGGCGGCCTCTGCCTCGATGCCGCCGACGCCCCAGCCCAGCACACCCAGACCGTTGATCATGGTGGTGTGGCTGTCGGTGCCGACGAGGGTGTCCGGGTAGGCCAGGGTGCCCTCAGGGGTCTGCCTGGTGAAGACCACGCGGGCGAGGTGCTCCAGGTTGACCTGATGGACGATGCCGGTGTTCGGCGGCACGACGGTGAAGTTGTCGAACGCGGCCTGGCCCCAGCGCAGGAACTGGTAGCGCTCCCGGTTCCGGTTGAACTCCAGTGACGCGTTCAGGTCGAACGCGTCGGGGCGGCCGAAGTGGTCGGCGATGATCGAGTGGTCGATGACCAGCTCCGCCGGGGCCAGCGGGTTGATCTTCGCCGGGTCACCGCCGAGGGCCACCATCGCCTCGCGCATGGCGGCGAGGTCGACGACACAGGGCACGCCGGTGAAATCCTGCATGATCACCCGGGCGGGGGTGAACTGGATCTCCTGGCTCGGCTCGGCGCTCGGATCCCAGCTGGCCAGCGCCCGTACGTGGTCGGCGGTGATGTTCGCGCCGTCCTCGGTGCGCAGCAGGTTCTCCAGGAGTACCCGCAGGCTGTAGGGCAGGCGGTCAGCACCGGGCACCGCGTCCAGCCGCCTGATCGTGTAGGTGCGTTCCCCCACCACGAGCTGTCCGGTACTGCCGAAGCTGTCCATGTCCGTCGTCTCCTCCATGTCACGCGGAACCACGCTGTCGCGCCGACCACGCCGGGTTCTGTTCAACCCGGCGCACCGCGCGCCACCCGGCCCACACCCTGGCCGCGGTCGCGGCCGGGCACCGGCCGGGTGGCCTCGTTGCCCATCCTGGCATTCCCCGCCTCGCCGATATCAGCGCAGCGGGCCCGGTGACGGTCGCATCGCCGTCGAGTTACTTAGCCTTGCTAACCATACAACGCGGACAGGGCAAACAGTACGGGCCGGACGCGCCGGTCCGGTGTGCCGGCGCAGTCCGGCTGGGTGTGGCCATGCCCCACCCCATCAGCGGGTGTCGGGCTCAGGCGGGCTCAGCCGGACTCGCCCGCGAGGGTGGGGCGCTGCGCGCAGAACGGCGAGCGGCGCAACCGGCGCAGCGCGGCCCAGCGTTCGTCCGGGGTCGGCGGGACAGGCAGCGGCCTGGCGGCGGCACGCGCCCAGGCGTCGTCCGGCGCGCCAAGGGGCAGCAGGGTCACGCCGGGGAGCACGGCGGCGACCGCGCGCACGGCGGGCAGGTCAGCGGCTAGCACCGGCGTGCCGGCGGCGCATCCGGCCAGCACCGCGGGCACCAGGTCCGACGCCTCACCGGAACCGCCCTGTGCGCCAGCACCACCCTCCACAGCGGCACCACCGTCCGCGCCAGCGCCGCCCTCCGCGGTGGCACCGCCTTCCGCGGCGATGACGCGGGCTGGCGACGGCACGACGAGCAGGGCGGCCTCGACCAGCAGCCGGGCCACCTCGTGCGGCGCGTGCTCGCCTGGCAGGTCGAGCGCGCCGACGACGCCGCCCGCCGTCGCGCGGGTAAGGAGCCGGCCACGCTGCACCGGCGGGATCGGCCCCACCAGCCGCAGCCGCGCGGGCAGGCCGTCACGGCGCAGCGCGGCGAGCAGGCCGACCGCCCTGGCCCGGCCGGGCTCGTCGTCGGCCTCGCCCAGGTGCAGCATCGTCCACGCGGCCTCCTCGGCCCCGGTCCGGCCGGGCCGGCCGCGCGCGGCGATCGCGATGCCGAACAGGGCGAGGTCGACCGACGACGTGGCGGGCGGCTGGGCGCCCCCGACGTGCCCGGCGGCACTCAACGCGACCTCACAGACGAGGCCATGGCGACGACACCCAGACTTCCAGCACCCTCCATGCGCGAAGTGTGACGCACCAGCCACGCGCAGCACGTCAGCCGCCCGTGTCGCGAGTGGGCAGCGCGGTAGTCGGCCCCACCGGCGTCCGGCCGCCCCTGCCCGCACGGCACCAGCTGTCGGCGACGCTGGCCCTCGGCAACGCCAGAGCCTCGACGTCGCGGGCGCTCCGCGGCGGCTGTCCTGACCGCCGTCTACGGGCTCTCGCGGACGGCGGCCTCGACCGGCGGGAGGACCGCGGTGGTGGGCTCGACGGCTACCCGCTGGGCCGGGATGACGACCGGCACCGCCGTAACGGCGGCCTGGCGCACCGCGACCCGCCGGGGGGCGCCGAGATAGCGGGCGACGACGAAGCAGATCGCCAGGTCCGCGCAGATCCGCGCCGGCGCGGCCGCCCTGGCGGCGGTCGCCAGGCCCAACGCGGCGCAGATCACGGCGAGCAGGCTGGTGTAGCCGGTGACCGCCGTGTGCGACCAGCCGGCGGTGGCCAGCCGCTGGTAGGCGTGGTCGCGGTGCGGCAGGTACCAACGCTCGCCGCCGCGGATCCGGCGCGCCAGCGTGGTCGCCGTGTCGGCCAGGTAGAGCACGACCGGCGCCACGACCGCCTCGACACCAACTCCGGACAGCGCCGCCTGCAGCGCCAGCGCCGCGATCGCCCCGCCGAGCGCGTAGCTGCCGACGTCGCCGAGGAACACCAGCGCACGCGGCAGATTGAAGGGCGCGAAACCGATCGCGGCGCCCGCGACCACCACGCCGCCGGCGACCAGCGGCGGGTTGTGGTGCACCGTGCCGACCAGCGCGTAGCCGACTCCGGCGACCGTCGCCTGGGCGGCCGAGATGCCGTTGACGCCGTCCATGAAGTTGAAGGCGTTGACGAACGCCGTCACCCACAACGGCCCGACGACGACGGCCGCGACGAGCAGCGCCGTCCCCGGCCCGTCGCCGACGAGCGTGACGGAGAGGACCGTCGTCGCCGTGACGGCCGCCGCGCCCGCCCCCTGCAGCGCGAGCCGGCGCGTCGGTGAGATCCCACCGATGTCGCTGGCGACGTCCTCCGCGAGGCCGATCAGGCCGAAAATCGTGATGGCCAGCGTCATCGGCAGCAGGTCGGGCGCGCTCGCCCGGCCGCTGGTGAGCACCGTGGTCAACACCCCGGAGAACATGCCGAGCACGACAGCCGCTCCGCCGCCCCGCGGCGTCGGGACCGTGTGCAGCGAACGCTCGCCGGCGATGTCCAGCACCGACAGGCGCCGCATGTAGGCGATGACCAGCGGCGTCGCGGCCAGCGTGACGACGCAGGCCGCGGATCCGGCACCGACCATGTGTTCCTCCGGCGGGGAAGCAGGGCGGGATGGGCCGAGCCCAGGACCAAATTTCGTTACACACTGTAATACTCTAACTACTGGATTCGGGGATGCGGCGCCGGGTGTCCCAGAACCTGTGACCCGCCGGCCGTCACATTCCGTGGTCGGGCGCTGGCCGCGGCGCCCGCTCTCCGAAGACGCGACCTTCACCGGCGGCCCCGGCGGGCGCCGCGTCCGGACGCCAGCGCGTCCCGACGTCGGCGGATCCGGGCGTCAGCGGATCCGGAGGTCGTCGACCTCGATGTCGCCACTCCAGCCGCGGCTCATCTCGGCGTAGTCCGTATCCACCTCGGCCTCGTGGGCCGCGCGGGCGGCCGGGACCACCGACCAGAAAACGCGTCTGGGCTCCGCTCCGGCCGGCTCGGGCCACACCTGAGTCGCCGCGCGGCGCGCTGGTGGCCGCGCCACCCCGCCGGACGCCGGTACAGCCGATACGGCCGCGGGCTGGGCTGGCGCTGGCGCCGCGGCCCACGGCTCGGGGCCGCCCGACGGGACCGCTGCTGTGGCCGGGACCGGAGCCGCTGGGAGGGTGCCAAGGACCGCGGCAAAAACCGCCCGGGTGTGCTCCGCCGGCTCGGTGGCCATCCTGGCCCACTCCGCGGCGCGCCGGCGCATCCGTGCGAGCCTCGCCCGGTCGGCGAGCAGGTCGGTGAGCGCCGCGGCGAGCGCTGCCGGGGACTCGTCACCCGGTGTGACGCCCGTCGCCCCGTCGACGTAGGCGTCGCGGGCGTCGCCGCGCACCGGGCCGACGACCGGGCAGCCGGCCAGCTGTGCCTCGGTCAGCACTCGGGCATGGTCCTCACCGCCGTGGCTCGGCCAGGTCCCCGCGCGCAGCACGAACAGGTCGGCGCCGGCGTACAGCCCGGCCAGCCGCGAGTCGTCCGGCTCCTCGACGAGTTCCGCGTCACCCGCCGCCGCGACGGCGGCCCGCGCCGCCTCGGGCGCGCGCCCCCGCGCCACGGCCACCAGTCGCACCGGCCCGGCCGCGCGGCGCACCGCCGGCAGCGCGGCGAGCAGCGTCGCCAGGCCGCCGCCAGCCCGGCCCGCGCAGCCAGCCCGGCCCGCGCCGCCAGCCCGACCAGCGCCGCCAGCTCGACCGGCGCCGCCAGCTCGACCGGCGCCGTCGGCGGTGTCGGCCCGGCCCGCGGTGTCGGCTCCGTCGGCGGCAGGTGGCAGGACGGTCAGCAGGGTCGGCGGGCGCGACGTGCTTCGCTCTCGGCCCGCCCGGGTACCCGCCGCGAGGAGAACCGACCGCCAACCCGACGCGACGCCCGGCCGCAGCACCGGGACCGTGCCAAGGCCCGCCAATGCGCCGGCGCTGTAAGAGCCGGTCGTCAGCGGGGACAGTGCCCGGTGGCGGGCCAGCAGGGCCCGGCCGAGCCGGTGCGCCCGGATGCCGTCCGCGCCGTACACGATCACCGGCCCGCGCCTGGCCCGCCCGGCCATCACGGCGGCTGCAGCGACGGGGATGAGGTCGGGGTGGCCGGTGAGGACGGCGTCCAGCGGCGCCAGCCGCGCCGCCGCGCGCAGGGCGGCGGCGGTGAAGCGCTGCCTCGCCCACGGATCCAGCGGGTGCGCCGCGCTGCGCAGATCCACCCGATGGACCAGTGCTCCGCCGGCGCACAGCCGCTCCTCGACGGTGGCGAGGTAGCACTCGACGCCGCCGCCCAACCCCGCGGACGGGGCCAGCAGCAGGACGCGCGGGTCATGGGCCCCGGTCTCGGCCCCGATATCGAGACGGTGTGTGGAGAACACGGTCGGTGACTCTAAGTGACCAGGCGCTCGGACGACGTTCACCGCCCCCGGCGTGCCGGCATGTCACCCGCAACAACCCCGACCAGCCGTCCGGCTGACCCAACACTTACCCGATCGGTGTGCCCTGGACCACAATGCCCCAGGATTGTATCATATATACATACTGCGATCATTGATCGAGGTGGTCGCTGCTCGAGGATGGGAGAGGCAAGATGCTCCGGTGGCCCGACGGTGACCTCCTGCCCCCACCGCTGCGGGACCGGCTGATGGGCCCCGCCGCGCCCTTCGAGCTGGCGCGCGAACAGGTGCGCGGCATCGAGATGACCGTCTTCGCCCGCCGTCCCCCGCATCTGCCCGCGATGCTGGCGGCCGCGTGCCGGCGCTTCCCCGACCGGCCCTACCTCGTCTTCACCGAGGCCGACGGCGCCGCGACCACGCTGACCTTCGCCGAGACCGCCGCCCGCGCGGTGCGGATCGCCGGCGTGCTGCGCGACAAGTTCGGCGTGCGCAAGGGCGACCGGGTGGGCTTCGTCGCCGCGAACTGCGCCGAGTACGCCGCCGGCATGTGGGCCGCGCTGTCTCTGGGCGCGATCGCCATCGGGCTCAACGGCTGGTGGACGGGCCCGGAGCTGGCGCACGGCCTGCGGCTGACCACGCCGACCGTCGTCTTCGGTGACGAGCGCCGGCTCGCCCGCCTAGAGGGAATCCCCGAGGCCACGAACCAGCCCGTCCTCACCTTCGCCGAGCTGTTCGCCGCCCTCCCCGCGGCCGACGACGAGGCGGACACCGACGGCGCCGAGGAGGTGGCGGCGGCGCTGCTCGCGCTGTGCCCCGACCTGCGCGAGGACGACCCGGTCACGATCCTGTTCACCAGCGGCACCACCGGGCGCCCGAAGGGAGCGCTGGTCCCTCACCGCGCGCTGGTCAACTTCAGCCCTGACGCCGCCCTGCGCGGCGCCGCCAGGCAGCTCCTCGACCAGGCTGCCCAGGCCCGAGCCCAGGCCCAGGCATCGCCGGCGTCCCAGGCATCCCCCGCGCAGGCGCCCGCCGCGCCGCCGCCACCGGTGGCGATCCTCGCCGGCCCGTTCTTCCACATCTCCGGCATCGGGCCGCTGCTCAGTCATGCCCCGTACAACGGCATGACGCTGGTGTTCGCCCCGCCCGGGAAATGGGACCCGACGGTCCACCTCGACCTGACCGCGCGCTACGGCGTCACCAACTGGTCCGGCGTGCCGACCCAGTTCCTGCGCCTGCTCGAGCACCCGCGCCTCGACGAGTACGACCTGTCCAGTCTGCGCGGCCTCGGCGGCGGCGGTGCGGCCCTCCCGCCCGAGGTCGTCCGGCTGATCGAGCGCGTGCTGCCCGGCCGCACCCTCGGCGGCGGCTACGGCATGACCGAGACCGCCGGCATCGGCGCGACCACCGGCGGCTCCCGCCTGCGCGACGCTCCCGGCTCCCTCGGGGTCGCGACGCCAACCTCCGAGATCAGGGTCATCGGCCCCGACGGCGCCGAGCTCCCCGACGGCGAGGTCGGCGAGATCTGTGTCCGCTGCCCCAGCGTCTTCCTCGGCTACTGGGAGAACGAGGAGGCGACCGCCGCCGTCCTCGACGCCGACGGCTGGTACCGCACCGGCGACTTCGGCCGCACCGACGGCGGCCTGCTCTACCTGGAAAGCCGCTTACGCGACATGATCATCCGTGGCGGCGAGAACATCTACCCGATCGAGATCGAGAACCGGCTCGTCGAGCACCCCGGCCTCGCCGACGCCGCCGTCATCGGCGTCGAGCACCGCGAGCTCGGCCAGGAGGTGCTGGCCGTCGTCGTACGCCGCGAGGGCGCCGACGTCACCGCCGGGGACGTCCAGGCCTGGGTCGCCGCCGCGCTCGCCCGTTTCAAGGTGCCGGCGCATGTCCGCTTCGCCACCGAGCTCCCCTACAACGCCACCGGCAAGCTCCTCAAACGCGAACTCGAAAAGCTCTATGCCAGCGCCTCCGAATCGTCCAACTAGGCTCCGGCCAACCTCCATGAAGAGCGGCTCCCAGAGGAGCCGCGATCAGGACGCTTCCGCGCGTCGTTCGCCCCGCCCCAGCAACGGAAGATCGCCAGGGCTGTACCGGAATCCGAACTCCGAGCCTCCGGCAGTTCGGATCCGGATACAGAACCACTGATCAAACTCGCGACATGGTGACGGGCCGATCTTCGTCGCCGTGCTCCGGAACCGAGGTCAGCCGCCGCAGCCGCCGCCACCACATCCGCCGCCGCAGCCACCCCCGCCACCCCCGCCGCCGTCGTCGCCGCCGCCGCCGGTGGACGGCTGCGGGAAGCCGAGCTGCTGGGCCAAGTCCCGGTCGGCGGCCCAGATCGCGGCGGCACCGAAGAGGGCGTAGGCGTGCGCGCGCTGGCCAGGGAGGCTGCCGGTGCGCAGTGGCGTCGAGATACGGCGGGCGGTGGCGAGGACGCCACGGCCGCGGCTGGTGAGGACCTCGAACCTCGTGCGCAGCGCGGCGACGATGGCGACGACGACGGTGAAGACCAGTTCGACGACGAGAAAGCCGACCTGGTGGTGGCGGGACGCGCCGGTCACCAGCCGGGTGAAGCCCACGACGAGGAACGCGGTCGGCCACCAGGCGAGCTGGCGATGCATCCGCGCACGGGCGGGTGTCACGACCAGGCCGAGGCCGATGAGCCGGCGGCGCAGCTCGGCTGCCGCCTGGCTGTTCGTGACCATCGAGGACAGCGTCGACATCCGCACGCCGACCGTCGCGCCGGTCCGGTCACGGACCGCCCACTGGAACGGGGTCAGCCCGGCCGGCATGGGGGCACCAGCCGTCACGACCTGGCCCGTCCTCGCCCCAGAGGCCACGAGCCCCTGTTCCCGCAGTGCGACGACGGTGGCCTCCACGGCGCGCCGCATGCCGCCGGCAAGGAAGGCAAGCTCCTCGGGCGCGAGGCCCGCGTTAGGGCTCCCGGGCGGCCAGGTGGGCGAACCGTCGGCCGGGGCACGCAGCCGCCAGCGAACCAGCATGACCACGATCGCGACCAGCCCCAGCGCGAGCAGGTAGCCGGCGGCGAACGCCGGCCCGCCGATGCCCCAGGTGGGGCTGTCAGCCACGGGCGCCTCGCCCGCAGCCAGGCCCGCCGGCCCGGCAAGAAGAATCGTCGACATAAAGAGATCGTCACCGATGTTCGGCTGGTCCCTCTAGATGTGCGACAGGTCGGCCCCCGTCGTTTCCACGACATGCCTGCGCTGGTTTGACCGTCACCCGGCCCGGGCCACGCGCGTCCGCCCCGAACTCTCAGATGCTGGTCAGAGCCGGTCGAAGGGTTCTGGGTAGGAAAACCGGCCGCGGGTGCCGACGGCGAACACCGTGAGTGTGCGGACCTGGAAATGGTCACCCCACGCCTCGACGGGGGCGGCGATGCCGTAGGCCGTGGCCGGGCGGAACCCGAAGCGGCGGTAGTAGCGCGGATCGCCGAGCAGGGCCACCAGCGGCTCGTCCAGGGCATCGGCGGCGCCCACCGCCGCGTGGACCAAGGCACTGCCGACGCCCCGGAGCTGGCGGTCGGGTCGGACGGCGAGCGGACCGAGGGCGACCGCTGGCCTCGCCTCGACCCAGCCGCGTGAGCACATCACGTGGCCTACGACCGCCCCTTCCTCGTCGAGGGCGACCAGCGAGAGCCCCGGGAGCGAGGCGCCGCTGGTCCGGAGCTCGTCGACGAGTCGCGCCTCCACCGGCTCACCGCCCCGGTCAGCACCGCGGCCGCGGCCGTGGCCGGAGTCCGCGGCGGGTGCGAAGGCACCCGCGACGACGGCCCTGGCCGCGGCGGCGTCCGCGGCGACCTCGCGTCGGATCAGCACCCGCCAAGCCTCGGCCGCCGTGCGAGAGTCCGCAACGCGTTTTCGCGCCAACGCCCGAGGCCGGCCGACGGCGGCCGGACGACGTCGGGCGCCGGATGCCGGGCGCCGCGCTTCGTGCGCGCCGACGTCGTACGCCGGGCATCGCACATCGCGCGAAGGACGGCGGCGCTGGTGGACGGCGCGGTGCCCGCCCATGATCTGGTGGAATTTCGGAGTCAGCACTCCGAAAATTCCACCAGATCATGCAACTGGCCATCATCCGGTGGGATCCTCGGCCCCGGCTGGCTCCGGCCACGCCGGCGCCGCTCAGACGCCTCGCCGCTGGCCGGGCCGGACGGGCTCGGACGGTCGAACGGCGGTGCATGGGGCGGCGTGGATGGCCGGGGCCGAGCGGGGTGTGCCGAGCTGGCCGGTTCTGGTAGTCGACTGGGCCGGGACCAGCGGCGATACCGCGAGGCCGGTCGCCCTGGCCACGGCCAGGCCGCGGGGTGGGACCCGTGCCTCGGGCTGGGAGTGCGCCGCCGGCTGGTCGCGCGGATCGTCCTGGCCGGCCGCGAGCCCCGCGGCGGGCTCCGCCGTGGGTCCCGGCGCCTGTGCCTCGCCGGGACCCTGGCCGTCCTCGCCGGATGACGTGGCGGACGTGGTGGACGTGGCGGCGGTCTGGTTCTGGCGCGAGACCCGCCGTGCCCAGTCGCCGAGCCACGCGACCACCCGGCCGCCGGCCAGCGGGGGGGAGATGAAGTATCCCTGCACCTCGTCGCAGCGCCAGCCCGCGAGCGTCAGCCACGCGGCCTTCGTCTCGACGCCTTCGGCGACGATCCGCAGGTCCAGGGCGTGTGCCAGCGACACGGTCGAGCGGACGATCTCGGCTGCCGAGGGATCGCGGTGCATGTCCCGCAGGAACATCTGGTCCAGTTTGACCTCGTCGGCCGGTAGCTCGCGCAGGTAGGCGAGCGAGCAGAAGCCGGTGCCATAGTCATCGAGGCTGACCCGTACCCCGAGCTCGCGCAGGTCGGCGAGCGTGCGCCTTGCCTGCTCTTTGGCGGTGATGACCGCCTCCTCGGTGACCTCGACGACGAGGGCGCGCGGCGCGAGCTTGTGGCGGCGCAGCGCGTCGCTGACCAGCTCGACGAAGCCCGCGTCGCCGATCATCGACGGCGGGACGTTCACCGAGACCGAGAGCGCCGCGCCGGCCGCGTGCCAGGAGGCGCAGTCGGCGAGGGCGAGGTCCAGCACCCGCCGGGTGAGCTGGGGCATCAGGCCGACCTGCTCCATCTCCGGCAGGAAGACGCCGGGGCCGCGCAGGCCCTCGCGCGGGTGCTGCCAGCGCACCAGCGCCTCGAGACCGGTGACCCGGCCGGTGCGCGGGTCGGCCTTCGGCTGGTAGCGCAGCTCGATCTGGTTCTGTTCGAGGGCGCCGCGCAGTTCGGCGCGCAGCCGCAGTCTGGCCCGTCCGGGCGAGGCGGGCGCATGCCGGCCGCGCTGGTAGGTGCGCTGGCCGACGCGGGTCCGCTTCGCCTCGTACATCGCCGCCTCGGCGTGGCGCAGCAGTTCCGCGGCGCTGCGGCCGTGCGCCGGGGCGTAGGCGATCCCGACGCTGACCTCGGTCTGCACCGGGATGTCGGCGAGCAGCACGGGGGTGCGTAGCGCGTCGCGCAGCCGGCCGGCGAGAAGCTCCGCCCGCCCCGGTCCGGCGTCGCGCAGCAGCACGGCGAACTCGTCGCCGCCGATCCGCGCCGCCAGGTCCGACGGGTGCAGCAGGGCGCGCAGCCGGTGGGCGACGACGGCGAGCAGCCGGTCGCCGCTCTCGTGGCCGAGGACGCCGTTGATCTCCCGGAACCGGTCGATGTCGACGAGGACGAGCGCCGCCGGGGTGACCTCGCGCACCCGGTGCTCGCCGCCGCCGACGACCCGGGTCGCGGCGTCGAGGAAAGCGCGCCGGCCGACCAGGCCCGTCAGCTCGTCGCGGCCGCGGAACCGGCGCAGCACCGACTTCGCCCGCGTCGGCAGCAGGCACAGCGAGGTGGCCACCAGCACCGAGGTGACGAACCCGGCGTGCCCCCTCCAGCCGGGCCCGAACACGCCGTGGGCCGCCAGCAGCGCGAGGCCCGCCAGGACGGTGAAGAGCAGCCCCACCACCAGCGCGATCATCCACCCGGTCAGGCCGGGCGAGACCGGGCTGGCCAGGGCCACCTGCCGGCCGGGGGGCATCGTCAGCGCCGTGGTACCGCCCGCACCCACACCGGCACCCGCTCGCTGGCGGTCGCCCGCCGCGGGGCCGGCGGCTGGCTTCCCGCCGTGCGGCAGAACGCCGCGACGGCGGACCGCCCGGCGCCAGCCCGCGCCCGCCGGGACGACCCGTCCGCCGGCGCTCGCCCCGACGGGGCTCACCAGCGCCAGGCCGACCGGGGTCGGCGGAACACACGGCATCCTTCGGACCATCGGTGTCGTTGGGCTGTCCACGCCCCCCGCGAGTTCCTGTGGGCTCTTCGGGCCGGCTGGCCCGCTCCCCCCCGTGCCCGCCGGACCGTTTCCCACGTTCGCGGCCGCGGCCGCGGGAAGCGATTCATGCTTGCGCTCGGCTGCCGCGGCAGCCGCGGCGACCGCACCCGCCAGCACTTCGGCGGGCCCTTCCAAGGGTGTCCCAGCCCGGAGCCTCTCGGGCGCGGCACCCCCGCCCGCGCCCGCCGTGGCCGCTGTGTCGTCCGCCTGTCCGGCTGGCCCCGCGGGCCGAGCGAAGGCCCGGCCTCCGCCCGTCCCGGCCGCGGTCCCGGCCGCCGTCATGGTAGGGCCACGGAAAAGTCACGTGGTTCCGGAGTCCGGCTTCGCCTCTGCATCGGTCCCCCATTGGTGATGCCTACTTGCCCGAGCGCCCGCAAAGCCGCCTCCCACGGCCTTTCCAGACGCCTGCGCCGTACGCCGCGCCCCGCCACCGCGACCGCCTCTACCACGGTTGCCGCATTCCGGCCGCGCCACGTCCTGACCCCTGTCCGAGGCCCCTGGTGGACCGTTTGGCACGGCGCCGGCAAGCCTCCCGAGTTCGGGCGGTTCGTGCCGGGCCGCGCCGTCCGACCACACCTCGCATGGCTCGGGAGGTTATCCGAAACGCGGTGAATTCTGGATGGGCAGTTTCTGGCCGCCGGCGCTCCGCCGCACCCGCCGGGGCAACCGGGCATGGATTTCCGCTGGTGGCCAGGGCGAAACCGCAGGCCAACTCCATCGGATGCCACGACGTTGTCTCTTTTCCCGTTGTCGGACTGCGTGCGGGCCGGGGCTCCAAGCGTGCCCATAGGACCCACCACGCCGGGTACATCGACCCGGGGCGACAGTTTTGCGTGTCCAAATGATGACGATACGTCACAACACTCTTGATAACATCACCATTTTACGATCGATCGGCTCCTGATAGTGACATCGTTGAGCGGCGCCCAGGGCTCGACCGCCGGAAAAACCACGAAGAGCAGCAGTGCCACGACGGCGGCCGCCAGCAGCAGCGCCAGCAGCACCCGCACCGGGGTCGGCCCCGGCAGGTGGCGGTAGATCCAGCCGTACACGGGTCAGGCCTCCCCCGAAGCGAACGGCACACCGGCGCCCGGCGTCTTCATGACGGTTCTGTCGAGCGACGCGAAGACGATGAGCCTGCTTTTCGCCGAGTACTTGGGATGACAGGTCGTCATCGTCATGACGGCCGCCGTGGGTGTGACACCGGCGTGTTCCGGTACCGGGTCGGTCACGTCAATCCGGTCGGGCGCGACAACCTCCGACCTGGTCATTCGATAGACGTAGTAGCGGTCGGCGACCTCTACGACAACCGGGTCGCCGGGGCGCAGCTCATCGAGCCGGTTGAACGGTTTACCGTAGGTGGTCCGGTGACCCGATACAACAAAGTTGCCCGTTTCCCCTGGCATCGCCGTGCCGGGATAGTGTCCGGGCCCTTCCTCCAGCTGGGTCTCGCCGACCCCTTCGACAATGACGGGCGCATAGTCCTCGCCGAGGCGCGGGATATGCAGCACCGCGAAGCCCTGTCCGACGGCCGGGTTGGGCCGCACCGCGGGCGGTGGCCGCGAAGGCTTCGCGGGCGGCTGGGCGGGCGGCGCCTGCCAGGAGGCGGCAAGCCGGTCGTGCAGCCTGCTCTGCGACCTCGCCTGGAACAGGTCTGTGATCCATAGCTGGTAGGCCAGGAACAACGCGACGAGCAGCCCCACGGTGATGAGGAGCTCCCCCACCGCGCGCACCGCGGCTCCGCCCACCCGCCCGAGCCGCGACGACCGGACTGGCAGTGGTTGGGCGCCCGTCGGCGCCGAGGTACCGGCGGGAACACCGCCTCCGCGCACACCGCCGGCCGGCATGCGGCCGTTGGGTACACGACCGTCCGGCAAGAGGGGAGCCCCTGGCTGCGCCGGTTCCTCCGGCCATGCCGGCCCCTCGGGCGGCACTGGACTCCCCGGCGGCGCGGGACGCACCGGTGGGGCCGGGGCGGCGGGCGGGGCCAGCGGCCGCGCGGGCGCCAGCGGCGGCGCGGGCGGCTCCAGCGGGGGCGGCGAGTGCGGAAACGCCATGCCTGGCGCGGCCCGTCCACCCGGCCGGCCAGCAGGCGGACCCGCCTGGCGCGGCACCTGGCCGGCAAGCCCGCCCGCCACCGGGCGTTCCTCGCGGCCGCCGGCCGCTCGCCGGGCCCCGCGCCACGCCCCTCCCTGCTCCCGCTCCTCGCCCTGTTCCCGGTCCTGGGCCGGGTGGCCGGCAGGGACGCCGGCTGGGTACTCGTCCGCCGGGTCACCGTCCGCCGCTCCCGCCATGGAAGCACCTTAGGTTATTGAAACATCACTTTACGTGAACAGCACGCCCGGCGTCGGGTCCGCGCGGCGTCCCGACACGGGAGGAGGTCCGGCCGCGACGCCCGCATCGGAACTACAATCGGCGATCGCGAGATGACGTATTGTTCTCGGCCGCGTCGGACAAAGGATCCTTGCCCGTGCCGCATAGTCTCCGGCCAGTGTCGCCCGGATCATCGTTGCCCCCGGGATCGGGAGGGGCCCCCACGACGCCCCGCGTCCTGCTTCTGGCCGCGCCCGCCGGGCCGGGAGTGGAGCGCTACGTCGGCGCCGTCGAGGAGGCACTGCTCGCCGGCGGCGCCACGCTGACCCGGCTGGACCTGCCTCCGGCCGGCCTCGCCGACGGTCTCGACCGGCCGGAGACGGTGCGGCCCGGCGAGCCAGGCCGCCGCGGCCTGTTCGGCAGGCGTACCGACCTGCTCGCGAGGACCCCGTTCGGCACCGGCGCACAGGCGAGCACCGGCGCGCAGCTGGCGGCGCGGGTGGACGTCGCGCGCCGGGCGGCCGGGGCGGCGCGCCGGTTCGGCCACCTCGACGCGCTCGTCGCCGGCCATCCGTCCCTGCTCAAGGCCGCCGCCGGGGCGGCCTCGCTCGGCGGGGCGCGCCGCGTCCCGGTGCTCTGCTACGGCGCCGACATCTGGCGAATGCCCCCGACCGACCGGGCGCTGCTCGCGCGCCACCCGCTGGTCTACCCGGTGACGGTCAGCTCGTTCAGCGCCGGCGCGCTCGCCGGCACGCGGCTCGCCCGGCTGCTTCCGCCCGGGGTGCCGGCCGGCTGGCGTGCGGCACTGCTCGCCGAGGGCGCCCGGCGCCGGCCGCAGCCCCCGGTGCCGACGGTGCTGAGCGTCTTCCCGCTCACCGCCTGGGCCGACAAGGGGCTGCCGACGCTGCTGGCCGCGCTGGAGACGGCGCGCGCCGAGCTCGGCCGGGTGCGCCTCGTGGTCGCGGGTCACGGGCCCGCGCCAGGGGCGCTGCACGAGCTGCTGTCGGCGCCGCCGGACACCGAGCTGCACGAGTCGCCCGAGGACGAGACCCTCGCCCGGCTGTATGCGACCGCCGACCTGTACGCGCTGTGCACCCGAACGAGGACAGGCGGGACGCGCCCGTCCGGCGAGGGGTACGGCCTCACACTGCTGGAGGCGCAGCTTGCCGGCTGCGCCGTCGTCGGCCCGGCGCACGGCGGCTCGCGCGACGCCTACCAGGAGGGCGTCACCGGCGTGACCCCGGTCGACGAGTCCCCGCGGGCGCTCGCCCAGGTGCTGGTCGGCCTGCTGCGCGACCGTGCCCGGCTGACCAGGATCGGCCGGCGCGGCGCCGAGTGGGCCGAGTCGGTCACCCGCCCCGACGACCACCTGCGCGCGGTCTTCCAGACGCTGCTCGGCGTGCCGCCCACTCCACCGCCCGACCCGCCCGCCGCGGCGATCGGCGCGGCGGCGGCCCCGAACGGGTCGGTGCCATCCGACCAGCGGGCAGGCTCCGACCGTCCAAGAACCCTGCCCGCCGCCTCCCTCGCCTGGCCACGCGACTAGGCAGGAGTCAGGGACGGGCGGCGCGGAGCTGGGTGAGCAGGGCGTACTCGTCGAAGTAGAGGCGGTTCTCGACGACCCGCCCGGCGCGCACCCGGTAGACCTCGGCAACCCGCAGGCTGACCCGGGCGCCGGTCGGCTCGACCCGCGGGCCCCACGGGCTCACGTAGGCACCCGCGTGGGTGGCGGCGAGCGTGTACTCCTCGACCACCATGTCGTCCTGCTCGACCAGGACGTGGGTGTCGGCCGCGAGGTCGGCGAAGGCGGAGAGGAAGGCGTCGACGTAGGCCGTCGCCGCCTCCCGGCCGCGCGCGACCACGCCGCCCGGGGCCTCGAGGACCAGCTCGTCGTCGAGCAGCTCGGCGAGCGCCGCGGCGTCGCCCACCTCGAAGGCGGCCAGCACCCGCCGCACCGTCTCCAGCGCCACCCCCACGACCGGGCCCCCTCCCCACCGCGCCCAACCCGGGCGTCTCGTCGCCCGGAG
Source organism: Pseudofrankia coriaricola (assembly GCF_032027725.1). NCBI lineage: Bacteria > Bacillati > Actinomycetota > Actinomycetes > Frankiales > Frankiaceae > Pseudofrankia > Pseudofrankia coriaricola. Next base: position 940 of record NZ_JASNFO010000133.1, on the reverse strand, counting down.
ACGTCGAAGCACCGACACAACACAGCGGCACCCAACCCCCGCTGGTGACAGCGCCTCAGCGCAGCGCCCGGGGTCCCTGCCGGATCGGCGACAGGGACCCTGCCGGATCGACGGACGGGGTCCCTGCCGGATCGGCGAAGCCGATCTGGGAGGTCGTGATCTGGGAGGTAAGCGATCTGGGAGGTCTGCCAGCCACGTCACCGACCTGGGACCAGGCGGGTCACAGCCATACGCCCTTGGCCCGGATCCAGGTGGCGAGCAGGGTTCCCTGCCGGATCGCGAAGCGATCTGGGAGGTTAGGCTCAGCGCCCTATTCGAGGTAGTCGCGCAGCTTCTGGGAGCGCGACGGGTGACGCAGCTTCGAGAGAGTCTTCGACTCGATCTGCCGGATCCGCTCCCGCGTCACCCCGAACTCCCGACCGACCTCCTCCAACGTCCGAGGATGCCCATCCGTCAACCCGAACCGCAGCTGGATGACCTTCTTCTCCCGATCCGACAACGTGTGCAACACCGAGTCCAGCTGCTCCTGCAACAACAGGAAACTCGCCGCGTCCACCGGCACCACGGCGTCGGAGTCCTCGATGAAGTCCCCGAGGTGGGAGTCCTCCTCCTCACCGATCGGCGTCTCCAGCGAGATGGGCTCCTGGGCGACCTTCTGGATCTCCCGGACCTTGTCCGGGGTCAGGTCCATCTCCTTGGCGATCTCCTCCGGGGTGGGCTCACGGCCCAGGTCCTGCAGGAGCTGCCGCTGGATCCGGATCAGCTTGTTGATCGTCTCGACCATGTGGACCGGGATCCGGATCGTCCGCGCCTGATCCGCGATCGCCCGCGTGATCGCCTGCCGGATCCACCACGTCGCATACGTCGAGAACTTGTAGCCCTTGGTGTAGTCGAACTTCTCGACCGCCCGGATCAGACCCAGGTTCCCCTCCTGGATCAG
>NZ_JASNFO010000132.1:0-29732 GCF_032027725.1 Pseudofrankia coriaricola | reverse complement strand
TGAGCCATTCCCAGCAACGACCTGTGACGTTCGGTGACTGTTACGGGGTGTGAGTATCCCTGGGGCTGTGACAACGAGGGCGCGGGGCTCCGATAGGAAGGTTGCTCCGACCAAAGATCAACCCCAGGGAACCCCGCGCCTCGATGAGTTTCACATACACCGCCGAGTTGCCCCTCGGCGATCACACCGTCTTCCGCCTGGCGGGTCTTCTCGTCGCGGAGCGTCAACGCCGTGGCACCCGCGACGGCACCCGCACGCTGTCCGCGCTGGAACAGGCCGTCATGGTCCTGCGCTGGTTCTGTGACGGCCTCAGGGCCAGACAGCTCTTCGGGGATCATGGAGTGTCCCGGTCGGTGGGCTACCGCTACCTGCACGAGGGCATCGCCGTGCTCGCCTGGCAGGCCCCTGACCTGCGCGAAGCGCTGATGCGGGCCAGGATCGCCGGCTACGACCACCTCGTCCTCGACGGCACGGTCATCGAGACCGACCGGCTGCGCATGCCCGGCCCGACCGAAGGCGTGGACCTGTGGTGGTCCGGCAAGGCCTCCAACCACGGCGGCAACATCCAGGTCCTCTCGGCCCCCGACGACGGCTGGCCGCTGTGGGTCTCGGACGTGCGGCCCGGCCGCGAGCACGACTCGACCGCCCTGAAAGCCTCCGGCGCACTGGCGATCCTCGAGGAATGGACCGCCGACCTGCACGAGGTGCTGTTCGACCTCGGCTACGAAGGGATAGGAAGCCCGGCCGGGCCGCTCGCGATCGCGTACAAGAAGCCCAAGGGCGCCACCCTCACCGACGAACAGAAGGCACACAACCGGATCCACAACGCGCTACGCGCCGTCGGCGAACGCGCGAACGCCCTGCTCAAGGTCACTTTCCGGCTGCTCCACAACATCACCATCGACCCCTGGAAGATCGGACTCGTCGCGAAAGCCGCCCTCGTCATCCTCCACACCGAGCACCGCAGGACCGCCTGACACCCAATACACCAACACACCATTGTTGTCACGGAACGCGACGAGACGTTACCGGGAAAGGCTCAGTGCGTCCGAGCGCGGCAAGAACTATTGCCAGGTTGGTCAGCGACATGGCCAGGTCGGGCAGGAATGCCTCGGGCAGAGCCTCGGCCATCCGACGTCGAATCGCGACGGCCTCCTCGACCGCGGCCAGGCTCTCCTCCCATCGATCCAGCTTGCCCAACCGCACCGACAGGTTGTTCAGCGACCCGGCTAGGCCGGGTAGGAACGCCTCGGGCCGGTCCTCGGCCAGCCGCCGGTAGACGGCGAGGGCCTCCTCGCTCGCGGCCAGGCCCTCCTCCCACCGACCCAGCTCACCCAACCGCACCGACAGGTTGTTCAGCGACCCGGCCAAGTTGGGCAGGTATGCCTCGGGCCGGGCCTCGGCCAGCCGCCGTCGAATCGCGACGGCCTCCTCGATCGCGGCCAGGCTCTCCTCCGGCCGACCCAGCTCACCCAGTCGGTTCGAGACGTTGTTCAGCGACATGGCCAGGTCGGGCAGGTATGCCTCGGGCCGGGCCTCGGCCAGCCGCCGTCGAATCGCGACGGCCTCCTCGATCGCGGCCAGGCCCTCCTCCCACCGACCCAGCTCACCCAACCGCACCGACAGGTTGTTCAGCGACCCGGCCAAGTTGGGCAGGTATGCCTCGGGCCGGGCCTCGGCCAGCCGCCGTCGAATCGCGACGGCCTCCTCGATCGCGGCCAGGCCCTCCTCCCACCGACCCAGCTCACCCAGGTCGACCGACAGGTTGGTCAGCGACATGGCTAGGTCGGGCAGGAACGCCTCGGGCCGGTCCTCGGCCAGCCGCCGGTAGACGGCGAGGGCCTCCTCGTTCGCGGCCAGGCCCTCCTCTAGCCGACCCAGCCCACCCAGGTCGACCGACAGGTTGGTCAGCGCCCCGGCCAGGTCGGACAGGAACTCCTCGGGCCGGGCCTCGGCCAGCCGCCGGTAGACATCGACGGCCTCCTCGCTCGCGGCCAGGCCCTCCTCCCACCGGCCCAGCTCACCCAACCGCGCGGAAAGGTTGGTCAGCGCGTGCGCGAGATTGGATAGAGCATCGTCGGAGAAGGCGGATTTCCGCAGACGGGTGACAGATGTCTGTTGCAGTTCGGCGGCGAGATCGAGCAGGCGGGTGCTGTAGCGAGGCAGCTCGTCGATCACGTCGGCGAGCCGGGCGGCGTCGAGCTGATCCGCTGCGTCGGTGAGCGCTCGGAGCAGCTCGGGTGGGCTGGGGGTTTCGATCGCGACCCGTACCGCGGGCACGGCCCGGCTGGCCGGATCGCTGACGATCAGCCGGTAGACGAGGTCGGCGAGGTTGTGCCTGGTCGCGGAGGCCCGAGCCAACACCGTGAACGCCTGGTAGATCTGCCCAGCGCTGGCGCCGCCGAGCAACTGTCCGGGTCTGTCGGCTCCCTCATCTTGTTCGACGGCGCGGGCAACGAAGTGTTCCGCGACCCGGTCGGGTACCACCCCACCCCACCGGCTGTCGGGCCGGTCGGCGGGCGGCGGGTAGAGGTCGGCCAGCCAGCGCGCGGCCCGGTCCCGCACGTCATAGGCAAACCCATCCGTGCCGGCGAAACCCGGCAACCGGGCCAGGGTGGCCATCGCCTCCTGGTGGGACGCGGCGCCACACAGCGTCGCGGCCAAGACCCCGTCGGCCAGCGTCGACCGGGCACGGTCGATGCCCCGGTCATGGGCCGCTCGGATCCAGTAGTCCTCTTCGTGGCGCAGCAGCCGATCCGCGACCCGATCCCAGGACCCGGCCCCCCCGGCGAGGAGTCCGAGGGCCGGCCAGCATCGAGCAGGGCGACCAGCGCCGCCATGTGCACAGCAAGAACCTGCCCGAAATCATCCCCATCCAGGCGGGGAGGGACGATCGCGGCGGCGCGGGCTGGCCAGTCCACCGTGGGGTCGACCTCGTCGAGGCGGGCCGACAGCGCTTCGACCGCTTCCGCGAACGCCTCCCGGCGACCGGCGACCGTGACGTCCACCGACGCCAAGGCCGCGACCTCGGCTGCCTCTGCCAGGTCGTGCCGGCGGGACAGGTCCATCCACCAGTCCCCGGCGGTGCGCGCGACCAGGAGGAGCCGGACCGGCCGGCGGCTGGCCCGATCTTCCAGCAGGCCCAGCAGCCGGTCGAGGAAGCCGCTGTGGGTTTCGGCGTAGTCCACGACGACCAGCACCGGCCGGTCCGTGGCCGCCACCTCGTCGACAGCCGCCTGTTCACTGGGGATAGCCAGGCCAACTACCCACCCCGCCTCCCGCATCCGCACGCACAGCTCACGGGCGAAACGGGTTTTGCCCTGCCCACCCGGACCGGTCAACAGCCGCACTGCGGTGTCCCCGACGCTGTGGCACCAGTCGGCGAACTCGGTCAGCAGCTCTTCGCTAACACCCCGCAGACCCACAACGGCGGAGTCGGCCCGCAGAAGCTGCGCCGGCGTTCGTAGCCGGGTCAGCCTGGGCTGGTTGGTGAGCAGACCAACTAGCTCGACGGACTGCCAGCTGACCTCGCCACCATCCGCCGCTACCAGCCGGCGGAACTCGCCGTCGGCCAGCAACGTCTCCGCCGGTACCGCCGAGAGGCGGCCCCCGGCGAACCCACGCAGATCAGCGATCACGACCCCGACCAACAGCCACCCAGCCCCGCCACCCTGGCGATCCGCGGAGGCGAACAGGGCCGCCCCCGACATGCTCGCCCACGGCGACAGCTCACCGTCGCGCGGCCCAGCCAACGGCGGCGGGTCATCGACGTTCACGTCATAGCGGTCACTCACCAGCCCACCCAGCGGATTGACGTGCCCTACCAGCTGGTTCGTCTCCCGCACCGCATCGCCCTCACGCAGCACCCGGGGAAAGCCGACCCCCTGACACGCGATCCCACCCGTCCGACCCGTGAACACCCCCCACCGCAGCCGATCCACCGGCGGCCCGCTCCACCCATCGGACACGATCTGGACCAACGCGGCGTCCACCCCCGCCCGCGACGCCGGCCACACCACACGACCCTCCGCCTCGACCCGCCCGCCCGGACCGACCCCGACACGAAGACGCACTCGGCCCGCTGGCGCATCACCGTCAGGAAAGACCACGTGCGCGGCCGTCAACACCAGCCGCGATGTCACCAACAGGCCCGAGCCGACCCGCTCCCGCCCATCGGCGCGAACTGCCCGCACCTCGACGACCTGGCCAGACGGTGCGCCGACTCCACCCCCCATAGCCACGCCCCGTTACCGCGAGCTACTCGTCGTCGCCGATCAGCGACCGATCACCCGTAGTCGGATCAACCGGCGCCAACCGCACCGTCAGCCGATGCGACGACGTCGAGGACCGCTGCCCACCCGCACCAATCGACACCACACCAATCCGGACCCCGCATCCGCCTTACCGCCAGCCGCAACCTCCACACCCAGCTCCAACTCAATCGGCTCAGCCGCGAACCGGATCGGCGAACCCACACCAGCCGCCTGCGCGGCGACCAACTCCGCCCGAACCGCCCCGATCGCCTCCGCCAACCCCACCCACGGCTCAGACACTAAGGCCCCCGAATCCACGTGACGAATCATGCGAGAAGTAGCAAGACTATCGCGCACTGCCACAACGCCCGGCAACGTTGTCTAGGCCGACCACCAGCCGCAGATCCGGCACCCAAGCCAAAGCCCACGGCAGCCGCCAACAGACGACCGCGAGCCGGCCCCGCCATGGGAGCTGGAATGACTCGACGCGTCGCTCCTGCGGGTCCGGACCGGGCGCTCTGGGCGGTAGCGGACGGTTCGGCCGTCATGGTCGCCGTATCGGGGTGAGGCAATGCAGCGTGCCGAGCTTCATCTCCTACACCCCCGACTCGTGCGGCTGGAGACGCTGCCGGACGCGCTCGTTCTCGCGGGCGGCCAGGACTCACGCGGCGAGCTTCCCTACCGGGCCGCCGCGTCGCTGGCCGCTCGCCTCGGCACGGAACTCCAGCACGTCCCCGGTGGCCACGTCGGCCTGACCACGCACCCCGCCGAGGTCGCCGAACACCTGCGCAGGCCCTCCGTACCTCGATCTGAATCCAGCTCGCCCGGGGCAGGTCATCCGCCCGCGGCGCCCTCGGCCTCCCAGCGCAGCAGGTCGCCGGGCTGGCAGTTGAGCACCTCGCATAGGGCGGCGAGGGTCGCGAAGCGCAGCGCCTTGGCGCGGCCGTTCTTGAGGACCGCCAGGTTGGCGGGAGTGATCCCTACCCGGTCCGCGAGCTCGCCGACGGACATCTTCCGCCGGGCGAGCATCACGTCGATGTCGACGGCGATCGGCATCAGATCACCTCGTCCAGCTCGGCCTCGTAGTTGAGCACTACATGAGCATCGGGTCGCGAGCTATTTGAGCAGTCACCCTCAGTGACGGCGGCGCGTGATCCCTGTGGCTTCCATCGGTGGTGCTGGGTGTCGCGGCCGGAGGTGGGACGGGTCGCCGCCCTCGGCGAACAGAGCCTCCACATCGACCCAGCCCGACGCGGAGGGCGTTCAGCCGGGCTTTTCCATGTCGACGAACTCCACAGGCCCGTAACCGTCGAACGTCTCGGTATGCCGGCCGGTTTCGGCGAAACCGAGGCGCCGGTACAGGCGGATGGCGCGTTCGTTGAAGGCCGCGACATCGAGCACCACGCGGCACCGGCCGTAGATAGGGCGGGCGAACTCCAGGCCCGCCAACACGAACTGCTCGCCGAGCCCGCGACCAGTGAGATCCGGCCGCAGGCCAAACCCGTAGAACAGCCCGTCGTCGACCGGCTCGAAGAAGTAGAAGCCGATGAGGGCGCCATCGTCGTCGCGCACGGCGAAGAAGAGCTCCGGGTTCTTCACGGGCAGGCCGTCACTGTCGTAGAAGTCGTAAGGCGGGTAGTAACGCCAGGCGTCGCGTTCGCGGAACATGGCGTCGTCCGCCGGTTCGATCCTCACAGGTCCCGCCCGTCCCGAGCACCGGTGCACTCCATCAGCGCGATTCTCCCACGGCACGCGCTGGCTGGACGCCGCCATGGAAGCTGGCTGTACCGGGTCCGCTGGGCGCGGCGGGCAGGCCGTCCAGCGACGTCGAACCCCTCCTCAGTCTCCTCCACCGGACCCAAAATGCGGTCACGTTCAGTAGCTGACGGTGGGACTCCGCTCCCGGCAGCACTAGCAAGAACTGCTCAACTGGCTCCGCCGCGGGACCGGAGTTCTGCTCACGTAAGCTGCGAACCCCAAGGATCGGCTGCTCATCTTCGTTCGATCCCTACATGGGCGCTGGCGAGCTGGCGTTGCCGAAAGGTCGTCGACGCCACCAGGGAGTGCTGCCGCGCGGCTTCCGCTCCTCGCCGCCGGGGGCGGCTGCGGTGCGGGTCCGCTTGCCCTCGAAGCATGGGCGAGGGCCAGGCGGCCGGCTACAGCGCGCCCAGCGCCGCGAGCACGGCGAGCGCCAGGCCCAGCGCGCCGGCGAACGCGGCCCCACCGCGCAGCGTCGCACCGGGCAGGCTGGCTCCGTCGGCACGGGCGAGGATGCCGGCGATGACGGCGAGCGCCGCGCACAGCGCGACGAGAAGTCGGACAACGACGGGGTCAGGCACCGCGGGTCTCCTTGATCGTGACCACTCCCCTTTTGGGGATGGATCACGACCTGCGGCGCCCGCTTCGCTTCCTACCGATCACCGACGTCGATCGTCAACACATCGGCGGCACGGATAAGAGGCAAGTAGCTGCCGACCGTCAGCGGCTGCCACAACTGCTTCGGGTTACACAACGCTGGTACTCCCGAGTCTTGGTCCACTCGGGTACAGACAGCGGGCCGCTGACCTGCGTCGCTGTCACCCGGCGACCTGCCCAATAGGCAGGCCCCTGGTCGGGCCCGCGCACAGGCCCCCGGTCGGGTACGCCGATGGGCCTGTTGTACGTTCTCCCGTTGATCTTCATATTCCCGCCGAGCACTTCATCTTCCCCGGGGAGATGAAGAGACCCAGGTAGGTGGATCTTCGGTTGCCAACGGCGTCGCGCCTTCGAGGACATGCGAGATCACTATCGCGCCCTAGATCGTGATCTCGCGCCTTCCTATCGTCACAGATGGGAGCGTTGAGAGGATTTCCGATCATGGCGCGGCCGGTGGAAGCTGACTCTGTCCGGCTGCGGCTGCGCCGGGTCGACGGTGTCCGCAAGGTTGACCTGGATCGGTGGGTGCCAGTCGGGTTCGACGGTGTGCTGCCGTGGCGGACCTTCCGGTGGCGTGGAGGGCAGGCACATTATTCGGGTCTGTACTGGTCGGCGGTCATGGGCGGACATGTCGGCTATGAGTCGCGTCTGGAGCTCGCCTGGCTGCTGATGGCAGATCGGGACAGCCGGCCACGGCTGAGGGCGGGGCCGGGGCGAGCGTACAAGGGATCACACGTCCACCCCTAGATCGGCACTTTCTGTCTTCTTATCGTCGCGATGAGGAGCCTTTGGGGGTGTCATGACATGGCGCGGTCGGCGGGTGCGGCGGAGACCGTTCGGCTCCGGGTGCGCCGGGCCCACGGCGTGGACGAGGTCGACCTCGACCGCCCGATGGCGATCGGGTTTGACGGTGCGCTGCCGTGGCGAGCGTTCCGGTGGCGGCAGGGTCAGGCTCACTACTCGGGCCTGTACTGGTCCGCGGTGACGGGCGGTCATGTCGGCTACGAGTCGCGGCTGGAGTTGGCCTGGTTGCTGCTGGCAGACCGAGACCCGTGTCTCCGGCAGGTCGTGTCGCAGCCGTTCAACACCAGCTGGTCGCGAACGTCGACGGCATGGTGCGCCGCCATGTCCCCGACTTCGTGGCGGTGCGAGCGGACGGGCTGATTTCAGTCATCGACGTCAAGCCGCGCCGGCGCCTCGCCAGCGGGGAGGTCGCGTTCACCCTTGGTTGGACCGAGCAGGTGGCGACGGCGCAGGGCTGGGCGTTCGAGGTTTTCAGCGAACCCGATCCGGTGGTGCTTGACAACGAGCCGGTACGCGGGTGTCCACACCCAGGACAACAGCTGGCTCGTCGGCGACCGGGGTGAACGACCCGAACCTCCTCCGGCTGCCCCGGTTGCCAGCATCAGCCACGGAAGCGGCCACGTTGCGACGCCAGGCGCCCCGCTCCGATCAGGGATGGCGTGGGGTTTCGCCGTGGCCCTGTGGGTAATGCTCGGCGTGGTTGGTCAGCCTGTCTTGCTGATCGTTCATCGTCGGGTCGTTGACGTTGCGGACGGCAAAGTGCGGCCCGCCCCTACAAGAGATGCCGCGACGGAGGTCGACAAGATGACGCGAACTGAGCAGGGGAAAGGCGCGGTGATCGTCACCGGCGCCAGCCGGGGTATAGGTGCCGCGATCGCCCAGAAGCTGGCCGAGGACGGGTACGGCGTGGTGGTCAACTACGCGGCGGACGCGGCCGGCGCCGAATCGGTGGTCTCGGCCATCTGTGGACGCGGCGGCCGGGCCATCGCCGTGCGCGCGGACGTGGCGGCACCGGATGCCGTCGCGGACATGTTCGAACGCGCCCAGCGTGAGCTGGGGCTGCTGGCCGCACTGGTCAACAACGCCGGGACAACCGGCAAGCAGGCACGCATCGACGAGCAGGACGCGCACCACCTGACCCGGCTGATGCAGGTCAACGTCGTGGGCCCCATGATCTGCGCCGGGCACGCCGTCCGAGCGATGTCGACCGCACACGGCGGCACCGGCGGCTCCATCGTCAACATCGCCTCGATCGCCGCCCAGGCGGCGTTCCCCGACGTCGAAGGAGTCGTGCCGTACGAGGCCACGAAAGGCGCCGTGGTGACGTTCAGCCGTGGTCTGTCCAACGAGGTCGCCCCCGAAGGGATCCGTGTCAACAGCGTCTCGCCAGGCGCTATCGACACGGAAATGGCCGCGGCCACCCCAGGAGGGCAGGAGGTCGGCGCGAGCAGCCCGCTCGGTCGCATGGGCCGCCCCGAAGAGATCGCCGACGCTGTGTCGTGGCTGGTCTCGCCGGCGGCATCGTACGTCACCGGCACCGATATCACCGTGTCCGGCGGGCGATGACCTGGCCAGGATCGTGACGAAGACCGGCCCCGCGGCCGAGGGAGTTGCTCCCGGTTACGAGGTCATCGGCTTCATCCACGAGCGCGCCAGTCACGCCAAGTACGGGGTCCGAGAAGTTCGAGGCGATGGCCGCACTCGACGCGCTGGTCGAGCCGGAAACCCGTGGAGATCCGGAGTCGCCGCTGCGGTGGACGACGAAGTCGACGCGGCACCTGGCCCGCGAGCTGACCCGGGCGGGGCATGCGGTCAGCCATTCCGTCGTCGCCAAGATCCTGAAGTCGGCGGGCTACAGCCTGCAGTCGACCCGCAAGGCCCTGGAAGGCGCGCAGAGCCCCGACCGCGACGCCCAGTTCCGGTACCTGAACACCACCGCGGCGGCGTACCTGGCCGCCGGTGACCCGGTGATCAGCGTCGACACGAAGAAGAAGGAGCTGGTCGGGCGCTTCACCGCGTCTGTCGTCGTGGGTTCTCCGATGGGCCACAACTCGCGACTGCGCCAACCGTTCGATCATGAATGATCGCTGTTCGGGCCTCGGGTGGCCGGGCCGTGGTCATCACGCCGGACGCGGCGATGACGGCGCCCGCTTCGAGATCATCCAAACGATCATCCGTGACGAGACCGCGACCTGGCCAACTACCCCCGCTAGCGCCGAGAACCAGCCACGAGATCTGCCCGGCTGACATGCCCGGCGGCGGACGGTTCGGCCGTCACCGCCGCCGTATCAGGGATGAAGGCGAGAAACATCCGCTGCTTCGCGTGGCTACGCAGCCGGTCGGAAGAGTTCCTGTGCCACCCCGGACGGTCGGGCCAGCCCGTGCGCCGCATCGGAAGTAGCGGGCTGTAGCGTGCCAAAACTCGATTCGGGGGCGTGACCTGGGGTTTCGCTGTTCGGTCAGGCGGCCTGGTGGTACTCGTTGATCACGCCTCCGAGGACCTTGCGGCGGTGGATCGGGCCGTCGAGGGGTGTGACGGTGGCCAGGTCGTGGTTCGGTGGTCGTTGGTCTCGTCTTTGGTGGGGTCGGTGGTCGTTGTAGTGGCGGGCGTACTGGTCGAGCACGGTGGTGGCGTGGCGTTCGCCGTAGAGGAGGATCCGGTCGGTGCACTACTGACGGACCGATGGGATGAACCGCTCCGCGTAGCAGTTCGCCCGCGGAGCCCGCGGGGGAGTCCGCACGACCTGGATGCCTTCGGAGGCGAACACGTCGTCGAACGACCTCGTGTATTTCGCGTCTCGGTCGCGGATGAGGAACCGGAACGCGTCGAGCCGCCCGTCGAGGTCCATGACGAGTTGGCGTGCTTGTTGGGTGACCCAGGGTCCGGTCGGGTGGGCCGTCGCGCCAAGGATGTGGACGCGCCACGTCTGGATCTCCATGACGAACAGCATTCTGTGGAATCTGGCCCCTAGAAGATCGTTCCCGATGCGCTCGGACCTGTCGGGTACGAGCCTCGAAACGCCGGCTATGTCGGAATCGACCTGGGCAAAAGCAAGAACGGCATCGAAGGAAGAAGATCCACTCGGTGATGCGCAGATCGTGCGGCCAGATTCCACGTTACTAATACGTACAGCCGGCGTAGCGCGATCGTGTCTATGCGGAAGAAGTCGGTGGCGAGCAGGCCGCTGGCCTGGGCTCGCAGGAAGGTTCGCCAGCTGGTGTCGGCGTGGCGACGTGGCGCCGGGCCGAGACCCGCACCGGCGAGGATCCGGCGGACCGTACCCGCGCCGATCCGATGGCCCAGGCCGAACAGTTCGCCCGGGACACGGCGATGACCCCAGGTCGGGTTGTCGCGGGCGAGGCGGATCACCAGCCCCTGCAGTTCCTCATCTATTGGCGGGCGGCCCATCCGGTGCGGGTAGGTCCACTGTCGGCGGACCAGGCGGCGATGCCACGCCAGCAACGTCGCCGGGGTCACCAGGCGGTGTGCCCGGACCTCCCGGGGCAGCAACCGGGCCAATGCGGCCAGGATCGCGCGATCAGGCCAGGTGAACCGGGGCCGCCGGACCTGGCGGCGTAGGACCGAGACCTCATGACGCGGCACCAGCAGCTCCGACGTCCTCGCCGCGTCGCTGTGCGTCAGCAGGACCAGCCAGCCGAACACCCGAACCATCGCGAGATACGTCAGCCGCACCACCATGAATCACGATCATGCACCACCGTGGCGGACAGCGAAGCCGCAGTTCAAGGGCCGGAACTCGAGTTCTGGCACGGTACAGGGTGAAGGCGCCGCGGCGCGAGCCGGCGATGACCTCGTACACGCCTGCAGCTTCGCCGGCGCCACCCCCGTGCTGATGGCCGACGGCACCACCAAACCCATCGACCAGATCCACGCCGGCGACCAGGTCCTTGCCACCAACCCCGAAACCGGGGAACAGGCAGCGAAGACGGTCGTCCACGTCTGGGTCCACAACGACACCCTTACCGACCTCCTCTTCGCCGACGGTACGGTGCTGACCACCACCGAGGACCACCCGTTCTGGTCCGCCACCGACCACCGCTTCGAACGCGCCGACCAACTTGCCTCCGGCGAGAAACTGCTACGCGCCGACGGCCACGAGGCGACAAGTATCCGGCCTCGAGCCCGGGACCAGCCGCCAGGCACCCGCCTACAACCTCACCGTCACCGACCTCCACACGTACTATGTACTCGCAGGAAAAACGCCGGTCCTGGTTCACAACACAGATCCAGCGTGCGATGTGTCGATTTACAAGGCGCCAGCCAAGGGGGCGACAGGCAAGTTGCTGAAAGATGGCTTTGATCCGGCGGACTTTCCTGGGTCTGGGAACGGATATCCCGACGGAAGAGCCTACTTTGGGCCCCACGACGAGGGCAGAGAAATAGCGCTCGACTATGCAAGCCGCGGGCAATACGACTCGGCTGTGATCCACATTCGAATCCCGAAAGCCGACTTCGACCGCTATTTCAGTCAGCACGTAGGCTCTCACAACGGAGTTCCTGGGACCGAAGTGGCCATCCCGAACACCCTGTTTAACATCTTGAACCAATACCCGAGATCGCTGGTCGGGTGATGAACCTGCATGAGCTGGAGGAGGGTGAACGCCGACTCATTGGGACTCTGGTGTCAGGCAGTATAGTTGCGGTCCTTCGGTGGGGAGTTATTGTTGATCTTGGATTGTCGCGAGTTGGACTGATCGACGCCCTGTATATCGATGATGAAGATGAGTATCAGGCTGGATCGCAAGTGAGTGGCTATTTGGACTCGTATGACGAAAAGAAAGACAAGTTTATCCTCAGACCACCCCATCAAACGTCGCTGGCTGAGCGACTTAGAAGTAAGGGGTACAACGTTTAGCCCGCGTCATGCATGGAATCGACGCCGCCATACTGTAGGCGGTGGGTAACTGTCCGGGTCGCTGATTCAAACCCCAGGGCGATAACTTGGATATTAGGGCACATGTTGTTGAAAATAGAGGAGATAGTGAATTCATCTCGACTTCTACTGGTGGGAATGCTGGTAGGTGGACCCATCCGAGCGTATCTGTGCAGGTCGCGGGCCCATGGCAGTCCAGCTACTTGGATTCTGTTTAGTAGAGGACGCAGGGGGCGGCCGAAGAGTTTGCGCTTGATGCCCAAATGGGTGATGAAACGAATATCTACAAGCTGCGAGGCAGTGGTATTGACGTGAACGCTTACTGCGGCGCCGAATCTCCCTACCCCTGGGAGGGGAGATTGCAGTTCCTGGAAAAATCTATCCACACGATATCGAAGGAGTTTGGAATCACCTCGGAGAATGGATCCAAAATCCTGGATTTCGACGGTGATTTGGACCGAGGTTGAGCTGTCAGTAGTCAACCGTGGCGTGATCGAACCGGCACGGGTGCGCTTCGCCGCAGGTGGCACCTGCTTCGTAGAGATAGTGCTCGAGTCGGGCGATCACTGCTGACGTTTCGTTGGCCGCCCGAGCGACAGAGATATCTATGCTGCTTCCTCGCGCGGTCGGCGAATCTCATGCGTCGGGCGGTGGGGGTCCCGCCGCCATCGCCCGAGATCAGTGCCGCCGACTACCACCGCTGTGATCCGCAGGGAACCCAGCAGTCGGCCACCATTTGTCCTCCATGGTGACTGCGGCGATCAGGGCGATGCGGTGGGTGTCGACGCTGTTCGGACCAGCACGATCCGCCGGCCAGGCGTGCGAAGTTGCCGGCCCGGGGATCGACACCCGGCCCGATCCCGCGCCGGACCCGCACCAGCGGGGTGGCTCCGTGCCGGCTCCGGCTTCACGCCACGGAGCCTCGGGCGCTGCCAGGCCTCGTGCTCGAACGTGGTCACGGCCGCGATCCCGTGGTTGCGCCATACCTCGACCGACACGCTGGATCGGTAGCTGACACGACCGGCCTGGCTACGGCGGTTTGATTTGGCCCCGGTAGGGCGGCTTAAGTTCTAGCGGTGTTGCAACACCAGTACCGAAAGGTGTTGCAGTGACCGGATCCCGACGGACGTGTGAAACCTGACTTCCGCCGTGATCGCGGCTTGATCGCCGTGGCGGGTCGCTGACGCGAAGATTCGTGACCGGTCGCTGATAGCTGGGCAGGTGGAGTTGCCGGCGCGTTGTCGCGCGCCGGCTGCCGGCTGCCGGTGAGGTCAGGATGCGGTGTCGAGGGTGACGCGGTAGCCCATGGTCTCGAGTTGGCGGACGGCGCGGGTTCTGGCTCTTTCGGGGTTGAGGCGGGTGTAGTAGTCGGCGCCGGGGTCCTGGTAGGTGGTGGCGGTGGTGGCCATGTGCCAGATCGCGGTGAGCATCGCGTGCTGGACCGCGACGTTGGCTTTCTGGGGTCCGCGCCGGGTGGCGATGCGGCGGTAGCGGGCTCCGAGGTAGGTGCGCGTGTTGTGGGCGCAGGCCATCGCGGCGGCACCGAGGGCTGCGGGATCTGCCAGCGGCGGATGCAGGGCAGCTGGAACAACGGCAAACCTCACTACCGCTGCGTCTTCCCCGACCAGTATGCCCTCGCCAACCACGTGCAGCACCCCCGCAGCGTCTACGTCCGCGAGGAACTCATCGTCGCCCACCTCGACGGCTGGCTCGCCCGCGCCTTCACCCCACCCCGGCTGCACACGACCATCGTCGCCCTCACCGCCGCCCAGGACGACGACACCACCATCAGCCACGACGACGACCTCGCCCAGGCATGGCGGACGATCGCCGACTGCGACCTCAAGCTCGAGCGCTACCGGCTCGCCCTCGAAGCCGGCACCGACCCCGCCCTCGTCGCCCGCTGGACCGCCAAAGCCAACACCGAACGCGCCGCCGCCCAGGCCCGCCTGCGCGCGACCACCGGCCGCAAGCGCATGACAGAAGACGAGATCACCGATTTGGTCGCTGCCGTGGGCGACATCGTCGCCGCCGTGGCCGAGGTCGACCCGGCGGACAAAGCGGAGATCTACGCCCAGCTCGGACTCCAGCTCACCTACGAACCAGGAGCACAGCGAGTGATCGCCGAGGCCATGCCTCCGGCGATCATGTACGAAGGAGAGTGTCGGTGGGGGATTCAACTCATTTCTACATGATCGGTCTCCGCGAGGTTTTCGACCTGTCGCTCCTGGCTGCGGCGACCGGGGCGCAGCGATGACCAGGCGCCTCAGGCTGACGGCGCCAACCGGCGAAGACTGGCCTGACATCGCTGTGCCACCCGCAGCCGTGGCATCTACGTCTCGGGATCGACGGGCACACCGAGACCCGGTGGGCCACCGACTGCCTGCCGACCCCCCGCCTTTGCAGTGCGGGGATTCTCGGGCGTGCTGTCCGGCCCCGCCTCCCGTACGCGGGATGGCGAGGCGTAACTGGTCAGGTTCCCCGTTCCGATGGTTCTGACGCGTAGTCCTTCTTGTTCAGGTGCCGTCGGCGAGCGCGTCCTGGACCTGAGTGATGCGGCTGGTGAGTTGCAGCGCCCATTCGAGTTCGGGTGCGGTGGCGGCGAGGTGGCGTTGGGCTGCGTCTTGGTCGTCGAGGAGGGCCACCCAGACTGCTATGGACCACAGTGGCTGCCGTGCCATGGCCAGCGGTATGGCGGCCCGCTCGTGCGGTGACAGCCTTGTGCCGAGGCCAGATTGGTAGGCGTCGGTCAGCTCGGTGAGTGGCGCTGGGTCGGTGGTGATGTCGGTGATGTCGATGCTGGTGAAGTACAGGGTGAGCGCGAGATCATCGGTTCGCGGGCGGGCTGCGAGGAAGTCGAAGTCGGTGACCAGGGCGACCTGCCCGTGACGGAACCGGACGTTGTTGTCCCAGAAGTCGCCGTGCACGAGCTGACGGCGGGGCTGGATGGGGCGGTCCCGCTCGTGTTGGGCGAGGGTTTTGGCGAGGTCATCGGCGAGGTCGGCCAGCCGCGCCTCGGCAGGAGTCGGCTGCCAGGCGCGGATGCGGCGGGTCCCAGCGGCGACGGCCTCCATAAGGCCATCGGCGGCGATGTAGTTGGCGAAGCGGGGTGCCGCCGCGGCCGGGCTGGAGGGGAACGCCTGCAGAAGCGCGTGGATGCGCCCCAGCACCGCCAGCCCCGTTCGCACCCGGGCCAGCGTGTTCATCGCGGCCGGCGCGGCCACATAGGGTTCGACCTCCACGGCCCGGCCCTCGAAGGTCTCCCAGCCACGGCCACCTGCCGCCGGGATGGGCTCAGCGCAGGGCACGCCGTGGCTGGCGAGATGCTGACGGACCGCTTGGAGGGCGGCGACCCGCTGGCCGGTCACAAACGGCCGGTATACCCGGGCCACCTGCAGCGACCGGCCGTCGGTGACCAGCAGGTTCAGATTGCTCGAACCGCCCAGGTCCGGCGCTGGCCCGGCAGGCCACACGCCCCAGTTCGCTCGCAGGAACCCTTCAAGATCCGCCGAGACGACGGCCCTGGTGCCCCGCTGGCCGCCTGCCGCGTCATCCACGGCTTCGAACCCTAGACCGGATGTGACTGGCAGGTCTTCGGCGTGGCTGGTTGATCTACGCGGTGGGTCGCCGACCATGGTGTGGTGCCCCCTGATCCGGGTCCGTCCTATGAGGACCTTGCCGCCGAGAACGCGGAGCTTCGGGTGATGGTCGAGGCGTTGTGGGCTCAGGTTGCTGAATTGATGGCCCGGCTGGGGCAGAACTCGCGGAACTCGTCGGAGCCTCCGCCGTCGGACTCGCCGTCTACCAAGCCGCCCAAAAGGGATGTCGTGCCGTGTCGCGGAGATCTGCGTGAGGCCGCGAAGTTCAATACCAAAGCGTGACGGGTCTCGACGGCGGCGGCCAGGTCGTCACATCCGGGTAGGTGAAGCTCCGGGCGGGTCAGCTGGATCGGGTGGTGGAAGGCGTCCCCACTGAAGTAGGCGTGGACGCCGTCGGAGACGAGGCGCAGTAGCGCGTGCCCGACTGTGTGCCCGGGTGCCAGCTCGAGGGTCAGGCTCGGCGAGACCTGGTAGGGCGTGGGCACGATCCGGACGAGGCCGGCGTCGACGACCGGCCGGACGCACTCGTCGAAGACATTGGGGTTGTACTCGTTGGGATACCGGTCCGGGCGTGCTGTGTCCCAGCGTCGGTACTCTTGGTCGACGAACAGGTAGGTGGCGGCCGGGAAGGTGGGCACCCAGGCCCCGTCGACCTGCCGGGTGTTCCAGCCGCAGTGGTCGTGATGAAGATGTGTACAGAAGACGACGTCGATGGCGTCGGCTGAGACGCCGGCCGCGGCGAGCCGCTCCAGGTATGGAATGTCGAGGCCGTCGAAATAGTGCCCGCGCCCTGTCCGGCCGTTGCCGGTGCAGGGGTCGATGAGTATGGTGAGGTCGTCGACGCTTAGTACCCAGCTGTGGTTCGAGAACCGGAAGGTCATCGACGCGCTGTCCAGGAATCCATCAGGCAATGGCGAGACCCTGCGGGTGATGAGCGCCTCGTCGTCGGTGATGAGGCCGAGCGAAACAGGTATGCTCTGTTCCTCGATACGGTCTACGAGGGCGTTCCCTAAGCTCAGCGTGGGCATGCCGTCAGGCTATCAACGGAGAGGCGTGTGCGGTTCGTGCCCGGCTGGGATAGTCGGCTCTGACAGTCGGCTGAACAGTCCGGAAACATTAGCCGGCCGCATCACGGCTTGGCCGGCCATCGGCAATCAGGCTGTTCTGGTAGGCGAAGATGACGACCTGCACTCGGTCGCGAAGCGCCAGCTTGGACAGAATGCGAGTGACGTGTGTCTTGACGGTTGCCTCGGAGAGGAAGAGGCGTTCGGCGATCTCCGCGTTGGTCAGGCCGGCAATGCGGAGCCCAGTGGCGCCGTCGCCCGCCTCGCCGACTACGCGGATGTCCTCAGCCGCGTTCGCTGCCGGCGAGCGGGCGAACCTGACAGAGGCGACGACGGCAACGGCGTCGGCCGCGGCTGACGCGGAGCGTCACCGATCTCGCGGCGTCAGCGATGTCTCGTCCCTCGGGTACCGCCCGAATGCGACTCCCTCCGGGCGGTCCCGGCTCCTGCTGGCTGGGCATCGCGCACCTCCTCCGCGGTCAGCTGGACCGAATCAGGTGCCGACCGACGTCAGTTGACGACGCCGTCGATCTTGAGAGAGATGATCTTGTCGTATTCGTCCCCGAGCTCCTGGAGGATCTCGTCGGTGTGCTCACCGGCCGCCGGCGCCGGCGAGAGATCCGCCGGACCGCCGTCGAACTGGGCGGGGCCGGCGACGAGCCGGTGGGCCCGGTCGCCGTAGCCGACCTCGGGGGCGTAGCCGTTGGCCAGCACCTGCGGGTCGTTGAGCAGTTCCTCGGCCGCCTGGACAACCGCCCACACGCCCGACATGCCGTCGAGCCGCCGCCGCCACTCGGCCAGCGGCCGGGCCGCGAAGAGGGCGTCCAGCTCGGCCAGGCAGGCCGTGAGATTGGCCGCGCGGTCGGCGGCCGCCGCGAACCGCGGGTCGGTGACGAGACCGGGCCGGTCGAGGCGCGCGCACAGCTCGGGCCAGTGCCGGTCCGCCTGGAGCAGGGCCAGCCAGATCCACCGGTCGTCGGCGGTCCGGAAGCAACTCGTAAGCGGGTTCGCCTGGGTTTCGCGGCGCACCGCGGGCAGGCCGCCGGGGATGAGCGCCGCCGCGCACACATCCGGGCCCATCACCCACGTCGCCGTGCCGAGCAGCGACACGTCGACTACCGACGGCTCGCCGTGCCGCTCCCGGCCGAACAGCGCCGCGGCGATCGCGCCCGCCAGCGACAGGCCGCTGATGCCGTCGCCGAACGACGGGCGCGGCGCGACCGGCGCCGCGGCGCCCGGCGGCGTCAGGTGGTGGGCGACGCCGCCGCGCGCCCAGAACAGGGCCGAGTCGTAGCCGCCCCGGTCCCGTTCCGGCCCGCGGTCGCCGGCGCCGTGCGACCGGGCGTAGATGATGCGCGGGTTGACGGCCCGCACGTCGTCGACGTCGAGCCGCAGGCGCGCGCGCACCGACGGCAGGAAGCTCGTGACGAACACGTCGGCCTCGCGGATCAGGCGGTCCAGGATCTCCCGGCCCGCCGGCCGGGACAGGTCGAGGCCGAGGCTGCGCTTGCCGTGGTTCGCCTGCTCGAACATGAAGTTGAGCCCGAACTCGCCGGGCAGCGTGCCGGCGGTAGTCAGCCCGCGCAGCGGGTCGCCGTGCAGCGGGTGCTCGACCTTGACGACGTCGGCGCCCCACTCGCCGAGCAGCGTCGCGCCGATGGGAGCGAGCCACCACTGCGCGACCTCGACGACCTTGACACCGCGCAGGACGTCGCGCACTACGACCCGCCCGGGGCGGCGGCTCGCAGGTGGCGGGTCGACCGGATGGTCACGTCCCAGCCGTCGGCCTGTGCTCGCAGCGCCCCGACCGTCGCCTGCTGGCGCGGGACGTGGGTGAAGGCGTCGAACTGGAAGTGCCGGAGCGCGTTCAGGTGGGTGATCTTGCTGATCTCGTCGTCCGAGAGGCCGGCGAGGTGGTCCATGGCGCGCTCGGGCGACCGCGGCCAGGTGGTGTCCGAGTGCGGGTAGTCGCACTCCCACGTGATGTTGTCGAGATTCAGGCGGTGGCGGTTCTCGACGCCGACGTGGTCGTCGATGAAGCAGAGGATGACGTGCTCGTTGAAGATCTCGGACGGTAGCCGGCCACCCAGGTCCGTGCCCGACCAGTGCTGGGTGTGCTGGTAGATGTAGTCGACCCGCTCCGTGAAGTACGGGATCCAGCCGATTCCACCCTCGGAGAGGGCCACCCGCAGCGTGGGATGTCTCCGGAAGATCGGGCTCCAGACGAGGTCCGCCGCGGCCTCGATCAGGTTGACCGGGGACAGCGAGTAGGTGCATTCGATCGGTGCGTCCGGCGACGTCGTGGGCACCGTCGAGGACGAGCCCAGGTGCATGCACACGACGGTGCCCTCATCCGCGCAGGCGGCGAAGAAGGGATCCCAGTGGTCGGTGTAGAGGCTGGGCAGGCCGAGGGCATAGGGGCTCGACGAGAACGTGACCGCGTGACAGCCCTTGCGGGCGAGCCGGCGGACCTCCTGCGCGGACGCCTCCGGGTCCCACAGCATCGGCAGTGCGAGCGGAATAATCCGGCCCTTGTGGGTCCCGGCCCACTCGTCGACGTGCCAGTCGTTGTAGGCGCGCACCATCGCCGCGGCCTGGTCGCGGTCAGTGCCGGCCTCGGCGAAGAGCTGGCCGCAGAAACGCGGGAACGACGGGAAGCACATCGAGGCGAGCACGCCGTTGGCGTTCATGTCCATGACACGCGCGTCGATGTCGTAGCAGCCCGGCCGGATCTCCTCGATCGTGGTGGGCTCCCGCCCGTACTCGTCCTTCGGCCGGCCGGCGACCGCGTTGAGCGCGACGTTCGGGATCTCCTGGGCCTCGTAGCGCCAGGCCATCGTCCCGTCGTCCCGGCGCACGAACAGCGGCGCCCTGTCCGCGTACCTGGCCGGCAGCCGTCCCTCGAAGAGGTGGGCCGGTTCGACGACATGGTCGTCGACGCTGACGAGGATGAGGTCATCGATGTTCACGGCGTGCTCCCGGTGGAGCGTGACCCGGCGTGCGCACGTACCGCCGTGACGAGCTCCTCGAACATCACCTCGTAGGGCGCCGTTCGTTCCTCGGCCAGCACGTGTGGCAGATAGTCGGTCACCCACACCAGCCGCGACGACTCGGCGCCGACCGGCTCCACCCGCATCTCCGCGTGGTGGTACTCGGCGCCGGTCAGTGCCGGGACCGTGTACGACGCCCGTCGACGGACCGGGTCGACCGTCAGGTTCCGCTCCCACACCTCCGCGCCGCCCGGCACCGTCACCACGCGGAACTCCCCCTCCCGGCGCTCCGCCACGCACGCCGAGAACACGTGCACCTCCGACCGGCTGTACCGCTCGACGAAGTCCCAGGCCTCCTCCGCCGGGATCTCCAGCACCTTCTCGAAGTAGATACTTCCCATCCGGTCTCCTCTCCCTTTCTCTCGGGTGTCGCAGCCGTCGGGGCTCCGCGGCGGGCGCGCGGGGGGTCTCACGGGAGTGGGGTCGCTGCCTGGTCGATCCAGGCGTCGAAGTCGGTCGCGCGGGCCTGCAGCGCCTGCTGGCCCGCCGGCGAGTCGACGATGAGGAACGCCTCCCGGTCGATGGCCGCGACGAGCTGGCCAGCGACGTCGTCGGGCCTGGCCGCGTTCCGCAGCACCGGGTGGCCGGCCGGGAACTCGTCCAGCAGCATGGGTGTCAGCATCGCGCCGGGGCAGAAGCAGGAGACCTTGATGCCCCGCCCGCGATACGTGATCGCGAGCCATTCGGAGAAGGCGACGGCCGCGTGCTTGGTCACGGAGTAGGTCGCCTTGTGCGGGTGGACCGCGAGCCCGACGAGCGACGCCGTCTGGATGAGGTAGCCGTCGCCGCGCGCGAGCATCGCCGGCAGCACCTCGCGCGCGGCGTACACATGCGCCATCACGTGGAGCTCCCACGCCGCCGCCCAGCGGGCGTTCTCCTGGATCTCGCCGGGCTGGTCGGGCCCTGAGGCACCGGCGTTGCTGAACCAGATGTCGATCTCGCCGTAGGCGCGGCGCGCGAGGTCGGCCACGGCGCGGACGTTCCCCTCCACCGTAATGTCCGTGGCGAGCCCGACGCCGCCGACGGCCGCCGACACCCGCTCTACGCCGGCGGGGTCGAGGTCGGTGATGACGACCTTCGCGCCTTCGGCGGCGAACCGGTGCGCGCAGGCCTCGCCGAGGCCGCCGCCGGATCCGGTGATGACGACGACCCTGTCCTGGAGCTTCATCGCGGATGTTCATCCCTTCAGATCGGACGGGATCCGGGACAGCCCGTCCTGAGGCGCACTGTCCCGGATCCGAGTCGCGGTTTCGCCGCCCGATTCGGATGCTGATCGGCGTAGCTCAATCCGGGATCGGGGTCTGGCTGAGCGGCGTGTAGGTCGTCGGCTGGCCCTTGTCGTCGAGGGTGGTGCTGAGGCCGCCGCGGACGCAGGAGGCGGGCAGTGCCGGGTTGGCTTTGCCGTTGCAGCGGAAGCGGATGCCGCCGCCGGCCGGCAGGTCCCGTTCCGGCGCCTTCTTGATGGCCGCGGCGATGCCCGCCGGGGTGAGCTCGGATGCGGAGACTCCCTCGAGGGCCTCCCGGAAGCCGGCCATCGAGGCGAACATGCCGATCGCGACGCCGTTGCCGGTGTCGATGTTCGTGCCGTACGTCTCCGAGACGGCCTCGAACTGCTTGACCGACGGGTCGTCGGAGCCGATGGGCGCCGGCGCGCCGATGACCATGCCCTTGAGAAAGCTGCCGGGCACGGCCTTGCGGGTCGAGTCGCCGAGGCACTGGGTGATGCTGGCGGTGGTGCCCGTGTAGCCGACGGAGTTCAGGGCGTTGAAGGCGGCGATGCAGAAGGGCTCGCCGCCGACGACCCAGACGACTCCGGTGCCGTCGGTTGCGATGCGCTGGGCCTGGGGTGTCATGTCGGCCTGGTCCGGTGGGACGGTGACGAGCTGGAGCTCGACGCCGGCGGCCTTGTAGATCGCGGGGGCCTGGGTCTTGTAGATCTGCACGGCGGCCGGGATGTCGATCACGATCGCCGAGACCTTCTTGACGCCCTTCTCCTTGGCGAGGCCGGCCGGGAGGCCGAGCGCGCCGAAGACGGCGTCGGCGAGGACGTGCGCGTTGGGGTCGGTGAGCACGTTGTTGCTGCTCACGCCGGTGAAGAACATCGGGAGGTTCGCGTCGTGCAGCGGCTGCCAGACGGCGTCCGGGTACGCCGGGCCGCCCATGACGACGGCCGCGACGTTCTCCTCGACCATGCGGTTGCCGCAGTCCGTCGCCTTGGCGGGGTCGCCCTGGTCCTCGCACTTGACGAGCTGGATGGGCCGGCCACCAAGCCCGCCCTTCCGCTCGTTGATCCACTTCACGGTCGCGTCGGCCACGCGGCCCTCGACGGAGGAGTCGCTGCCCGGGTACTTGCCGTCGGAGACGAAACCGATCTTGACCGGCGCGCCCTTGGCGGGGTTCATCGGGCCGAGCACGCTGTCGCCGGCGGTCGACGCCGACGCGCTCGGGCCGGTGCTCGTGTCACCGTCCCCGCCACAGCCGGCGGCGAGTAACGTGACGGCCGCCAGCGGCGCCGCTAACAGCGCGAATGTGGAGCGTCGCCTTTTCCGTCTGGGTGCGATGCTGGTTCTGGTGATCTCGACGCGCGGCATATCATTCCTATCCGGTGGTTGTGTGTGCGAAAGCTCCCGCGGCTCGCAGGACGTTTCGGCCCGCTCGGTCGCGGACAATGACTCCGGTGACGTCAGGTCGCCTTGAGGCCGGTCTCGGGCTGCGCCGCACAGGAGCGCAGCATCCAGGCGAGCGTCTCGTAGGCGCCGACCGTGAAGATCACGTCCAGAAGCTCCTGGACGTTGAGTGTCTCCGCGAGGGCCGCCCACGTGCTGTCGTGAATCGCGCCGTCGGCGATCAGTTGGTCGGCGGCGCAGACCAGGGCGGCCTCGATCGGATCCCAGCACGGCGCGTCCGCGCCGCGGGCGATGCCGGCGATCTCGTCATCGTTCAGGCCGGCGTCCCGGGCCAGGAAGACGTGCTCTGCCCACTCGTAGGAGCACTGTCTCAATGTTGCCACCCGGAGGATGAGAATCTCCCGCCGGCGTTCTGACAGCGCGGTGGTCAGCAGGGCATGTGCGTTGAAGGTAAAGAATGCGCGGGCGAGCGTGGGATGATGCGCGAAGATCCCCAGCATGTGCAGGGGCGTGGGCTTGTCCGTGGAACTCGGTAATGGATGCCGCGGCGCCTCGGGCAGCAGGGCGGACATGGCCGCACGCATCTCCCGTGGCCACGCGCCCGGCGGCAGCGGACTGATCCGGTCCATGCGGGTGTCCTTCCTGCTGCTGATGCCGGCGGCGGCTGGCTACTGCGGGCCGAGGCGGGCAACGAGCGGGGGCAGGTCGAAGATGGTGCGGATACCGGGCTCGGCGTCCACCACGTAAGGGACCGCGTTCACGGCCGGGGTCGCGGTGTATCCGGCGAGGTGTTCGGAGTAGCCCTCGTCCGTCCGTCCGTACGTGACCCGCACCTGCATCGGCGCGTCGCCCTTGGTGGTGAACAGCCAGCCCTCGCCGGTGATGTTCCAGTCCGGTTCGAGGTGCGGGGTGACGAACCAGTGCGCGCGGAAGGTCAGGAACGGGCGGCCGTCCCGGAGGCCGGCGACCGTGATGCGCTGGGCGCCCATCGTGCCCTTCTCGATCACGAAGCCGTCCGAGAGCGTGAACGGCTCGGTCGCACGGGCGATCTCGCCGCGGACCTCGAAACCGTCGAGCGGCATGCCGATCGCGTCGGCGAACGCGGTGAGTGACTGCCGGTAGCCCTCCGCGGAGCCCTCCAACAGCCGTGGGTCCATCTCACCGCGCTGCACCGGCGCGCCGAAGCGCATGACCTTGGTGATCATGTCCGGCCCCACCGAGGCCGGGATGTCGGCGTACTCGTCGATGGTGAGCTCGTCGAGCCGTCGCATCGGGTAGGTGAGCGTCATCGGCATCGTGGTCGTGCTGTAGCCGGGGCTGCTGCCGGTCGCGTGGATCGACGTGCCGCCCTGCTCGCAGGCCTGCTCGATCCGTTCCCGGATGGCCGGATCCATCGCCGCGGCGTAGAAGAACTCGTTGCGCGTGGTGACGACGTTGATGCCGGCGCTCAGCAGCCGCGCCAGGTCGTCGACGTCGAAACCCTCCTGCATGTAGAGCACGCAGTCAGGCGCCAACGCCAGGACATCCTCGATGTCGCGGGTGGCGAGAATGCCGACCGGGTCGATTCCGGCGAGCACGCCGGCGTCCTTGCCCTCCTTGTCCGCCGAGTGGACGTAAAGGCCGACCAGCTCCAGGTCCGGATGGCCGATGACACCGCGGATGGCCTTCTTCCCCATCCGGCCCGCGGCCCACTGGACGACTCGGTATTTCCTGTCCGGCCGTCGGCCCTGGTGGGGTTTGTCGGGGGTCATCGGATCTCCCTCGGAATCGTCGTGGCCGTCACGCGGTGCGCGGTCCCCGACCGGGCATCGGCGGGGTGCGAGGTCGCGCGCGGCACAGGGCACAGGGGGCGCCCGGCGACGAGAGGCCGATCTAGGCGTCTACCGTCCGGACGGTAGGTAACCTAGGGTGGGTTCGGACCGGTGTCAACGCATCGGCGGCGGTGGTTCTGCGGGGGCTGGTATGTCGGGCTTACCTCGGAGGTTGGTGGGCCGGTGTGGATCGGCTGTCTTGTCGGCGGGCGATCGGCTGTTGCTCTGCGTGACGCGAGGCCGTGGCTTGAGTGGTTGCCGCCCCCTCCTCGCCCCGACGGGAGCGCCCGCCTCGACGCGCACCTGGTCGACGCTCCGGCCCCGGCGTCACGGACACCCATAGAATCGGCAATTGAGCGTGAACGGACGGAGGCTTTCGGTGGTTGACGAGCAGGCGCAGGCCCCGGTGCCGGCGAAGTCCCGCAAGGCGCAGATCATGAAAGCGGCGGGTGACCTGTTCGAAAGAGGCGCCCACCAGGAGGCGTCCATGGAGGCCATCGCGCAACACGTGGGAATTCGCAAGGCTTCCCTGTATTACTACTTCAGCAGCAAGGACGAACTGCTCGGGCAGATGCAGCAGGCCATGATCGAGCCGGTCATCCAGGCACACCAGAGCCGGCTGGACGAGGGCATCCTCGACGCGCGCGGGCTGCTGTTGGGCATGGTGACGGACCTGGTCTCGTTGACGGAGACGCACCCCGGCCACATGCGCATCTATGTCGAGCGCCAGCACGAGCTCCCGGACGCGATCCGCGACAAGATCGTCGAGCAGGCCGACCGCTACGGGGAAATGCTCGTCGACGTTCTCAGGCGAGGAGTGGCCGAAGGAGTTTTCCGTGTCGCCGCCCCGAACCTGACGGCGTTGGCAATCCTGGGCATGTGTCATTCCACCTACCAGTGGTACCGCCCGGGAGGCAGGCGCACCGTCGGGGACATCGCCCAGTATTTCTATGACACCCTCATCACCGGCATCGGGGCCTCTTCCTGATCTCGGTCGCGACACGGCGAACTAGGCGAACAGGTCCGCGACGCGTCGCCGGCCGCCAGAGAACTCCTGCAGCTGGATGGGAGTCCCGTCCGGATCTTCAATGAAGAAGAAGGCGGACACGCGAGTGGTCGTGACCGGGCACAGCGGAGCGACGCCCGCGTCGATCAGCCGCTGGTATGTCGCCTGGGCGTCGGCGACGGTGAGCGCGATCTTGGGCCGTCCGAGATCCTTTGGATAGAAGGGGTCGAGGCCCGCACTGGAGGACGAAGCCCGATGAGGGCTGAAGATCTCCAGGAGGATGCCGTTGATCTCCAGGCCGACCCGGGTCCATCCATCCTGCTCGTCGGTGAATCGAACGACGAAACCGAGGACCCGCGTGTAGAAGTCCAGCGAGGCGGAGAGGTCCCGGACGGTTATTCCCAGGTGTGACAAGCAGTCGATCTTGACCGGTAGGAGATCCATCGCTTCCTCTCGGGTCGTAGGTGTCGAGTCCGTCAGCGGTGCCGCGTCGAGCCGACCGTGCCGGTGACCAGGTCGCGGCCCGGGACCCGGCCACGGGACTCGCGGGTGGCGATCAACGCGGACTGGACGAGGCGGCGGCCGAGGTCGAGCACGTGGCCCACGGTGGTGGGCTGGTCCGGCGCGGTGATGCTGAGAGCCAGCATGACGCGGCCGATCGGGTCGAAGATCGGCGCCGCGACGGTCTTGACGGCGATCTCGTCCGATTCGGTCAGGCCGTCGAACGAGAGCAGCATTTCCCCCGAGATCGCCAGAACCTCGGTGAGGCGCTGCTCGGCGTGGTCGTCGGTGGGATCGCTGCGCATCTTCGCGATGGCGTCGATCATCGCGGGCGCCGCGATGGCCTGCAACGGAACGCTGAACCCCCGGTCGCGGATCTCGGCCAGGACGCCGCGGTAGAGCTCGGTGAGCGGAGCGGGCAGGGCCGGGCGCTCGAGCCACGAGGTCACCGTGCCGTCGTCGGCCCAGGCCAGGAAGACGGCGCCGATCGGGGCGAGCAGCGGCGTGCGGTCGCCGGGGTAACCGATGCTCTGCACAAGCGGCTGTGGGCCCCGGCGGGCCAGGAAGATGATGTCTCGGCCCGCGACAGCTGAGAGGCCGACCTCGACGTCGAGCCCGTCGGCGAGCACCTCGGCCTGCTCTAGGGCGGCGCCGATCGCCGGATGCTGCTCGAGGGCGGCGAACCCCGTCACCGCGAGCGCGGGGCCCAGCACGTAGGTCCGATGCGCCGGGTCCCGGATGAGAAAACCGCTGTCGCACAGCACCGCCAGGGTGGCGTGCGCCGAGGCGATGTTCATCCCGAGATGCGAGACCAGCTCGCTGATCGTGAAGCCCCGGGACGGGTGCGCGGTGAGGAACGCAACGATGTCGACCGCACGGGCGGACGCGGGCGCGGGGCGGGCCATGCCAGCGACGGTAGCCGACCAGCGCAGACAGTGAACCCTTGACGGCAATGTTGGTTTTGCTATAGCAATCTCACTATGTTCGACTTGGCGGGTCGCGTGGTCGTGGTCAGTGGCGGCAACGCCGGCATCGGTCTGGCCTTCGCCCGAGGTGTCGCTCGGGCCGGTGGTGACGTCGTCGTCTGGGGCCGGCGGGCGGACAAGAACGCCGAGGTTGCCAAGGAACTGGCCGGCCTCGGCCACCGCGTGCTCGCCCAGGAGGTCGACGTCAGCGACGAGGCACGCGTCGTCACCGCGATGAACGAGGCGGCGGAGGAGATGGGCCGCATCGACGGCGTCATCGCCAACGCCGGGCTGATGAGCCGGGAGCGCAGCTTCGTCGAGATGACAAGCCAGGCCTGGCACGCCCTGCTGGCGGTCAACCAGCACGGCGCGTTCTTCGCCATGCGCGAGGGCGCCCGGCACATGAAGCGGCGTTACGACGCGGGCGACCCCGGCGGGTCGCTGCTGTTCTGCGCCAGCCTTTCCGCGCTGACCGGCAGCCCCGGCATGCAGCACTACAACGCATCCAAAGGTGCGATGGCGGCCATGTCCCGGGGCATCGCTGTCGAGGCGGGCCGCTACGGGATCCGCTGCAACGTGGTCTGCCCCGGGTACACGGTGAGCGAGACGGTCCAGATTCCGGTCGACAGCCCGCTGTTCGACCGCAACCGCCGGTACAACCCGTCGGGGCGGCCCGGCAACGCCGAGGACTTCGAGGGGATCGGCGTCTACTTCATGAGCGACGAGTCGCGTTACCACACCGGTGACCTCGTGGTCATCGATGGCGGCTGGTTGGCGAACGCGGGAAAGACCGACGTTACGGAGCTGCCGCCATGGCCGTAAAGGTGCTGCGCGTCGAGGGCATGCGCGACGACACCCGTTCGCCCGCCGAGCGGGCCGCCCTGGAGGCCGACGAGGCACGTCCCCTGGACATGAGCATCGACGCGGTGCTCGAGGGTGCGAGCCGGCAGACGGGCCTGGATGACTTCGGCTCGCTCGACTTCACCCAACGTCTCGGCATTCTGCTGGCCGAGGTCGAGGCCGATGACAACGTCTGGCGAACCTACAAGGCGACGTTCCTCGACCAGTGTGTGAAGGCGGCGGCGAACCGGCTGCTCATCCAGCGGTACTGGGACGACCACCCGGACTGCCTGGACGCGCCGATCGAGCGGCCGATCAACGTCATCGCGTTGCCCCGCTCGGGCAGTACCCATCTGGAGAACCTGCTGGCCGCCGACCGGCGGCTGCGGCATCTCCCGGTCTACCTGGCGGCGCAGCCGGCCCCGAGCGTGGGCGAGACGGCCGGGCCGGACGGGGTCGACCCCCGCTGGTCCCGTTCGGACGCGCGGTGGCAACGGCTCAGCCAGAACGAGATCTTCGCGGCGATGCACGAGCACTCACCGGACCACGCCTGCGGCGAGAACGAGCTGCAGATCCCCGACTTCGCCAGTTACCAGTGGGAGTGGATGGCGAACGTCCCCGGCTTCCGTGACCACTACCTCGGCCACCACCAGACGCCGCACTACCGCTACATGAAGAACGTGCTGCGCGCCGTCGCCTGGCAGTTCCCGAGCGACCGGCGCTGGATGCTGAAGTCCAACCAGCACAGCGAGCAGCTGGTCCCGCTGCTGACGACCTATCCCGACGCGACGGTGGTGATGATCCACCGTGACCCGGTCGCCACGATCCAGTCCCTGCTGACCATGCGCGGCATGGCGCTCAAGGCGGGCCAGAAGCGTCCGGACATCGACAGCCACGTCGCCTACTGGGTCGACCGCCTCGAACGGATGCTGCGCAGCTACCTGCGCGACCGGCACCTGGTGCCCGCGGGCCAGCTCGTCGAGCTGCGCTTCGACGAGATCGTCGGCAACGACGTCCAGGCCGCCGCCGGCGTACTGGAACGCGCCGGCCTCACGGTCACCGACGAGACCCGGGCGGACATCGAGCACTACCTGGCGTCACATCCGCGCGGCCGGCGCGGCCGCATCGTCTACGACTTGGAGGGCGACTTCGGGCTCGACGCGGACGAGCTGCGCGCCCGGTTCGCCTTCTACACGGACGCCTTCCAGATCCGGCCCGAGGTCGGAAAGGACCGCACCCGATGAGCAGCCCGGACCCCGAGAACTCGGCGAGCACCGAGAAGCAGCCCCTCAACGCGCTCATCGTCCGGGAGGGCGAAGGCGTCCAGGACGCCGTGCCGATCGCCGACGGCATCTTCGCGTCGAAGGGCATCTCCAACAGCTATCTCGTCACGACGCCGGCCGGCGATCTGCTGATCAACACCGGGATGTACAACGAGGCCGAGCAGATCAGGACCCGGTTCTCCGCGGTCAGCGCCAACCCCGTGCGTGTCATCGTGTTCACCCAGGGCCACCCGGACCACGTCGGAGGCTGGTCGCAGCTCGACGCACCGGGCATCGAGACGATCGCGCAGGCCAACCATCCGGACGTCCGGGAGTACTTCCACCGGCTGCAGCCGTTCTTCGCCCGCCGCAGCCGCCGGCTCTGGAACCGTGACATCACCAGGGTCGACCCCACCTACCAGCCGCCCGAGCCGGTCCTGACCACCACCTTCCTCGACAGCCACACCTTCACCCTCGGCGGCCGTCGCGTCGAGCTGTACTCGACGCCGGGTGGGGAGACGACCGACTCGCTGGTCGTCTGGCTCCCCGACGAGCGCATCCTGTTCACCGGCAACCTGTTCGGACCCCTGTTCGGTCACATCCCGAATCTGTACACGGTCCGCGGCGACAAGATCCGCAG
>NZ_JASNFO010000131.1:0-30431 GCF_032027725.1 Pseudofrankia coriaricola | reverse complement strand
AAGCAGCGGGAGATGTCCCCCTCGATGAACCAGTGTGTCCCTTTCCAGACGTCGACCACCTCGCGTAGCGCTGTGTGGCAGCCTCGGCCTGGGCGGAAACCGTGGGAGCGGTCGGAGAACTGGACGTCGTAGTACGCCTCCAGCAGGAGACGCACGGCCTCGGCGACCAGCTTGTCCGACCAGGTAGGCGTGGTGGCTTCATACTGCTCATCTCGCTGTAATCGTTTGGGTTGTGGAGTTGACTTTCACGGTGCGGGCGGCGCGGTGGAGGCAGGCGGTTTCCACCTGGTCGTTCCAGGGGATGGCGACCCGGTCAGCGTTGACACGGTAGGCGGTCAGGTAGCCGCGGCGGATCCAGTAGTAGATCTGCGCGGTGGGGATACCGAGCCTGGTGGCGGCCTGGTGGACGCTGAGGTCTCCGTGTGCGGTGGCGGCGTGCGGGAGGGGCCGGCTGCCCGGGCCGGTCGGGCCGGATCCGGGATGCTCGATCCGTGTGCGGCAGGCGGCCGCGACCTGCGGGTTCCACGGGAGGCTCAGGCACCCGCTCGGGGTGCGCCGCGCGGTCAGTTGGCCGATGCGGATGCGGTAGTAGATGACGTCGTCGGGCACGCCGAGTCGGGTGGCGGCCTGGTGGACGGTGATGTCGCCGGGCAGGACCTCACGGGGGCCGGGGGCATGGGGGATGAGGTGGCCGGAGGCGTCGATCTGGCGGCGGCAGGTGGCCTCGATCTGGGCGTTCCAGGGGATGCACCAGCGTCCGGAGGGGTCCTTGCGGCCTGCGAGCCGGTCGTGGGTGAGCCAGTAGTAGACGGCGTTGGCGGTGATCCCGAGGATTGCCGCGGCCTGGTCGACGCAGATCTCCCCGTCCTGGAACGGGCACCGGCCGGGGATGTTGTAGGTGTGGCGGACCCAGGCGACGGCCGCTTCGTCGTAGGGACGGCCGGTTCCGGTGGTCAGCCCGGCTTCGGTGAGCGCGGTGACGATCTCGGCGTCGGAATGGTCCGGACCGAGCCGGGCGATCAGCTGGCGGGCTGGGGCCGGGGTCCTGCGCACTTCCGGTGAGGTGGCTGGTCTGCGCAGGGCGAGCTCGTCGGTGGCGCCGGTGTGCCAGCGCACCCCGAGCCGGGCCCGGGCCCGGTCGGTCTCGGGCAGCAGGGTGACATCCGAGATGAGGGTGCGCAGCAGCCGCTTGCGGTCCCGGTCCCGGGTGTGCCGGCTGTGCCAGAGTCCGGGCAGGTCCGCGGCCAGCGCGCGCAGGCCGTCCCGGTCCGGTAGCGCCGGCCTGCTGTCGCGGGCGGCGGCCAGGGCGGCCTCGGCTTCGGCCAGGGCGGACAGTCTGGCTTCCCAGCGGGTCTCCAGGGTGGCGGCGACCAGCCGGTTCTCCGGCTCCACCGCGCCCAACGCGCGCTCGGCGCGCCCGGCGTCGTAGCGGGCACGTTCCACGGCCAGCTCGGCCGCCCGGTGGGAGCGGGTGTGCCGGGAGGTGACCTCGTCCGCGGCGGCCAGAGCCCGCTCGATCTGCCCCGGCGACACCGTGGCGAGCAGCAAGCCGGCCACCGCGTCGTCGACCACGTCGGCGCGGATCGACCGGCAGGTCGCGGTGGCCTCGTGGTCGGCGCGCGACGACGAGCAGCCGTAGGCCGCCCGCCCCTGCGGGTAGTAGCGGGTGGTCATCGGCCGTCCGCACGACCCGCAGAACATGATCCCCTGACACAGGGCCAGGCCCTCCCGCGCCGGGCGCGCCCCCTGGTGGGTGCAGTTGGCCGTCAGCCTCGCCTCGATGGCCACATACTCCTCCCAGGTGATGTAGCCCTCGTGGTGGCCGTGCAGCACGAGGGGCCACTGCTCGCGGGGCAGCAGCCGCACCCCGGTGTGCACGGTGGCGTCCGGGCACACGGTGCGGCGGGTGGCGTACCGGCCGTAGACGTAGGTGCCCGCATAGCACGGGTTGGACAGCACCCCCAGCGCCCGGGAGTGGGTCAGCCGGCCCCACCGCAGCTGTCCGGCCCAGATGCCCCCGTAGGCCCGCAGGGGGAACCGCCGCCGGGCGAACGCGGCCACCACCTGGAACGCCGAGCCGCCCGCGGCGAACGCGGCGAAGACGTCCCGGACCGCGGCCTGCACCTCCCGGTCCGGGTCGATCACGCAGACACCCTCGTCGTCGTAGACGTAGCCGACCGGCAGCGGGAAACGCAGCTCGCCGCGTTCAGCCGCGGCCCGTTTCGCGCCCTGCAACCGGCCGGTCAGCAGGTGCAGCTCACACTCGGACATACTGCCCTTCAGCCCGAGCAGGAGGCGGTCGTTGATGTCCGCGAGATCGTAGACACCGTCGGTGTCCACGAGCAGCGCATCCGTCAGACGGGCCAACTCCAGCAGGCGGGCGAAGTCCGCCGACGAGCGGGCCAGCCGGGACACCTCCAACCCGAAGATCGCCCCGACCTCGCCCAGACACACCTGAGCCACCAGGTCGCGGAAGCCCTCGCGGTCGGCACCGAACGTCCCCGACACCCCCAGGTCCGCATCGATCACCCGCACGTTCTCGCGGTCCCAGCCCAGCTCCACCGCCGTGTCCACCAGGGCGTACTGCCGCAACGTGGAGGCGGTGTTGTCCCGCACCTGCACCAACGTCGACTGCCGAAGGTAGATCGCGGCCGCCCGGGACCGATGCGACGCGGTGATCTTCGAAAACCCGTTCACGGCCACCCTCCAGCACCGCCTCGACCATGTTCGCCAGCACCATCACCTGTTCGCGCCACACCCCCGGCCCCGCCACGGCCCCTCGATCCCGGCCCCGCCGGGGCCTCGCACGGCACCTCCCCGCCGTCCTCCCCCTGCCCTGTCCGGCCACGCTCACCCCGGCGCAGCAGGGCATCCGCCAGCACCCGCGCAGCACCCAACTGCTCCACCGACAGCCGCTCCGTCATCGGGGCCTCCCCACGATCCGTCCACGCCTGCGGCAACGTCACCGTCCGGCCCACATCACGCGCGCAGACAAACACCAGCCCACCACCCCGGCGCTTGACATACAAAATCTCCAGACGCCGGCCAGCCAGCGCGTGAAACGGATGAGTCACCGTTAGGAAACCCAAAGAAGACTTGGACAAAACGGGACTATGCTGCAACCGTCGGAATTCCCAGGCGCCGCAGCCTGCCCGACCCGTCGGATTTGGGAATCACACGCTCCCGAACCGGCAGGGGGGTGAACGTCCGGGCCTTCAGACCCGACCGCACGTCGGCCAACAGCGCAGCGACGTCCCGCTCGTTCTCCAGGGAGGCCGGCACGACCCGGTCCACCCCGGCGGTGCGCGCTCCTTTGTTTGTTCGCACCCGGTTCCAGGCCACTACCAGGAAGTCCGGGTGGTAGACGAGGTTCATCAGATCATCGAACACACGGCCGGGGTCACCGGCCGCCCATCGGTGCAGCTTGGTCTGCATCCTCAGTACCCGTGGCCATGCCTCGGCGAAGCTCGGCCACGGTTCACCGGTGTTCACCAGTGTGCTCCTGCCATTACAGCCCCTAACCACCTGAATCCGCTGGACCCCTTCGCCCTGTGGGCGGCTCTCCCGCCCTCCACGGCAGGTCGCTACGCCTGCGACTACTACAGGTCCTCCGCCCCGCCCAGGGCCGTCGGCGGACGACTCGCTTTCCCGCGCCCGCGTCCATGGCTTGAACGCCGGCGGCGGGAGCCTCTGGGCGGTTCCCACGTTCGCTTACAACCGGTTGTCGGGTTAGGTCGCCAGCTATGCCCCTGCGGCCTCGCCACGGTTACGCCGCAGACTTTCACCGTGGCCTCCCAGCCGGCGATATCAACCAGCCAGGGAGTTCCCCGCCCAAGGGCGGGTGCGCACCGCAATCCAGCCCATATCCACCGGGTTGAGGCTGGCGGTACCTCTTGAGGAGCTTTACAGCGCTGGTTCCTCTCGTCGACCTTCCCAACTCGCTTGCCGGGCCCGCACCATCCGGTAGTTCTGATGCATCCCGTCGTTGTCAGGGCTGCTTTCCCTCCCCGTCGCCTCCCGGTTTGGGCCACCCTCAGCTTCTGTCACTCCGCTGCGACGGCGTGACGATGGGGGTCTTTCACCTCCATCCGGTTTGTAAGCGCCTCGTGGCGCTCGATATCCCAGGTCCACACCTGGTTCGGCGCGGACGCGAGCAGCTCGGGTTTCACACGCGGCGGATGCGTCGCCTGGGCACGGCGCTCCCCGGTCTGCTCCCGGGCCGCCAGGATCCGGTACAGCGTACGGGGAGAGGCCAGGTAGACCCCCTCGTCGAGCAGCGTCGCCCACACGTGCGCCGGCGACGAGTCGGCGAACCGCTCCGAGTTGAGAACCCCAAGGGCCCTCGCCCGTTCCTCCGCGGAAAGCGCCCGGGGCTGCACACGCTCCTTGTGCGGCTTCGGCGGCCGCCGCTCCAGCGCCGACGCCGGAGGGCGATGGCGCCGGTAGAACGTCGCCCGCGACCGACCCACCAGATCGCAGGCATTCTTCGGCCCGACGACCCCGGAAAGCTCGACCACGCACGCGTCGACTATCCGTTCTCCTTCGGCGACGACGCCCGGGTAATTTCGGGAATGCTCTCGGAAAGCGCCTCCAAGAGCGCGTTGGCTTTTCCCATGATGCCAATCACGCGCTGGGACGCCTCGAGTTCCTTCTCTTTCCGGGCCAGCGTCGCCTCCAGCTCCGCTATCTTCTTGTCCCGCGGGTCGGCCGCCGGCCGGCCGCGCTTCCTCCCCGGCACCGCCGCCGCGCCCTGGCCCGCCGCGCGACGCCACTCCACGATATGCGCCGAGTACAACCGCTCCCGACGCAGGATCGCGCCCTTCTCGCCGGGCCTGGTCGCCGCGTCGTATTCCGCGAGAATCCGAGCCTTGTACGCCGCCGTGAACGTCCGCCGCTTC
The DNA here is from genome assembly GCF_032027725.1 of Pseudofrankia coriaricola. NCBI lineage: Bacteria > Bacillati > Actinomycetota > Actinomycetes > Frankiales > Frankiaceae > Pseudofrankia > Pseudofrankia coriaricola. Next base: position 25,533 of record NZ_JASNFO010000131.1, on the reverse strand, counting down.
GCCTTCGGCTCGACCTCCGGGTCAGGCCGTCCCGCCTCAGGTCCGGGGTCATCCACCCGACCATCATCGACCAGGCCTCGCCTGGCCGTCAGCACCGCCGCCACGATCTCCCTCTCCCAACCCCGCCCAAACTACCCTATAAGAGACATACCGCCTGTCTCATCTCATCTTGGCAGGTAGGGTTCGGCAAGCTCGACAAGCTTGTCGCTGACCGCCCGCTGGCGGCCCTCGTCCTGACCCGGATGGTCGCCGCACGCGCCGACCGCATCGCCCACGACGCCGCCGCCGTGGCCCGCGGGCGCGGCATCGTCTGGGAGGTCATCGGCGGGGCGCTGCAGGTGAGTCGCCAAGCCGCCTTCGGACGATTCGAGGGCAAGCGAGCAACTGCGCGCCGCCGAAACACGGGCAGCCCCAGGTGACCCCAAGGGGACCCGTGCCTCTGCAGCGACCTGCTCCGCTTCCTCTTGCGGCACAGAGCCACATGTACCGCTCCGACGGGCGCCCGGACGTCGCCTGCCCGAGTGCGGCAAAGGCCCTTCGCGCAGCACGGCGAGCGCTACAAGGGCTGGTCGCGGGGAACCAGCCGACCCCTGGTCCGTCGGGCGCATCAATGGCCGGGCCGGACTCGCCTGAATCGAGCAGTCCGAGGTCGATCTGATCCGCACTGCCGGCCCGGCGCGGCCAGGTGGCTGCCGCCGTCGGTGTAGGGGACGGTCGGCGGCGGCAGTCTGTCGACGGGGCGGATCTGGGCGTCAGGCGCTGCGGGCGAGAGTGCGTTCAGTGGCGCGGGCGCGGTGGATCAGGCTGGTCAGGGTGGCTACCGTCGGCGAGTCCCAGCCCGTCAGCCAGGTGACGATGCGCTCGTCGAACGCGCCGAGCGTCACGCCGGCCAGGGCGCGGCGCAGGGCGGGGCCTCGGTCGCCGAGGGCGATCAGCGGTGGCTCGTGCTCGATCGGCCCGTCCGGCACTGCCACCAGCCAGCCCGCGCCGCGTCCGCCGTCCGGTGAGAGCGCGGCGACGGCGGCTGGCGGCGGGACCGGGCCGGCGCGGAAGACCAGGGTGACCTCTACATCTTTTCTGGAGTAAGCAAAGAGGACATTCCTCGGATATGTGGAGTGTTCGTCCGGGGAAGGGTGGCTGGTGTCGGCCGCTGCTGCTATCTGATGGTCGGGATCCCGAGGTCGGTCTGGGTTCCCGGGGAGTTGCGGATCGTCTTGTCGAGGCTGGTGAGTTTCTCTTTGGCTTTGGTGCGGCTGTAGTGGAGTCCTTCGACTTCGCCGAGCCAGCCGTTCATCTTGGCCTCGCTGATGCGGTCATCGAGGTTTCGAATGATTTCGACCAGCCGGGTTCGCTGGGCCGGTGAGACTCTCAGCATCGGGCAGCGCAGGCACGAGTGTTCGTGCTGGCAGCCTGTGCCGTAGGGTCGGCCGCAGTCGCCCAGTTCCAGCTTGCGGGCTTGGAAGTGTTGCTGGAACTCGCGCCATTCCTCCTCGGTTGGCTCACGGTACTCGGCCTCGGGCCGGACGGCCCGCCGGCCGTCGAGAAAGGACCTGTAGGACCGGATGAGATCTTCCTGGAAAACGGCGAGATATGCCTGTGTCGTGGTTATCGTCTGGTGGCCGAGCAGCCGTGCCGCTATATGGACCGGGAGCCCTCCGGTCACGGCCTCCGTGGTGAATATTCTGCGGAAGTCGTGGGCGCTGTAGTGCAGTGGCTCGCCCGCGGCGTCGAGCAGGCCGGTCCGCGCGACCGCGTCGTTGAGGAGGTGGTGGACCGTGTTGTAGCTCATCACGCTCCAGCGGTGGCCGTTGCGGCGCTGGAACAGGTGCGGAAGCGGCGGTCCGGTGATCCGCTCGTGGGGGTCCCAGCGGGCGACCAGGGGGACGGAGCCGCCGTTGAGACGGCGGAGCCTGCTGATGACACTGGCCAGGACGCTGGCGAGCTCCGGGCTGACGAGAAGGAGCCGTTCCTCGTTGCTCTTCGACGGCACGATCTGCAGGAGTGGCGCCAGTTCGCGGGTGCCGGGAAGCTGGTAGGAGGTCAACGCCAGATGTGTGATCTCCAGTAGTTCCTCCAGCCGGGTGCCTGTGTGCCGGAGGGTTTCGATGATCGCCCAGGCCCAGAACGCCTCGTCCTCGGCGCGGGTCAGGTCGGCGCTGACGCCGGTGTCGACGTTCTCGGCGACCACGGTGTCCCGGCCGCGGTAGCGGTCGCCTCCGTGGTGAGCTTTGGCGGCGAGACGCCGGTATCGCTGGCCGTCGTGGGTGAACAGCCCGCCGCCGGCGGTCGTGGTCGCCGTGTCCAGCAGCGTCCGCTGACGGTCGCGGTGGCGTTCGGCGGTCTCGACCAGGACCGGCATCTGGGGCAGACGTTCCCGGACCCGCTGGTGCATCCGTGCGGTGGCCTGGAGCCGGGCCTTGACGATCCCGCCGGTGTCGCCGCGGCGGACAGGGCTGGGGACCGCCCAGGGCACCCAGGACGGGTCTGTGTGCGCCCATTCCTGGATATCGAGGTAGAAGGCCCGCACCTGGGTCAGCAGCTCCAGCCGGCCTTGGCGCGGCCTGACGTGTCCCTGTTTCGTGCGGACCGTGCGCAGGCGTTCCTTCCACGCCTGGGCGACGTCCTCGGGCAGGTCCAGGCTGTCGATGCCAGGGTGGTGGCGTTCGATGTCGGCCCAGAACGTGCCCGCGAGCTGGCTGGCGGTTCCGCGCAGGGTGTTGTAGTCCAGGCTGGGACGCCGCTCTTCCAGGTAGCGGATCAGCACGGCCCGGACGGTGGGGCTGCGGATGCCGTAGGAGTCGACGAGATCGCTGACCGGTAGCTGGCCGCGGCGGACTGCTTCCCGCAACGACCCGCTCACGGAGATCACTCCTGCCTCGCGCAGCAGGTCCCACGCCGTGCCCAGTCCCCTGTTGGCCTTGTGGCGCAGGTTCATCCAGTCGCGGAACTCGAAGATGTCCTGGGTGGTGAGGTGCTCGAGGTCCTTGCCGGTGTGCAGGACCATCTTGACCAAGGCCGTGCGTGCCAGGGTGCGCTCCTGGGCGGTGATCGGCTCGGCTGTGTCCTGGCTGAGCCGGTCGAACAGCTCCGGGCTGATGAGGTGGGGTGCCTGCTCGAACAGAACGGCGGGCTTGGTGCGCACGAAGTAGCCGTAGCCCGGTCGCAGGACACGTGCCAGGAACAGCCAGTTCAGCCCCGCTCGCAGCTCCGTGACGCTGGAGCGGGCCGTTCGGGGGCCGTCCGCGGCGAGCTGGCGCGTCCAACCCGAGTCCTCGTCACCGCTGGCGGTGAGCCAGCGCCCCTGCCATCCCTCGCCAGGCCAGGACCCCAGCCAGGTCAACACCTGGCTCTGGCGGTTCCATCTGGTTCTGGCGCAGATCTTGTGACGCGAGCGCAGTCGATCACTGGGCGTCACCGGGATCCGCGGCCGACAGACCGGCCACGACTGGCAGGTCGCGTCGCGGCCGGGGGCCACCACAAGATCCGCGCCAGAGCCTTCCATCTGGCCCCGCCAGGGCGGTTTGAAGTGGCCCCACCCGGAGGGTGGTGGGGCCACGGTGTGGCGGCTTGAAGTGGCCCCACCTGGGTGGGTCAGGCGGTGGCCTGGCGGGCGGCGCGGGCGTGGGCGAGGCGGTAGGAGTCGGTGCCGGTTTCGATGATGTTGGCGCCGAAGGTGAGGCGGTCGACGATGGCGGCGCAGAGTCTCGGGTCGGTGAAGGTTTTGGTCCAGCCGGAGAAGGACTCGTTGGAGGCGATCGCGACGCTGTTCTTCTCTTCGCGTTCGGTGAGGACCTGGAAGAGGAGTTCGGCGCCGCGGCGGTCGAGTTCCATGTAGCCGAGTTCGTCGATGCAGAGGAGGTCGACGCGGCCGTAGCGGGCGATGGTCTTCGCGAGTTGTTTCTCGTCGGCGGCCTCGGCAAGTTCGTTGACGAGTTTCGCGGCGAGGGTGTAGCGGACGCGGTGGCCGGCGATCGCGGCGGCGGAGCCGAGGGCGATGAGGAGGTGGGATTTGCCGGTGCCGGAGTCGCCGATGAGGCAGAGTGGTTCGCCCCGGGTGACCCAGGCGCAGCTGGCGAGGGTGTTGACGAGGGCGGGGTTCACGGTGGGGTTCGCGGTGTAGTCGAAGTCGGCGAGCCATTTCGAGCGGGGGAAGCCGGCGGCTTTGACCTGCCGGTCGGAGCGGCGGCGGTCGCGTTCCTCGCATTCGGTCATGAACAGTTCGGCGAGGAACCCGCGGTAGGTGAGGTGTTCGCGTTCGGCGGCGTCGGCGATCTCGGGGAACCGGGCGCGGACCGTCGGGAGGCGTAGGGCTCGGCAGGCCTGGTCGATGGCGGCGTCGGCGGCCTGTTCGGTGACGTTGCGGCGTAGCGCGTTCATGACATTTCTCCTTCAGATGCTGGGGGTGGGGCCCGGGCGGCGGGCGGTTGGGGTGCGCGGCGGCGCAGGAGCTGGTCGTAGTGGGCGACCGACGGGGCCGGGCGGCTGTCGGGTGGCAGGCCGGCCAGGCGCCGCGCGGTCAGGCTCACGACCGGGCTGGCCGTCGGGGCCGGTGCGGGTGTGGGCCGGCGGGCCTGGGTGGCTTTGCGGGCCTCGACCGCGACCACGTCGGCGGTGGACGCGCCGGTGGCGACCGCCGCGGTCAGGCCGGCGACGACGTCGGGGTGGGACAGGTGGCGGTGCAGCAGGAGGACCTCGACGAGGGCCCGGGTCCCGCCGCTGTCGCCGTGCGCCCGCCTGGCCGCCGCCCAGAAGGCGTCGTGCGCCGGCGTGAACATCCCGCTGGCGCGGGCCTGGACCAGCGCGGTCGCCCCCGGCAGCGCTCCGGGCTTGCGGGCCAGGACCTCCAGGTAGTGGTCCAGCAGCAGGCTCTGGGAGCCCTTGCGGACCGCGCGGGTGTGCCGGGCGACCTCGACCCGGCCGTCGAGGATGACCAGCTCGGAGGCGCGCAGGAACACCCGGACCCGCTGGCCGATCAGGCGGACCGGTACCGAGTAGTGGCACTGGCGGACCGTGACCTGCCCGTAGCGGTCGACCCGCGGGGTCAGCAGCAGCCCCGGCTCGAACGCCTCCTCCGGCAGCGCCCGCAACAGCCCCACCTCCGCCGCGAACGCCTGCCCGACCGTGACGAGGCGTCCCTCGATCCGCCGGCCGTCGTCGGCCAGGTCGGCCTGTTCGATTCGCCCGTTGAGCTCGGCGAGCGTGTCGACCTCGGGCACCGGCACCAGATGGTTGCGCCGGAACCGGCCGACCTCGCCCTCGACCCCGCCCTTCTCGTGCGCGCCCTCAACCCCGGGCAGGCAGTAGAACGCGTCGAAACCAAAATGGGAACGAAACAGCACCCACCGGTCGGACTCGGTCCGGTTACGGCCCAGCAGCACCCGCGACACCGCGGACCGCAGATTGTCATAGCGGATCTTCCCGGCCGGGACACCGCCGAGCACCGTGAACGCGTGCAGATGACCCTCGATGAACGCCTCCTGTCCCTGCGAGGCGAACACCCGGTGCACGGCCTTGCCCGAATACGACAACCGCAACGTGAACAGGAAACACTTCGTCTGCACGCCGGAAAGCAGAACCCACAGATCCCCGAAATCAACCTCGGCTTCCTGCCCCGGCAGATGGGTCTGTAACACGAACGCGGTCTCCATTCCACGACCAGCCTCGGCCGCGATCTCCGGCCGGCGCCGGGCCACATAGTCACGCACCGTCGAGTACGCGACCGCCTCGCTCATCCCGTCCTCCGCGACGAGGCGGTCACGGACCCGCCTCGCGGTGTGCCGCTGTTTCCGCGGAGCGTCGAGATCCGCCACCAGCATCGCGTCGATCGCCGCCTTGAAGGTCTCCAACCGCGCCGAGACCCGCACCGGGGTCCGCCGCGGAACCGGAGCCGCCGACTCCAACGCCTGCCGCACCGTCCGCCGATGCACCCCATGCCGCTCGGCCAACTCCCGGATCGACATCCCGCGGCGCGCATCCACCCGGATCGCCTCGAACTGCTCGACCCTCGACGACCCCACAGCCCCCCACAGCCCTCCCCGCAACGGAAGACGCGATCATCGCACCCCCACCCTCGGGTGGGGCCACTTCAAGCCGTCACTCCGCCACCGAACGGCCTCCGGGTGGGGCCACTTCAAGCCGCCACAGTGGGGCCAAATCAAAGGCTCTGGCGCGGATCTTGTGGTGGCCCCCGGCCGCGACGCGACTTGCCAGTCGTGGCCGGTCTGTCGGCCGCGGATCCCGGTGACGCCCAGTGATCGACTGCGCTCGCGTCACAAGATCTGCGCCAGAACCAAATCAAACCGCCAGAGCCAAACACCCGTGCCGCGCCCCGCAGCCGCTGGCTCGGCGGCGTTCCCTCCCAGGTCAACCAGGTGGGCAGCTCCCGCAGCTGGCCAAGCACCTCCTCGATCGAGAACCGGTCAGCCGGGCCCGGCTCATGCCCCAGGCACGGGTTGCCCGGCACGGCAGCGAGGCCCGGCTGCGCCCGGGCGGCCGTGACGACCGTCATCGCAGGCTCCCCCCGAACAGCACCGCGAGGTCCCCCTCGTCGTAGCCCGCGGCGGCCGGCGGCGGAACCTGCGCCTGGGCCTCTCGGCCCGCCAGGTACTCGTGGACTCGCCGGATGACCTCGGCGTCGTCCTCCACCAGGTAGACGTCGGCGGTCGTGGACAGGTGCGCATGACCGAGGATGACCTGCACGTCGCGCATCGACAGCCGCTCGTCCCGGCTCATCCTGACCGCCGCCGTGTGCCGCAGGTCGTGCATCGACCAGTTCGTGCCCAACAGGCCGTTGACCCGACGGAACACCGCCCGCAGCGCCTCGTAGTTCAACGGCTGACGCCGCGGGCCCTCACCCCGGTCCCGCTGGCGAAGCGTCTGCCACAGCGGCTCGTCCTGACCCGGCGACTCACCGAGATCAGCCAGATAGAGACGCAGCCACACGAACGCCTCCGGGCTGGCCGGCAGCCACTGCTCGGCCTGCGTGCCCTTGCGCACGACGCGCACCAGCTGCTCGCCCCAGTCCAGGTCCACGCACCGGACACCGAGAAGCTCACCGGCACGGGCCGCGCTGCTGACCGCCAGAGCCACCAGGGCCCGGTCCCGGTTGGACCGCAGCGCAGCGAACAACTCGTTCCACCGCTCATCGGGCATCGCCCTCGGCCTGCGCCGTGCGACCCTCGGGTTATAGCGGACACGCCCCTCGGGCCGAAACGGCTCCAACGGATTGTGATGCGCGTTCGCGCGCCGACCCGAACCGCGATCCAACGGCACCGGATTGACCAGCGGACCCTGACCGATCTCGATCCAGAACTCGTAGAACGCCCGCACGACCGCGTTCGAGTGCCGCACCGTCCGAGGCTTGTACTCGTCATCGAGATACGTCTTACGAGTGATCGGATTGACCGTGCCCGCCGTCGCCGCCGACCCCGTCCGCGGCGACCGCCGTGGCTTGGCCGCCTGCTTCAACCACAGCACGAGATCGCGAGCCTCCGCGGCCGTGGCCTGATCCCACTCAACACCCACAGCCCGCAGCCACCGCCACCAGCGCAGCAGACCATATGCGTAACTGCGGACGCTGCCCGAACGATTGTCCCGGGCCACGAAGTCCGTCAGGTACCGCCGGATCGGCTCGACCGGCACCCCGTCCGGATCCACGACGAGCCACGGAACCAGGCCACCGACCTGTTCCACCCGACCCCACCGGGGCACCTGAATGGACCGGACATCACGCTCTGACTCGTCGAACAACCCGACTCCACCCCTTCGACACCGAGACGGGGCAGGTCTATCGATCACCCACGAGCACACGCCATCACCAAGCCGGCGTGTCGCCTGGTAGTCCGGTCAACAGGTCGCCATGGTGCTCGACGAATCGGGCGCGGTGCGGGACCTGGATGAGCAGCGCTGCCAGCAGGTCTGGTGTCGCGCCGGGGCCGATCGTCAGCTCGTGACCGTCGCCGGTGACCAGCAGGCTGGCTGGTGGCTGGTCGAGGGGTCCGGGGCGCCAGGGCCCGGGGCTGGGGAGCGGGGGGTGGTCCATCGGGGCCTCGTTCCTGGGATGACCAGTGGGAGGGGCGCTGCCGGCGTGGCGGGCGGCGCGGAAGACGCAGCAGGTCGCTACTAGACGACCGTTGCGTAGCGCCGAGCGTACGGCAGGGGTAGACGGTCGTCTACTAGGATTTTTGTGTGGCGCAACCGCTGATGGGGGCCGCGGAAATCGCGAAGCGGCTCGGTGTGAACCGGACCCGGGTGAACCAGCTGTTGGCCAGCGATCCGACGTTCCCGAGGCCGTACGTCACCCTGGCCGCCGGCCACATCTGGCGCACCGACGACGTCGAGGCCTGGATCGCCGAATACCGGCCCGCCGGCCGGCTGCGCCGGCGCGCCGGCGGCGAGGGCGAGGGCCGCGACGCCTAGCCCATGCGGGACCGGGTGTTGTCAGGCGCCCGTGGGCGGCGAAGAAGGGATGTCCGCCGGCCGGCGTTCCTATCGCGGGACCGTGGCAGCGGCCCAATGTCACGTGGCCGGTGCGTTCCGGTCGCGTGGATGCGTCGCTGCCCCCTGAGGGGAGCTGATCCTCGCGGTTCAGGCTGCGGCCGCGGACATGTCGGCGGCCTTGCGAAGTTCGGCGATGTAGCGGCGGGCTGTGCCCTCATGCAGGTCGAGGGCGGGTGCGAGGTCGCGGGCCAGCGCGTAGGGAGTGCGAGGGTCGTCGGGGGGAAGCGCGGTCAGGAGGGCGGCGAGCTGGGCCTTCTTGCTGGTCAACGGCGCCGGGTCGGCTGACGCCGTCCCGCCCGTCGTGCGGCCCTCACCGAGGCATGCCGGTGCCGAGTCGCTCGGCAGTCCGACAGGACGCGCTCTCGCAGCAGATGCGGCGTCCGTGAGCGTGGTGGCCGGGCCGTTGAGCGCGGTTACGGCGTGGAATTCGTCTGGCGGGTCAGTGCTGGGCGCTGACGGGTTGCCGGTGGCGGCCGGGCCAGGGCGCGTCTCGGCGCGCTGAGTGGGTAGACCGGCCGCCGCGGTCCATCGGTGCTCGACGTCAGTGCCGAAGGCGCGGCTGTCGTCGACGTCGGCGAGCGCGGCGGGATGCCGGACGCAGCTGCTAGCCGGTTCGGTTCTGGCCGCCAAGTTGCCGTCGGGCCACGCGCTGCGTGCCGAGCAGGCGCTGGCGGGTTTGACGTCGTGTGCACGGCTGCTGTCGTCAGGCTGTTTGCCGGTGCTGGCGGGTGAGTGGTCGTGGTTGTGACGGACGTCGTCGCGGTGGGCCTGTTCGGCGACTGCCCGATGCCGGCGGCGTCCCGGCTCCCGGAGGACAGGACGGTTGCCGGTGGGGCGGGTGGTAGCGCGGATCTGGCTCATCAACAGCTCGTAGCCGCCGATGAGCGCGACCGGCGGCCAGGCGGCTATGACCCTGGCTGCAAGATCAGGTTCGGCGTGCATGACGTTGGCGGCGAGGCTGGCGGCCGAGCCGAGGATGAGCAGGGCGTAGGGCAGCCAGCTACGGCGGCGCCCGGCGCGGCTGTCGGCGAGCAGGGTCATCGAGGCGGCGACGATCAAACCATCGACGGAGACCGGGATGATCGCGGCGGCGACGTGGTCCTCGCCGTGGCCGAGGGCGACGCCCCTCATATGACGGTAGGAGACGGCGGCGGCGATGCCGGCGACGGTGAGCACGGCGGCGACGGTCGCGAGCCGGATCCATGCCTCCCCGTCGCGCCACCACCGAGCCCGCGCCGGCCGGTCGAAGAGAGGTGACTCCGCGCGGGCGGTGGACGGGTGGCCGGGTTGGCGGGTGTTGCCCGCGCGGAGGTCGGCCGGGCTGGGAAGCGAGGCGCCGCCGCCGCGAGGGGGCGGATCGCTGGCCACCGAGGCGGGGGTGGGGACGTGGGTGGCACCCCCACCACATTCCAGGTGACGTGAATCACAATTGCCACTCTGGGTAGTGGATCTCTCGGCGGTGAGGTCCGTGACGCCGGAGTTGGTGCGTGTGGCGCCGAGTCCGCGGCCGTCCGGGGCTGGTTTGGCGCTGGCCGCTGTGGTCGTTGGCCGGGCGGCGTTGTCGTCGTCGGCGGTCGTGCCGGTGAGGACGCAGGCGTCGGTCGCGGCAGTGCGCGGCATGGCGCGGTCGTGGGCGGCATCGAACACGGTGGCCTCCCTGCTCCGGCGAGGCGGGCGGCGAGGCGGAGCCGTCCGGGCTGGAGCCTGCGTGGGCGTCGGATCTGGCAGCGCGAAGTGTCGTCCATTTCGAGCGGCGACGCGACGTAGGTGACGGACGGTATCCAGCGTTAGCCGGACGTTATCCACAGGCCGAGATGTTACGGCTACTCAAGCGCTAATCCGTGTGATACCACCGTTTTGTCATCGAATCCTTCAGGTCTGGCCCGGTGGATTCGCCGTAACCACTACTCGCGTGCGGCCAGCCCCCATCGGCCGCGATGACCCATGCGCCACGTTGCCCTGCCTCGCGGCAGAAACCAGCACTGAGCTGCCGATTTACCCGCACCCGCCGCCGGTTCGGCGGCCTGTCCGCGCCTCAGCGCCGAGGCGCCCGCGCGCCCGACTGGGAGGTCTGATGCATGCCCGCGCCCGGGCGGAATGCTGCGTCGAGAATGTGCGCAGCACTGGTCATGTCCGGCTCAGGACAGGCAATGTCCTCATGCGGACGTCGCTTTTCCGAAACGTTACGTGTCGTGTCCTGATGCGGACGACCGTCCTCTTGAGGACGCCTGTCCTGATGCGGTCTTCGGTCCCAATAAGGACGTCGGCCGCGGCCGGCGTCCTCGGTCTCTGCCTTACCACCGTCGCCTGTGGCCGTTCGTCAGGCGGCGACCCTCCCGCGCCGGCGACATCGACCGGCGAGACCACGGCATCAATCTCCGCCACCGGAGCGCCGCTCGACCTCGGAGCTGAAATTCGCACTGAGGTCACGGCCGCGCAGAAGCGGTACTTCGATGCCTACCGCGCCGCTGCAGCCAACCCGCGGGACCAGGCGCTCGTCGCCGCTCTGCGCGCCGTGTACACCGACCAGTCGGTCTCTGGCGAGAACGTCCGCGGCCGGATGGCGTACTTCGCGGAGCACGGCTACGTCGCCCGCCCGGACGCACGGTCCTACTACGTGATCGAGGACATCACGATCGATGCCCTGCCGCCGGCCGGCCGGGCCGTGACCGTCGTGTGCGGCTACACCACCGACCCCGTCATCGACGGGGTCAACCGCGCTCCGGACGGCAAGGACATCGTCGTAAACGACACCCCTGCCAGCGCCCGCACCCGCACCACGTGGATCCAGCAACTCGACGGCGAATGGAAGATCAACGATGGCGTGATCGTGGACAGCTGGGAAGGCGAGAACCGGTGTCCGCCCCGCCCCGCCGCGTCCTGACCTTGGCCGGTGCCGGAACCCTTGTATTCGCCGTTCTCGTGGCCATGCCAACCCCTGCCTACGCGGGGAGCCCGATCCCGCTCGGCTGGGCCGGGGACGGCCATGGTCAGGCCGAAGGCTACGTGGAGACCGACCAGGACCGCCGGGAGATCGGAGCCTCGATTGGCGCCGATGGCGGTCCAGAAGGCTCAGCCAGGAGCGGTTCCGCCGGTCCAGCGCCGCAGTGTGTGTGGAAGTCGCTCGACGAGCTGGGGGAGGGGTCGGCGGAGGGCGCGTCTGATCCGTTTGATCCGGACGGCGTGGAGTCGGTGCTGTACGCGCGGGTGTGTGACGGCGCGGTCGTGGGCTGGCAGTGGTTCCAGGTCCAGGACCAGGGCGACCTGCTCACGGCGGCGGCTGATGACGTGCGGCGGCGGCTGCCGGCGCCGCGGCCAGTGTTGTCGCCGGATCCGGCGCGGGGCCTGGTGGTGAAGGTGGCGACGTGGTTCGCGGTGCCGGCCGGGCAGTGGGTGCCGGTAAGCGGCACCGCCGAGGCCCTGGGCCTGTCGGTGACGGTGACGGCGACCCCGGGCGAGCTCGTCTTCGAACCCGGTGACGGTGCCCGTTCCGTCACCTGCGCCGGCCCTGGCCAGATGTTCGATCCGGCCGCGCCGGCGCCGGCTGCTGCGCCGGCCTGTTCCTACACCTACCGGGATGCCTCCACGGCCGCGCCCAACGGCCGGTCGTGGCCGGCGTCGTTGTCGGTCCACTGGCAGGTGGCCTGGGCGGCGAGCAACGGCCAGTCCGGCGCCCTGGCTCCGCTGACCACCACGACGGCCGTCGAGGCCGTCGTCCACGAGTACCAGGCAGTCGAAGGAAGCGGTTCATGACCACCCGTATGTCCTTGTTTTCTATCGCGACCGCCGGACGTGGTGGGAGGAAGCTGCCAGCGCCCTACGGCCGGCCCGTAGATCGTGGCCAGCGCAGTGCGCCGCTGCGGCGGCGATGCACCCAGCAGGTCCGGGTGGCGGTGTCACGGTTGGTTTCCCTCCAGAAAGCGTGCCGCGAGGCCGGCAGGTGGGGCGAGCGGACGGGTCGGATGGACGCCCGTCGGGCCGTGCCGATCACGGTTCGGGGCTGGCGGTTGCGCCCGGGCCAGGTGGGCGGTGGCGGGCGGTGACGTTCACGGCAGCTGATCAGTGGGATGACACGGATCTGGACGGCGAGTACGACGGCGACGGGCCGCGCGTCGCGGGGCGGGGGCAGCGGCGGTGGGGTGGGGCGCTGCTCGGGCTGCTGCTGGCGGTGCTGGGCGCGGGCGGGGCGTTGTGGCTGGGGTCGGGCAGCCAGCCGACGGTGGACGCGGTGGCGTTGGCCCGGCCCATGCAGCGGGGCCAGGTGATCGCCGCGGCGGATCTGGCGGTGGTGCGGGTCGCCGCGTCGGGTGGGGCGGTGCGGCTGGCGACGCCGGCGATCGCGCGTGCGGCGGTGGTGGGCCGGCAGGCGCTGGTCGACCTGCCGGCGGGGACGTTGCTGACGCCGGAGCTCGTCGGCTCGATCGCGGGGCCGGCCGGGACGTTGACGCTCGGGGTGGCGGTGGACGCGGCCGGGTTGCCGTCGTCGTCGCCGCGGCCGGGGGAGCAGGTCGACGTCGTCGGGGTCGACCCGGCGACCAAGGATGCGGTGACGCTGGCGCAGCGGGTGACGGTGACCGAGGTCGGTCGCCCGGCCGGTTCGTCGGAGGCCGGGGTGACTGTTGTCTATCTGGCTGTGCCGGCGGAGTTGGCGGCTCGGGTCGCGGCCGCCGCCGCGACCAGTCCCGGTGTTCGTCTCCTCGGCGTCACCGCCGATACCTCCGGGGGCGCAGTTGTCCCGCCGGACGGTCAGGTAGGTGGCCCGGCGGCTGCGCCTACGGCCAGCGGCGCAGCGACCGGAGGCGCCGGGACTGGAAGCGCTGCCGGTCCCGCCGCCGGCGCCAGCCCCGCCGCCGCAGACGGCACTGATCCGTCTGGGGATGTCGGCGCTGGGGGAGCTGACGGCTCGACAGCGGGCGGGGCCCGGCCAAGCGGTGCGAGCCCAAGTGCGAGCGCCACTGGCGGGGTCGCGGGTGTGGTGGGGGCGGGCGGGTGATGGCCGTGCGTCCGCGTCCGGAGGCGACGGGACCTGCGCCGGCCGGGGGCCGGCGGCCTGGGCCGCCTCGGCGTTCCGTCGCGCTGACCGCGGCAGCTGCCGACGCGGTGGACCTGGTCGAGGACGGTCTGGTCGCGGACTATGTGGCCCGGGTCGGTGAGGTGGTGGAGGCGCGGCTCACGCATGCCCGCCGCACCGGCACCGTCCTGCGTTCGGCGGACCGGGGCGCCCTCGTCGACGAGGCGATCACAGCGGTGCTCGTGGCCGCCCGCCAGCAGGCCGCGGCCGAAGGCCAGCCGCCGCTGAGCCCGGTCGCCGAGGACGCGGTCCGCCAGGGTGCCCGGGCGGCCCGTGCCGAGCTGGGCCCGCTGAGCACGGTGCTGACCGCGACGCATCGCTGGAGCGACGTCGAGGTCAACGGCGCGGTGAACATGGTCCTGACCGAGCGGGCCACCGCCCGTCGTATCGAGTCGCGGTCGCCGTTTTCGGCGGATGAGCAGGTGTGGGAGTGGGCGGCGGCGCAGGCGGCGTTGGCGGGGCGGCGGTTCGACGAGGCGAACCCGTCGGTGCGGTTCCGGTTGCCCGGTGGGGTGCGGGTGCATGCGGTGGGCCGGGTCACCTCGCTGACGCATCTCGACTGCCGGCTGTTCACCCCGTCTCTGGACTCGTTGTCGGGTCTTGCCGATGTGGGGATGTGCGGTCCGGACGTGATCGCCCTTTTGGCGGCGACCGCGGCGCTGCGGGTCCCGGTCGGCCTGGTCATCTCCGGTGGCACCGGAGCGGGCAAGACCACGTTGCTGCGCGCCTGGGTGAACGCCACCCCGGGTGATCGGGCGTTGGAACGGGTGGTGACGGTCGAGGACGAGGCCGAGCTGTTCCTGGACCGGGACCGGTGGCGCAATCTCGTCGAGTTCGAGGCCCGGGAGTCGAACGTCGACGGCCGGGGCGAGTACCCGATCGAGCGTTATTTGACCGCGGACCTGCGCCGTCAGACTCCGAGCCGGGTCCTGCTCGGTGAGCTCAAGCCCGACGGGGGTGTTTTGCCGCTGCTGCTGGCCGCGGGGCAGGGCATCGCCCAGGGTGTGGCGACCACGATCCATGCCACCTCGTCCGCCGATGTTGTCGCCCGGCTGCGGACCTATGCCGCGTTCGGTTCCCGCGCCGTCCCCGAACAGGTGGTGCTCGAGACGATCGCGGCGACCCTCGACCTGGTCGTCCACGTTGCCCACGTCGGCCGGGCGCGGGCGGTCACGTCGGTCCGCGAGATTGTCGACTACCGCGCGGGTGCGGTGAGCTCCGCGGAGCTGTGGCGGTGGAGCGCGCGCGCCGGGCGGGCGGTGCGGACCGAGGTCGACCTGTCGGAGCGGCTGGCCGCCAAGCTCGCCACGGTCACCGACCCCACCTACTTTCGTGCGCGCCGCACCTCCGGAGCGGTGCGGTGAGCGGCGTGCCGCGGCTGCTGGTCCTGGCCGGTGACGGTGCGGTCGCCGGGGCCGGCCTGTGGCTGCTGGGAGCGGCGCTGACGGGACGGGCGCCGTGGGCCGGTAACGCAGGCGTGGACGGGCGGGCCAGGCGGCCGAGACACCGCGGCGCGTCGGGCGCCGGGCCGACCACGCTGGCAGCCCGGACCTTCGGGGCGGCGATGGCCGGCAGGTGGCGGGCGTTGCCGATGGCTGGGCCGGTCGCGGTGGCCGCGGTGGTGGGGCTGGTGGTGGGGGTGCTGGTCGGGTTGCCGGTGCTGGCGGTGATCGCGGCCGGGCTGGTGTGGCTGGCCGGCCAGGCGCGCACGCTGCGCGGCGTCGGCGAGACGGGCGAGCTGGGCGAAGCGGTCGCGACCTGGTGCGAGACCGTCCGCCAGGAACTCGACGCCGGACAGCCGCTGCGGGCGGCGGTCGCCGCCTCCAGCCAGCTACCCCCACCGGCGCTCGCCGTACCGTTGGCCGCGCTCGGCCGCAGACTCCACGACCAGCAGCCGCTGCCCTGGGCGCTGGCGGCTTTTCGCCGCGACGTCGCCCATCCGGCCGTCGGTCAGGTCGTCACCGCTCTCGTGTTGGCTTACCGCCACGGTGCGGGTGATCTGGGCCGGCTGATGGCCAGCCAGGTCGAGACCACCCGCCATCGCGTCGCCGTCCTGCGTGACGTGCACGCCGGCCGTGCCCGCCACCGCCGCGCGATGGCCCTGCTGCTCGCCCTGTTCGCACTCACCACCGGCGGGCTGCTCGTCGCCTGGCCCGCCGTCCTGGCGCCCTACCGGACCGCCGCCGGCCAGCTGGCACTCACCGGCCTGCTGGCACTCGTCGGCGCCGCCGTGCACGCCCTGATCCGCCGTTCCCGCCCACCGGCCATGCCCGACTTCTTCGAGGAAACGACATGACCCCTGCCCCTTCGGCCTCCCCTCTCACCAGTGGAGACCGGCGATGAGTGCCGGCCTGCCCGCAGGCACCGCGCTGACGGGGCTGTGCGGAGCGAGCGCCGCGACCGGCCTCTACCTCGCCCTGTCCGCGGCACTGACGGCCCGGACTTCTGTGGCGCGGCCGGCGCGTTGGACGCGGGCCGCCGCCGGCTGGGTCAACGGCCATGTCGAACAGGTCGCGGGCCCGGCCCGGGCTCGTCGTCTGCTGCTCGCCGACGACCTGGCCCTCGCCGGCCGTGACCAGGCCACCCACACCGCCACCCGTGTCGCGACCGCCACCGCCTGCGCCGTCAGCACCGCCGTGGCCGCCGGCGGTGCGGCGCTGGCCGGGCTGTCGATGCCGGTGCTGCTCGCCCCGGCGCTGGTCCTGTTCGCCGCGTTCGTCGGCGTCGTCGCCGCGGACCGGCCGGTGCGTCGGCGCGCGAAGGTTCGTCGCCAGGAGACCCGGCTCGCGATCGCCGCCTACCTGGACCTGGTACGGGTGCTGCTCGCGGGTGGGCTGCCGCTGCCTGCCGCGCTGCGCCTGGCCGCCGACGCCGGCCACGGCTGGGCCTTCACCCAGATCGCCACCGCCCTGGCCACCGCATCGGCCCGCCAACAGCCCGCCGACACCGGCCTGGACCTCCTCGCTCACCGCATCCCCCTGCCGGAGTGGCGCGAACTACGGCTGACCGTCACCTCCGCGCTGCGCGGCGCCTCACCCGTCGAGGCGATGGACAGCAAGGCCACCCACCTGCGCGCCGCCGAGGCCGCCCAGGCCCGCGCCGAGGCCGCCACCGCCGACGCCGAACTCGAACTCCCCGCCGCCGCCGTCGCCCTCGCGTTCGTCGGCTTCCTCACCTATCCGCTCTTGGCGATGCTGACCAGCCCCGGAACCCTGCCCTAGCCCGTCCCACCGTCACGACAACAAGGAGCGTGACCATCATGCGCCGCCTCGGCGTTCGCCTGACCCTGGCCCACCTCTGGCTCACCGGCCTGCCCACCCGGCTCGTCGACCGGATCGGCACCCACGACGAGGCCCACCGCGCCGCCGCCGACCGCGCCGGTCACCAGCCCGACCGCGGCGACGCCCTGTCGACGGCTGTCCTCACCGTCGGCCTGGTCATCGTCGCCGCCATCGTGATCGCCATCATCCGCGCCAAGGCGGTGGACACCGCCAACAACATCTGCGTCGACCCCGATCCCACCACCTGCCAGTGACCAAACCAGCCCACCGCCAGCGCTGTAGGGATGCCGGTGAACATGTCCAATCGCCGGAATAGTTATCCACTGGATGTCCAGTGACCGGCTATCTGTCCATTCGGGCGGGCGGGTCTGCGGCAAATCTGGACGAATTCGGCTAAGCGGTACGGCCGGTTCGATAAAGGGGGTGAGGAATGACCGGTTCGCGAACTCTGCGGGTGTGAGGTGCCGGGGATGATGTCCAGCGTCCGGCGGACTTTTCCACGGTGTGTCCAATGACCGGGGTGATGTCCAGTGATCTACCGTGCCGGTTGGGATCATGTCTTCTATCTGGGGAGATGGTGGCGATGGCGGCTGATGCTCGGTTGAGCGTCAGGGACGTCGCGGGCGCGGTGTTGACCTTCGACGATGTGGCGTGTTCGGATCTTGCGCGGGTGGTTGCGGGGAGTCCGTGGCGGGTTTTCCGCTGGCGGCAGGGGCAGGCTCACTATTCGGGTTGGTACTGGTCGGCGACGATGGCTGGGCATGTGGTCTATGAGAGCCGGTTGGAGCTTTCCCGGCTGTTGCTCGCCGATTTCGACCCTTCGGTGGTGGGAATCGCTGCGCAGCCTTTCTGCCTGGCCGCCCAGGTGGGTGATCGGGTTCGACGGCATGTGCCGGACTTTCTTCTCGTTGATGCCGCTGGGTTGGTGACAGTGGTCAACGTCAAGCCTGCGGAGCAGTTGGCCAGGCCGAAGGTCGCGGAGGCGTTGGGCTGGGCGGGCCGGGTGTTCACCGAGGCCGGTTGGCGTCACGAGATCTGGTCGGGGGCGCCGGCGGTGGTGCTGGGCAACGTGCGGTTCCTGGCGGCCTACCGGCGCGCGGACCGGGTCGACGCGGAGGCGGTCAACGAGATCGACCGGATGGTCACGGGGACGGCGCGTCTCGGTGAGGTGGAGGCGGCGCTGGCGGGCCGGTTCGCGGTGGAGGTCTGCCGGCCGGCGTTGCTGCATCTGGTGTGGCGGGGCGTGTTCCGCGTCGGTCTGGATACGCCGCTGTCGTCGGCGTCGATCGTGGAGCGCGCGGCGTGATCGCCACGGTGACCCTGACTGTCGGCACGAAGCTGGTCCACGACGGCGAAGTGCGCACGGTCGTCGGCATCGAGGCCGAGCGGCTGCGGCTGCGCGACGGGCAGGGCCGCGACCTGCTGGTGCACACGGCGACCGCGCTCACGGATCCGGCGACGTCGGTGCTGGGAGTGGATGGCGAAGCGGCGGAGCTGATGGAGGCGTTGGGGCCGCTGCTGGACAACCTGGCCGCGCCGCGGCGCGCCGAGGTGCTGGCGCGGCTCGGCCATGTCCGGGAAGTGCTGACGGGCTATGTCTCGGGCACGGCGGAGCGGGCGGCTGACGGCGAGCCGCGGGCGGCCTACGACCCGTCGTTGCCACTGATGGACCGCTACGCGGCGAAGGCCGCGGAGGTGGGGGTCGACGTCCGGACAGTGCGCCGCTGGGTGCGCGCGGTCGAGACGGCGGGGGCCGCTGGGCTGGTCGACGGCCGGACGGTGCGGCTGGCTGATCCGCTCGCCGGGATCGACGAACGCTGGCTGGCGATGTGCCGGCTGGTGCTCGACGAGCACACCGAGGCCAGCCGGCCGACCCGGCGGCTGCTGTTGGAGCGGGTCACAGCTCGGCTGGACGCCGAGTTCGGCCAGGGGGCGGTTCCGCGGCCGGGGCGGCGGCGGGCGCGGGCGGCGTTGGAGGAGCTGTCCCGCGGCACCAACGCGCTCGTGGGCGCCACCGCCGCGAAGCGGTCGATCGCGGGCCGGCCGAAGGTGGCCTACGGGCGGCTGCGCTCGACCAGGCCGGGTGAGTACGTGCTGCTGGACACCACCCCGCTGGACGTGTTCGCGATGGAACCGCTGACCTTGCGCTGGGTCCGCGTCGAGCTCACCATCGCGTTTGATCTTTACTCGCGGTGCGTCACGGGGCTACGGCTCTCACCGGTGTCGACCAAGTCCGTCGACGCGGTGGTCGTGCTCTACGAGACGCTGATGCCGGACACGGCCCGCGGCAGCGGCGGCGGGCTGTTGCCCTATGCCGGACTGCCGGACACGGTCGTCGTCGACGCCGGCCGTGTTGCCGAGGGGGAGCCGGGGCTGCCCGGGGTCGCCGCCGAGACAGTGGTGGTCGACCACGGCAAGATCTTTCTTTCGAAGCATCTGCTGTCGGTGTGTGGGCGCCTCGGGGTCTCGATTCAGCCAGCCCGGCCGCTGACCCCGACGGACAAGGCGGCGGTCGAACGGTTCTTTAGGACCCTGCGGGAAGGGCTGCTGGCCGCGCTGCCGGGCTACAAGGGTCCCGACGTCCACAGCCGCGGCAAGGACCCCGAGGGCTGCGCCTACTTCTTCGTCGACGAACTCGAGGCCGTGATCCGCCAGTGGATCGTCGGTATCTACCACCGGCGTCCGCACGGCGGGCTGGTCGACCCGGCGGTGCCAGGCCTGGAGCTGTCTCCGGCGGAGATGTTCGCCCATGGTCTTGCCCGAGCCGGCCGGCTCCGGGTCCCCGCGCGCGCGGACCTGGTGTTCGATCTTCTGCCGGTCGCGTGGCGGACCATCCAGCATTACGGGGTCGAGGTCAACGGGCTTCGCTACAACGGTCCGGCGCTGACGGGTTACCGCAACCGGCGCAGCCCCTTCACCGGTCTGCACCCGGGCAAGTGGCCGGTGCGCTACGACACCGACGACGTCTCCCGGATCTATTTCCAGGACCCGGCAGATCAGCGGTGGCACACGCTGGTCTGGGAACACGCCACCGAGATCGGCCTGCCGTTCTCCGAGGACACGCTCGGCTACGCGCGGCGCCTCGTGCTCGCCGAGGGCCGCCACGTCGATGACCGCCTCGCCCTGGCGGAGCTGCTGGAGCGGTGGGACGCGGGGCTGGTGCGCCATCCCGCCGAACGGCGGATGGCGATCCGCGCGAGCGAACAGCGCCAGGCCAGACTGGCCGCGGCGGGCGGCCCGGAGCTCGCGGCGGTGGCCGAGCTCCCGGCTGTCCGGGCCGTGGTGGATCCTCCCGGGCAGCCGGCCGGTTCGTGGCGGGGCGGCGACGACGACAGCGACGGCGAACTGGACGGCCACGCCGCTGACGAACCTGCCGGGATCGGCGACGAGGAGTTCTACGCCGACGCGCTGAAGGTCGTGCGATGAGCCGGCCGGCGGGGGCGGTGCTCTCCGACCGCGACGAGCGGGACTGGAACCTGTCGGCCAAGGACGGATGGTTCGCGATGGTCGACACCGAGCCGAGACCGCGGCCGCCGCGGCGCAGCCGCGCCGAGATCGCGGCCATGCCGCGGATCGACCGGCTGCGCTACAACGAGGCCCGCGCCCGCTGGCACGCCAACCTCGGCCCCATCGCCACCCCGGGCATGGACTCCGTCTTCGAGCAGCTCGAGGAGATCTGCGGATCGAACCGGCAGGACGGGGAGAAGGTCAAACCCGCCGCGGTCCTCGACGCGCTGCCCGGCCTGGGCAAGACCACCGCCGCGCTCGCGTTCGCCCGCGCGTTCCACCGCGAGCAGATCGACCTCTACGGGCCGACGGTTCCGGTCGAGGGCGGGCAATGGCAGCGGGTGCCGGTCGTCTATCTCGGCCTGACCTCGAACACGACGATCCGCAGCCTCAACGCGATGCTCTGCCGCTTCTACGCGCTGCCCGCGCCGGACCGCGGCACCGCGACACACCTGGCGCACCGCGCCGCCGAGTGCGTCGCCCAGTGCAAGACCCGCCTCGTCGTCGTCGACTTTACCGACCGCGGGTAGAGCTGCCCGTAATGTCCGTCCCGGCCTGTGGCTGGGACGTGCCGTGCTCGTTTACCGACCGGGTCCGGGACGTCCGTCCTGTTGGCGGCGTCGGTAGGCGGAGGGCACGTGGTTCGCACGGTTGTGATCGGAGACCTGCGGGTGCAGGAGATCCGGCAGGGGGACGGGCGGCGGTCGTGGACGATCGTCTGGCCGGAGGGGACGGTGCACCCGGAGGCGGACCGGTACCTGCGCCGGCACGATGGCTCGGGGACGCAGCGGACGTATGCCTACCTGCTGGTCGACCACCTGCGCTGGCTCGAGCGGGAGTGCCTCACCGTCGCCGTGGTCGGGCTGCGCGACCTCGAACGCTATATGGGGATCCTTGGTGCCGAGGTGGCGATGCCGCTGGGGCAGCCGTGGCGCCTCGGTAAGCGCCCCTACGGTCGCGCGGCGCTGACGACGACGGCTGCCTGCCTGAAGGGGTTCTACCTGCACCAAGCGTCCTACGGGGTCAACGGCGAGCTCGGCAACGTGTTGGACCGCGCCCGGTTGCCGTCCCGGGCGGACCGTCGCCGCGCGTTCCTCGGGCACGTGACGTCGACGATGCCGGCGAACCCGCTGGCCCCGACCGGCCCGCACCGGCGGCATCCGAAGATGCTGCCCGACGGGGCGCGGGAGAAGCTGCTGACCGAGGTCAACTCGGCCCGTGACCGGCTGGTGGTGACCTGGCTGGCGGACGGGGGTCTGCGGATCGGTGAGCTGTGTGGGCTGCACCTGGTCGACCTGCACCTGCGGGAGAACGCGGCCTGCGGCGAATGCCGATCTCCGCACGTCCACGTCTGCCACCGCCCCGGCAACCCGAACCGGGCGGAGGCAAAGACCAAGCACCCGTGGCGGATCGACGACGGGACCGTCGTCGGTGGGCTGCTCAAACGGGTCAGCCCCGCGATGGTGCACACCTACTTCGACTACCTCACCGGCGAGTATCCGCGTGGTCAGGCGGGACACGGGATGCTGCTCGTTCAGCTCCACGGCGCTGGGCATGGTCAGCCGTGGGCGCCGGTGGCGGCTCGGCGGATGCTGGGCCGGGCCGGGCAGCGCGCCGGCCTGGGCGTCGTCCGTCCGCATGCGTTCCGGCACTCCTTCACCAGCGCTGTGCTGGACGCCTCTGATGGCAACCTGCTGATCGCCCGGGACGCCGGCGGTTGGGCTTCCACCGCTGTGGTCGATGAGATCTATGGCCATGTCGATGTCCATGACCCGGCGTTCGACGCGGCGCTGCGCACCGTCTGGGGAACGCGGTGAAACGGGCGGATCACCTGCGCCCGCTCTACGCGGAGCGGCCTGACCGGACGGTACGGGACCGGCTGGAGATCCTGACCGCGCTGATCGGCGGCCCGTCGTTCGACCCGATGTTCCGCGGCGACATTGTCCGGATCCCGCGTGGGCATCCGATCTACCAGTGGGATTGTGTGATCGGCGGCTGTGAGCGGGTCCGCGGCAGCGGCGACCTGTGTTCGATCCACCGGGAGCAGTGGGCTCGGGCGAAGGCGCGGGGTGTCGGCAAGGCGGCGTTCGTGGCCGGCGCCCAGCCGCTGCCGCCCTCGGAACACCTCGAGTATCTTCCCTGCCGGGTCTGCCCTGACCGGCCCGCTGACCACACCGACCTGCGGCTCTGCCAGCGGCACCGCGGACGGTGGTCGCTGCACGCACTCGACGTGGGCGACGGCGCGGACTTCGCTGGCTGGCTCGGCGAGCAGGTGCCCTATCCCGGCTACGGGGACTGTCAGGTCTCGGTCTGCCCGGCCCTGGCGGCCTCCCCGCTGGGCCTGTGTTCTGGGCATACGGCCCGCTACCGAGGCGACGACCAGCCGGGCGGGGCAGCGTTGCCGCCCAGCTGGTGGCAGCGCTTCGAGCACGCCAGCCAGCCGGTCCCCGTCGGCTACACCGACGAGCACCAATTCCGCCTCTGGTGCCAGGCGTCGACCGCGATGCCCTGGCCGGGGCAGCTCAACCTGCGCGGGCTGCGGCCCCTGCTACGCGCGGAGATTCAGTGGGGGCTGTTCATCCACACCCGCCGGTCCCGGCCGACCCGCTGGGACGTCGGCTGGGTCCGCACCCTGGTGAACACCTGCCGCCACGCTGAGACGAACTCGCTCGTCGACCTCGACCTCGACGGCGCGACCGCGTTCTCCGGCGCGATCGCCAAAGAGATCCTCCACGAGCTGCGGCTGGTCTACTTCACTCCCGAGCAGGCGAAGGATGCCGGCTTCCTGGAAACCGACCACTTCGGGGTCCGGTTCGCGCACCGCACGAGCCACGTCGACCTGACCGGCATCCCGCAGCGCTGGCTGCGGGACCTTGCCTTCGACTACCTGGCCGATCTGCTGAGCTCGGCGCGCCGCCCGCGCACCGCCGCCGTGCTGGACTCCGTCCGCCGGGCCGCCATCGAGCTGGGCGTCTTCCTGGAACTCGACGCCCCCGGCGGCGGTCACGACCCGGCACTGTTGGGGGCCGAGCACATGCGGCGGTTCGTCGCTGACCAGCGCCACCGCGAACGCGACGGTCTGCCGTCCCTGGCGATCAAACGGACGAGCGGATCCGCCGGCGTCGTCACGACCGGCACCCGGACGGTGGTGTTCAACGCGGTCCGCAAGCTGCTGCGCGACGCGATGGACAGCGGGACGGCCGACCGCCTCGACCTGAGCCGGGAGTTCATCATCGCGGCTCCCGCCGCCGGTGGAGTCCCGATGCGCGCCCGCCGCCCGTTCCCCGACGAGGTCGCCCGCGCGCTGGCCGACGAGACGAACCTGACCCGGCTCGCCGCCGACTACGACCCCCAGGACTGGGGAATGCGCGACATCTGGGAGACCGTCGTGATCACCGGCCGGCGCATCGGCGAGGTGCTGTCGGTGCGATGGGACTGCCTCGGCCGCTACGGCGGGCTGGCGATGTTCTGGCACGACCAGACCAAGGTCGGGAACTACGACGTGGCGATCCGGATCCCCGAACGGCTCTATGAGGTCCTCGCCGCCCGGCAGGTCACGACCCTCGACCGGTTCACCGCCGAGCACGGCCGCCGGCCGGCTGGAACCGAACGCGCCAGACTGGCCCTGTTCCCCACGACCCACCGCAACCCGGACGGCACCGTCGCGCTGACCCACCAGTGGTTCCACAGCCGGTTCCGACCCTGGGTCGACGCGCTCGACCTCGGTCACGTCGTGCCACATCAGGCCCGGCACACGCTGGCGACGAACCTGCTCCGGCACGGCGCCAGCCTCAGCCACATCCGCCGCTACCTCGGCCATGTCTCCGACCGGATGGCCGAGCACTACGTCCACCTCACCCAGTCCGACCTGGAGAACGTCCTGCAGCACGTCTGGGTCGCCGGCCCCGGCGCCGCCCGCCCCGGCGAACTGCTCGCCGGGGACGCCACGCCGCTGAGCCGTGGCCAGGCGCAGGCCCTCGCGGTCGACCTGTCCCGGCGCAGCACTCCGGCCGAAGGCGGGTTCTGCACCTTCCAACCCGTCGTCGACGGCGGCGCCTGCCCCTGGAACCTCAACTGCCACAGCTGCGACAAGTTCGTCCTGTCCGGCGCCGACCTGCTCTACTGGCGCCGCAAACGCGAGCAATGGCGGCTACTCGCCGAAGGCGCCCCCGACGACGCCACCGCCGACTACCTCCACCAATACTTCGAGCCCACCGCCCATGCGATCGACGGCCTGGAGAAGGCACTCGCCGGCCTCGGTCTCCTCGACGACGCCCTCGCCCTGGACCTGCGCAAACCCCAGGACTACTTCCACCGCGTCTGGTCCACCGCCTTCCGCGCCGCCGACCTCGCGCACGCCGCACACGACGAGCACGACGGCCTCGGCGACAGCGAAAAGGTGCGTCGGTGAGCGCCGCCGTTCCCGAACCCGACCCGCGCACGGCCGCCGCAGCCTCGGCCCGACGCCGCTCATCCGAGGCCGCGCTGGGGCGTGTCCACGACGCCGTCGCCCGCCTCCGACGGGAGAAGACACCGGTCAGCGTCGCCGCCGTGGCCCGGCGCGCGACGGTATCCCGCACCTTCCTCTACGACAACCCCGAGGCCAGAGCCGCGGTCACCGCCGCCATGACCGAGGCCAACCAGCGCCGCGGCCAGCGGATCGCCGACGAAGACGACGCCCGCCAAGCACCCTGGCGCGAACGGGCACTGAACGCCGAAGACGCGCTCACCGCGGCCCACGCCGAGATCCTCACCCAGCGCACCCGCATCGGCGAGCTCCTCGGCCAGATCCGCGACCTCGAAGCCGAATGGACCCAGGAGGCCATCCAGCGCATCACCACCGAGAACACCACCCTCAAACAGCGCGTCCGTCAGCTCACCACCGACAACCGCGCCCTCGACGAGCGACTGAAGGCCGCCCGCTCGAACCTGCGCTTCCAGGACCGCCGGATGGCCGACCTCGAAACCCGCCTACTCGAACCGAAACCCTCACCCTGACCGGAATTCCACCGCTGATCCAAGCCCGCGGTCTGGCCGCCGAATCCGGTGGCCAGACCGCGCCGCTCAACACATGGAATTGATGCCGCCAGATATTTGCCAAACGACCGTCACGGACATGTAAGCTACGCATCAGCGCAGGTCAAGAGGCTAATCAGGACGGCAGCGGTCGGTAAA
>NZ_JASNFO010000130.1:0-30849 GCF_032027725.1 Pseudofrankia coriaricola | reverse complement strand
CGCGCAAGCCTGACGAGCTGATCCGGCAGATCACGCAACGCCTCGGCATAACCCGCCGCATACTCACCCCGCATCGCCAGATCACCACCACCACCGGCCGCGATCGTCCGCAACCGCGCCGTACCACCGTCAGCGGTCGTCGCATGCAAATCCAGCTTGGTAGCCAGCGCCCGCACCGCCTCCGGGTCACCCGGAGTGGGATCCGCGGCCAGACCGACGGCCTGCCACTCGCTGCTCATCCCAGCGTCCTCCCGACTGGTGCGTGCCATGCGCGTGGCGGTGCGCGGGCGAAGGGGCTGCCACGCGCCCACCGGCTACGTCGTGACTGCCTACGTCGTGACTGCCTACGCGTGATCGGCCGCCGGACTGGCGGTGATCCTGTGGTAATGAGGCTGGCGACGACGGGTACCGGGACGCGTGGCGCTGGGATGTAGCGCGGTCGTCGCGGCGCGGTCGCCTTGCCGCGGGGGGGGGGGCGCCCCCCCCCCCGCGGCTGGGGTGGTGCTGCTCGGCGGCTCAGTCGTCGACGAGCCAGCCGTCGACGAATCAGCCACCGACGAATCAGCCGCCGGCGGCTGAACTGAGCGACGTGTCGAGGCTCTCGTGCTGCGTTACGGCCTCGGTGAGGAACTTGCTCATGCCATCCAGGCCGGTGATCGCCTGGCGGGTGCCCGTGTCCCAGTTGGTGTAGGCCGTCTGGAACCGTCCGGAGGCCTGGTCGGTGATGAAGCCGCTGGTGACCAACTGGTCGATCATCGTCTTGAGGGTGGTCAGCTGGTTTTCCATGTCGGTCTGCGCCCGGGACAGCGCGGTCGCCGTGCCTCGGATCGCCTCGTAGTCAACGTGGATGTTTGCCATTGCTGGGCCTGCCTTTCGGCTCGGGAACAGATCTGAACGCTCGGAGACGAGGACGGGACAGCTCGCCGCGGGTCGCGTCGGGCCGGATCAGGCCGGGCCGGGCCGGTGCCGATGAGACAGCCGGCGCCCGCCGGTGGCGCGCCGTCGGCGAACGGCCGGTCCGTCGAGCTGGTGTGCCGGTATGGAGTTCAGTTGGGACGAATGGCCGGCGGATCCCGGCCTTGCCGCGGCGACGCCGGTCAGATCGACGGGCTTTCCGGGGACCAGGTGAGGGTGTCGCTGATGGCGCCGAACAGGTCGAGCAGTTCCTCGGCGAGCGCGGTGTGGGGGCTCGTCAGCACGACGTTCAACACACCGTCGGTCCCCTCGGTGCCGCCAGCCCCGTCGCCGCTGGCCACGGCCGCGCTCGCCCCGGCGCCGCCGCCATCCGGGCCGTCGACGCGCTCGACGCTCTCGGCGGGCGCGGCGGGCGCGGGGATGGTGGTGGGCACGGGGACGGTGGTGGGCACGGGGACGAGGGTCTGCATGGTGACGGTCTCGAAAGGGACGCCGTCGACGAGGTGGCGTTCGACGCCCTGGACGCGGACTGCCTCGCCGGCGGGGACCGTCACGATCTTGACCGTCCGCCACGGTTCGCCCGGCTCCGTACACACGGCCGCGCTGACCTGGCCGGCGATCGCCATGACCGTGTTGCCGGCCGGGTCGTCGGCGCCCGGGGTGTGGAAGACCAGCAGGGTGGCGACGAGGCCGCCGGTCCCCTCCTCGTCCTGTGTGGCGGTCGCGCAGTAGACCGCGCCCTGCCGTTCGGCCCGCTCGGCGAGCTCGCGCAGCAGCGTGAGCAGCGTCGCGCGGTACGGCCGCAGCCGCGGGTACTTCGCGATGCGCGCGTCGACGAGGCGGGCCAGGTCGCCGGTGCGAGTGGCGCGCCAGACGTCGAACTCGAACCACGAGTCCGGGACGCGCAGGGTGAACCGCGAGACCGCCGCCCGCGTAGCCGCCGCGCTCACAGCGCGGTCGCCGATGCCGGCGTCGGCGATGGTGACGGTGAGGGCGACGGCACAAGCGGGTCCAGGCCCTGGGCGAGTGCCGTGTCCACCGCGTCCGTGCCGTCGACCAGCCCGTTCAACAGCCCGATCGCCCTTTCCAACAACTTGTCGAGATTGCCGCGGCTGTCTGATGAATTACGCACGAACCGGTCCAGCGCCGCTTCGACCTCGCTGGAACCGGTCTGCCCGTGCATCCCGCTGAGATCGGTCCCAAGCGACGTCAGCGACGTCCGAATCGACGAAAGGTCGCTCGACAGCTGCCGGGCGACGCCCACATCGGCGGCGAACAGCCCGGCCATCAGTGGCCAGCCTCATGGCGAACCACCGGCGATCCGCTGACCAGCGATCCGGCAGAAGGCGCTCCTCCACCTGAGGCGAATGCATATCGAAGCACGCGCACCCCCGTAGCGCGGTCCAGATGGTGCCCGAAACAACAATGTCCCCCGGTGTCGCAATGTGAGCTTACCGCGCCGCGTGCCACCGGCCAGACATATGGCGAAGCCGGACCGGTTAGCCGGACAAGGTGATCAGGCCGCCGCTGGTGCCCCGGTATGTGCCGGCGGCGACGCTCGAACCGCATCCCGGCGAGTTCCCGCCGGCAAACGACGAGGTCACCAGGCCCGTCCCCGCGTTGTCGCTGTTGCCGTTGCCCGTCGGCGCTGACCATGCCGGCCGCGACCCGGGAAGCCGGGCGCAGGTCGTCGCGCTCCCGAAATACTGGGTAGCCGTGGCGGCGGTGCCGACGACCAGGCGCGCCTGGCCCACCGCCAGGCTGCCGATGTGGGTGTCCGTGCCGGTGCTCTGGTCAAGGATCCAGGCGCCCCACCACTGGCCGTCGGATGGGAACGTCGAGCCGAGCCGAGCCGAGCCGAGCCGAGCCGCGTGGTGCCGGTGCCGGTGCCGCGCGGTGCGCGTCGCGTTCAGCCGCCGCGGCACTATCCGGCCCGCGGCTGATTGGCGCCGCCGCTGGCGGCCTGTCAGTCCGCCAGCGCGCGGGCGAGGAGGCCACGCAGAACGGCGCGTTCCTCGGCGGAGAGGTTGTCGAGGACACGGTCCTCGACACTGTCCATCGCCTGTTCGGCGCGGGTCAGCGCGGCGGTGCCGGCGGGGGTCCGGTGGACCAGGTGGCGGCGGCGGTCGGCCGGGTCGCGGCGCCGCTCGGCCCAGCCCGCGCTCTCGACCCCGTTCAACAGCAGGACCAGGATGTTCGCGCCGAGGCACAGGTGCTCGGCCAGCTGCTGCTGCGGCACGCCGACGTCCTCGTGCAGCTGGTTGAGCAGCACGAACTGCTTGAGGCCCATGCCGAGGACGTCCTCGGTGGCGATCCGGTAGACCTGGCGGCTCAGCCGGGTCAGCAGGACCAGTGCGCCTGGGACGTGCGTGCTCGCGAGGGCCGGCTCGTCAGCTGGGGTGGTGTCCGCCTCGACGGACGGACTCGTCAGGAGTGCCATGGCAGCCCAAGCGTAACATGAACGTGTCGATCAAGATTCGATGATGGTCATGGCTGGGCTATGGTTCGCGATCGTAGATAGTCCCTGTATAGTGACTATCTCGTGAGCGAGATTGATACTGGTAGGGCGTCGCCCTCGGCCGACGCCATGGAGCAAGCCGCAGCGCCCCGGGCCCCCGGGGACGAGGCCATCGCCGCGGCGGGAGCTGTCCGACGCCGCTGGCTGGCACTGATCGTCGTGCTGATGGCGCAGCTGATGGTCATGCTGGATACGACCGTGGTGAACGTCGCGCTGCCGGCGATCCAGACGGATCTCGACGTGAGCCAGGCCGACCTCACCTGGGCGCTGAACGGCTACCTGATCAGCTACGGCAGCCTGCTGCTCGTCGCCGGCCGGCTCGGCGACCTGATCGGTCGTCGCAGACTGTTCCTCGGCGGCATCGCGGTCTTCACGGCCGCGTCGATCGCCTGCGCGCTTGCCGGGTCGGTGCCGACGCTGGTCGCGGCCCGCTTCGTGCAGGGCGTCGGCGGCGCGTTCGCGTCGTCGTCGGTGCTGGCCATCATCGTCGCCGAGTTCGTCGACCCGGCCGAGCGTGCCCGCGCGATCGGCCGCTACATGCTCGTCTCGATCGGCGGCGGCTCGCTCGGCCTGCTGCTCGGAGGGATCCTCACCCAGACCCTCGACTGGCACTGGATCTTCGCCATCAACGTGCCCATCGGCGCCGTCGCGCTCGTCGGCGGTGCGGTGCTCCTGGACCGGCGGCCGAGCGGCGACGGCGGCCAGCCGCGCGGCCGGGTCGACGTCACGGGCGCGGTCCTGGTCACCGTGGCACTCCTGGCCGGCATCTACGCGATCGTGCGGGCGGCCGACGTCGGCTGGACCTCCGCGACGACCCTCGGCACCGGTGCGCTCGCGCTCGTGCTGCTCGTCCTGTTCGCGGTCTGGGAGGCACGGGTCGCCGACCCGATGATCCCGCCGCGGGTGCTGCGGCAGCGCAGCCTGATCGCCGGCAGCGCGG
The DNA here is from genome assembly GCF_032027725.1 of Pseudofrankia coriaricola. NCBI lineage: Bacteria > Bacillati > Actinomycetota > Actinomycetes > Frankiales > Frankiaceae > Pseudofrankia > Pseudofrankia coriaricola. The sequence goes on along the minus strand of NZ_JASNFO010000130.1, from coordinate 26,476 downwards.
TGCGCGCGGTGATGGCGGCCGGCATGTACGGCTACTTCTTCTTCGGAACGCTCTACCTGCAGCAGGTGCTCGGCTTCGAAGCGATCGCCACTGGCGCGGCGTTCCTGCCGCAGACGGCCGTCGTCGCGGTCATGTCACTCGGGTTCGCGACGTGGCTGACGGCCCGGTTCGGGCCCCACCGGGTGCTGATCGGCGGCATGGTCATCATGCTGGTGGGACTGCTCCTGTTCGTAGGCGCAGGGATCGGGACGGCCTACGCGCCGCGCATGCTGCTTGTCACCGTGCTCATCGGCCTCGGCGGCGGCGGCGCGTTCGTCCCACTGACGACGCTCGCCCTGGCGGACGTACCGCCGAGCGACGCGGGCCTCGCGTCCGGCATCGTCAATGTGTCCATGCAGATCTCGGCGGCGATCGGCCTCGCGGTCTTCGGCACGGTCGCCGCCGGACGCTCGGAGGAGCTGGCGAAGACCGGCCACAGCGCGGCCGAGGCGCTGGTCGGTGGGAACCGGCTCGGCCTGCTCGTGGCCTGCGGATGCGTCGCCGCCGGCATCGTGCTGGCCGCCGTGCTGCTGCGCCCGCGGCGGCTCGCCCCGGCCGGGGGTGACATCGAGGCCGGGGGCGACGTCGGGGCCGGGGGCGACACGGAGGCCGGGGACGCCGCGCCCGCCGCGTTGGCCGCGGCGGTGGACGTGAACGAGGCGCGGGCTGGGATCCATCCGGTCGACGTTCACGCACCCTCCCAGCGGGTGGGCGACGCCGGCCTCGCCGCGCTCGACGCCGACGACGCCGTGCGGTAGCCGTCGGCGGCATCTGGCCTCATGGGATGGCCGGTCGTCCGAGCCGGGGCGACGACGGGGAGCCCGGCCGCGGGCCGCCTGCCAGCGTCGTGGCATGTGGCATGCGGCCGGGCTCGGCTCCGTTCCCGGCTCAGGCGTAGATCTCGTCGAGCCAGGCGCGCAGGGCCTTCTCGGTGGCCGGTTCGTCGGCGTCGGGGGAGAAGAGGTGGGCGGCGACAGAAGTCGGGGCGCCGAAGGCACCCCGGCCGAAGACGCGGTACATCGCGTCCCCGGTGCGCAGGCCCAGGAAGTGCGGGCTCAGGTAGTCGACGACCGCATCCAGCTTGGCCAGGCCCGGGATGGTCACCTGGACCCGGTCGCCCACCCGCGCGTCCGTGAGGCCGGCGGCACGGCGCAGCGTTTCGACACCGTCCGGCGTAGCCGACGCCGCCGGTCCGTCGGCGCTCGCGTAGCGGGCCGGGCGGCGGGTGAAGTAGCGCAGGTACTGGCCGAGGGTGTGCAGGTAGAAGTCGGTGTGCTTGTCCGCGCCGTCGTACTGGTTGTCCCAGTCGTCGACGAACACACCGCTGTGCACGTAGCGGACCCAGGTCGTGCCGCCGTCCCGCGCCTCGACAATGTGCTCGAGCTGGTTGAACCAGCCCTCCGGGCCTTCGTGGCGCAGGACCAGATGATGGGGCGGCTCCCAGGCCTCCACCGTGCCGAGACCGTCGACCGCGCCGCCAACCCGCGGCTCGGGCGGCTGGATCGGCCACAGCCAGGCGGCGTTGCCGTTGGTGACGGCGTCCCAGTAGTCCTCGGGCGTGGTCTCGAGCTCGAGCTCGCGCTCGATGGCGAACTCACGGCGAGACGGCTGCTCGGTCGACATTTCAGCTCTCCTCGTTGGAGTCGGGCCCGGCCTGGTTCGGGCCTGGGACTGTCTCGGGCCCCGGAACGGGAGCCTTGAGGCTCGGGTGCAGGGCGATCACCAGCCGGTGCTTGCGGCCCGCTGGCGCCTTCTCGTCGTGGTACTTCGTGACCAGGGCGGTGACCGCGTCGGACAGCTCGCCGGCGAACGCGGCGCGGTCGGCCGCCGTGGCGAAGCGGACCTCGCTGTCGACGGCGAACGTCGCCAGCCGCCTGCGGGCCGCCGTGGCGCCGGCGACCAGTTCGCCGACCTCGTGGATCAGCCGGGCGGCGAGGGCCAGCATCCAGCGCGCGGACCCCTCGTCGCGGGCCCGGTCCGGGTCGGGTGCGACGGCCGCCAGCGCGGCCGGGGAGATGACGTAGGAGCTCGCGGTCGCGCGCATCACCCGCTCCGTGCAGTTGCCCTTGCGCCGCTCCTCGACGAGCTCGACCAGGCCGTGCTGCTCCAGCGTGCGCAGGTGGTAGTTCACCTTCTGCCTGGTCAGCCCCGTCCGTGCCGCCAGCGTCGTCGCCGACCCCGGCTCCGCCAGCGCGGCCAGCAGCCGCGCGCGCATCGGGTCCAGCGACACCTCGGCCGCACCCGGGTCCTCGATCACTGCCACGTCGAGCATGGATCCCATGCTGGCACTGACAACAAATCTTGTCAAGACAGGAAGTTATGTCAGTGTTGCCGAGTCGCGCGGCGGCCGAGTCGCGCGGGCCGAGTCGCGTGGGCGGGTGGTCGGTGAGGCGAGTGCTGGTGGGTGAACGCCGACGGAGGCGGCACTGGTCCCGGAGAAACCGAGGCGATGCCACGGTGTCGTTTTCGCGCATGGCGGAAATTGAAGTCGGGGCGTGCGTCGGCCGAGGTCAGGCCAATATGTGGCAGGTAGAGCGACGTTGGTTTCGTCAGACGTTGGTTTCGTCAATCGATAGACTGTCGCGCTGGTAGTTCATCGGAAGGGGACCGAGATGGCGTGGCAGGGCGGCGAGCGGGGTTACGGCCCTGGCGGTTATCGCCCCGAGCCCGGCCACCCGCCCGTGGGCCCGGGGCCGGGCCAGGTCGGGCATGGAAGTCAACCATTGGCACAACACGCCGCTGGCCATGCCGGCGGCCCGCCGTTCGCCCTCGAGGAGGGTGAACGGATGCTGCGGGTCCACCTCGACGGCGGCGAGGTGTACGCGAAGCAGGGGGCGATGGTGGCCTACCGGGGGCGGGTCGACTTCGCTTACAAGGGGCACGGCCTCGGCGGGCACCTCCGCCGCGCGGTCACCGGCGAGGGCCAGGACCTCATGCGGGCGAAGGGTCGCGGCACCGTGTGGTTCGCCGAGTCCGGCAGCCACATCTCGGTCTTCAACCTGGACGACGACCGGCTCACCGTCAACGGCCGCAGTCTGCTCGCGCTGGAATCCGGGCTGCAGTACAAGATTACGAAGACGTCGGGCGGGTTTGGCGCGATGATCGCCGGCGGCATGTTCAACACGGAGATCTCCGGCACCGGCGCCGTTGCCGTCCTGTGTCTGGGCAGCCCCCTCGTGCTGCCCACGGATGAGCCGGTATGTGTCGACCGGGACGCGGCGGTCGCCTGGACGGCGGGCGTGAGCACCCGGCTCGTCTCGACCTTCAAGTTCGGTAACCTGATCGGCCGTTCCTCCGGCGAACTCGCCCAGATCGAGTACAGCGGTCCTGGCGGCTTCGTCGTCGTCCAGTGCGGCGAGGTCCCCGCCGCCGGCACCGCTCCCGACCACCCCAAGCAGTAGCCTCGCCGCTCGCCCTGGTCCCGCCCGCCGGCGGAAATGCCGCGCCGCCGCGGCGAGATATCAGCCCGCTCGGCCCAGTGCGGATCTTACTGGGCCCGGGCGGTGGGCGGGTCCGCATGCCCGGCCGACGATCTTTGGCCCGCCCGGAGGCCGGCGGGTCGGATTGATCGCGGACCAGGTATGGACAAAGAAGGCGAGAGGGGGCGCGTGGCGCCCGTTGGCATACCCGTCTGGTGATCACGGGCTGAGCCTTGCTGGCTGGGTACCGATGAACGCTGGCGGTGGATGCGAACTGGCGTCGGGAGCGCGTCGGCGACTGCCCGTGGCGTGACCCGTGGGGAAGAGCTCAGTCCTGGATCAGGCTGTCGATGGCCTCGGGGTTGAAGGAGTAGTGGCAGCGCCATTCGACGATCTTGCCGGCCTTGTTGAGGCGGATGGAGTCCGCGCCGGTCTTGGACTGGCCGTCGGAAAAGCTGCAGGTGTAGACGAACACGACCGTCTGGGTGCTCACGAAGGACGAGTCGATGGAGTATCGGATGCCGGGGACGCGGCGCATCGAGTCGCCGATGTACTCGCGGAAGGCGTCGTACCCGTCGATCGTCACCTTCTCGGGGTCCCCGGTCAGCCGCGGCACGAACGGCGAGCTGAACACCACGTCCTTGTCGACGGGGCCCATCACGAGGTCGAGGTCGTACTGATTGAAGCCGTCCTCCCAGTGGTGCTGTAACGCCGTCACGACCTTGTCCTCGATCATGCTCGTCTCCTCCAGCTGAGAGGCGTCCGCCTTCAGGCCCGACGCCGACCGGCCGCCTCCCGCCGAGGCACGGGACACGCTAGGCGAGTCGACGGACCGAGACAAGAACTTAGTGAATACTTGCTTCTGTCCGTTGGCGTGCCGCTGGATTCATCCCGCCACGGCCCCTGCGACCGGTGTGTAGGCGGCGGGCGGCGAGCAGTGCCGTCGCGGCGACGGCGAAACCGCAGGCCGCGAGTGCCAGGAGTGCCAAGTCGACGCCCCGCTGGTCGACGACCGCGCCGGCCAACGGGGCGCCGGCGGCGACGCCGACCCCGTTGGCGATCACGATCCAGCTGAACCCCTCGGTGCGGCGATGGGCGGGAACCAGCTCGCCGACGATCGTGGTGCTGGTAATGATCATCGGGGCGAGCGGCAGGCCGGCGAGGGCGACCGCGACGGCGACGGCACCGATGCCGGCCGCCCAGCCGGCGAGCGGAACCAGGGCGGTGGCTGCCGCCAACAGGGCGGCGGTGATGGCATACCTGCGCACCAGGCCCGCCCGCCAGCGGATCATGCCGTAGGTGACCCCGGCGCCCAGGCTGGTCGCCGTCAGCAGGCTCGGCAGCAGTCCGGCCGCGCCGCCCCAGCCGTTCGCCCTGGCGTAGGCGATCAGCCCGACGTCCATCGTCCCGAAGAACATCCCGAGGGCGCAGGCCGACACCAATACGGGTGTCACGCCTCGGGTGCGCAGCACGGACGGCTCCCGCCGGGGACGCCGGCGCGTCGGAGTGACGCGGGTCGCCGGCGCTTCGCCGGGCCCGCTTCCAGGCCCTCGCCGAGCGTCGGCTCCCCGTCGGTGGACCGAGGGGGCAACCGGGGGAGCGGGAGCGGCGACGGCGGGCAGGGCTGCGAAGGCGGCGGTGCCGACAGCGGCGAACAGCAGTGCGGCCGCCACGCCGGCCGACGGCGTGAGACCGGCGAGCACGCTGGCCGCGGCCGGCCCGGTGACGAAGGAGACCTCGTCGAGCGCGGACTCCAGCGCATAGGCGGCGTCGAGACGGCGGTCGTCGCCGAGCCGGTTCGCCCAGCGCTGCCGGGCCACCGGGCCGACCTGGGGAAGGGTCGCGCCGGTGGCGGCCGCGGCGACCAGCAGCAGCGACGCCGGCGCGTGGGTGAGCGCGGCGACGAGGAAGGCGATGCCGGCGACGACGTGTGCGCCGGCGAGCACCGGCAGCACCATGCGCGGGCCCGAGACGTCGATGCGGCGGCCGATCAGCGGCCCGGCGGCGGCTCCGGCGAGCGCGATGGCGGCCGTCGTCGCGCCGGCCAGGCCGTAGGAGCCGGTGGTCGCGGCGACCAGGAGCATGCCGCCGATGCCGATCATGGCGACGGGCAGCCGGGCCAGCAGCCCCGCGGCCATCATCGGCTTGGCGCCCGGCAGGCCGAGCAGCCAGCGGTAGGCCGATGCGCCACCGGCATCGGCGGCACCGGCATCGGCGGCACCGGCATCGGCGGCGCCGCCGCCGCCGTTGTCGGGCGTGGCCGCGGTGGGCTCGAGGACCTGGCGGGCGGGGAGTGACGCGGCCGCCGGCACCTCGGCCTGCCGCCTCACCGCGCGCGGCGCCTCCGGCGTCAGAATGCCCGGGGCCGCCGTGTTGGAGGGGGCGGCGGTGCGCGCTACTGGCGGCGGAGTCGTCGGGACGGGCGGTGGGCCGAAGTCGGGGCCGACCGGGACCGCCGTGACGGGGGCGGGGGCGGCGCCCACGGCCGTGGCCGTCGCGGATCGTGACGAGAATGGGGTGTTTTCGAGCGTGCTTGGACCGGCTGACGCGTTCATCAGGGCATACCTCGCGGCCAAGGCGCGTCGGGCGCTCAGCCGGCGGGGTGACGAGTCCCGGATGCGTCACGGCGGCCACGGCGTGCCACCCGCGAACGTCGGCCCGGCTGGCCTCGTAGCCAGATCGGTCCGGAAACCGTTCGGAAACATCCCGGCGGCACCGCCGTAATGGGCGGCACCTGGCAGCGTAGCAGCGCCCGTCTGGCGAGACACCCGATGTGGCCGCCGCCACAACTCGCGGACCACTGCTTTTACCTGGCATGGAACATGGATGCTGACAGCCGCATGGTGGGTGGCGATGCTGTCGACGGCGTCGCCGCCCAGTGCCAGCCGCAACGGCGGCTCGGGGCTGTCCAGCGCCTCCAGGATTGCGCGGGCGGCCTTGCGCGGGTCGCCATCTCGCGGAGCGGCGCATGCTGTCACCGAACCCTTCTCCATCCCACCGGAGCCCCCACCGGAGCCGGCGGGCCCGGGGCGAGACAGCGGGTTCGAAGGAGGAGCGTGGACGACCCGCATGTGCATGTCGAGTGGACCGTGCCGAACACCAGCGCCGACACACGCGCGGTGACGGCATCCGTGTTCGGGCTCGTCGGCGACACCCCGCGCACGGTGCGGACGGGATGCGGCGCGCAGGTGCCGTACGCCTCCACGTCCCCTCATCCCGAACGCGTCACCTGCCTGCCGTGCCGGGACCATGCCCGAGACCGGCATCTGCGCTACGCCGCCACGATCGAGGGGACGGCGGCCCTGCTCGGCCCCGACCACATCCAGGCCGCCCTCGCCGCGGCCCGCAGACTGCGCGACATCGCCGACCGGTTCACCTGACCTGAGGTCCGCGCGGCCACTCCGGCGGCGTCAGGAAGGCTGGTGGCCGCGCTTTCGTAGCCGGGGAATCCTGTCGAAATAGACGGCGAGCCTGGCGGCCTGGTCGAAGAACTCGGTCATCCGCGAGGAGTCGTTGTCGAGGTGGGCGAGCGTCTCCGCGCCGAGATAGAACGCGACGGCCGCGTTCGCGAGCACGGGCATGCGTACGACCGTGGCGAACGGCTTGCCGTTCAGCAGCGTGGTGAGCAGTTCGACGGCCAGTTCCTCCCACCGCCGGGTTTCCAGCGCCAGGGCGGCGGCCAGCCGCGATCCCGGCCGCGCGCCGGCGTAGATCTCCTGGACGGCGGCGATGTGTCCGACCTCGGTGTCCTCGAGGTAGAGCCCGCGGAGCACCTCCACGGCCTGCCCGGCCCGGTCTATGCCGGACAGCTGGTCCCGGTACCGCTGGACGCGCGACTCGCAGGTGCGGGCGAGGGCCGCGACGAGGGCGTCGTCCAGGTCGGTGAAGTGGTAGTAGATCACGCCGGGCGCGAATCCGCCGACCTGCGCGATCGCCCGCGCGGTCGTGCCGCCGTAACCGTGGCGCACGAGGCAGGTCAGGGTGGCGTCGAGAATGCGCCCGCGGGTGTCAGACAACCCGCACCGGCCGTACGCCGTGCGCGGCGAGGTAGCCGTCGAGCCGCCGGGCTAGCGCGGCGAGATGGTGGCTGGGCACCTGCGGGTACAGATGGTGCTCGAGATGGTAGGTGAGCTCGAGGAACACGGCCGGAATGATCCTCCCCCGCAGGGTCCGGGTCTGCGTCAGGGGCGTGTCGCCGTAGCCGTGGTGCGGCAGGTACACCGTCAGGAGGGGGTACACCCAGCTCCCGGCGATCACCATCACCGCGTAGACCAGCACGCCCTGGGTATGCGGCCAGGCCAGCGCGCCCGCCGTGAGCGCGGCGGCCGGCGCCGCCGCCTCGACCAGCAGCCAGCCGCGGTCGCGTCCCTGGCGGTAGGACCACCACCACAGACGCGGCAGGAAGACCGGGCCGTAGAACGCCGCGCCGAGCAGCGACAGCTCGGCCGGATATCCCTCGGGATCGTCGTGGTGCGGGAAGAGGCGGTGATGGCGGGTGTGTGTGGCGCGGTAGGCGTGCCCGCTCTCGAGAAGCACCAGCCCCATGGCGAACAGCGCCCAGCCGGTGGCGGGCCGAGAAAGGCCGAGCGTGCCGTGTACCACGTCGTGGGTGACCGTGACGACCGCGACGAAGATCCCGAAGACGATCACCGGCGTGAGCCACCACCAGCCCGCCCACGCCGCGGCCGTGAAGCACAGCACGCCGGCGAACGGACGGGCGAGCGCGGTCCACCGCTGCCGGCGGGTGGTGACGAGCAGATCCGCGCCGAGGTCCGCCAGGGTGGGCGGTTCGGGAAGGCCGGGCGGTTCGGGAAGGCCGGGCGGACCGGGCTGCCCAGATGGATCGGACTGCCCGGATGGGTTGGGCAGGCCGGTCGAGGTCATCGGCCGAATCCCCGCTCGCGCAGCATCCCCTCCGCAACGATGCGGCTGCCCAGCACGCAGGCCACCGTGCCCAGGCCCGGCCAGGTCGAGTCGCCGACCAGCCAGAGGCCGCGGCCGCCGAGGTCGTGCGGGACGGCGTGCTGATTGGTGTTGCGCGGGCTCTGGCGGACACCCCCGACGGCGCCCGCCGGGCGGAACCCGAACCGTTCGTAGCTGCGAGGCGTGCCCGTCTGAGCGATCACGGCCCGCTCCCCGAGCGACGGGTAGGCGCGCCGGGCACAGGTGACGAGCAGCTCGCCGATCCATTTCTTCCGCTGCTCGTACGCGGCGTTGTCGAGCCCGGCCCAGCCGGCCAGCTCGGTATGCGTGGAGATCATGACCGCGCGGTGCCCCGGCGGCGCGCTGAGGGTGTCCCCGGGTTCGGAGACGGAGAGGAACATGTTGTTTCCATCGCCCAGCGGCTGGTCGTACGAGTGCAGGAATTGATGGTGCGTGAGTTCCTGTCCCGCCGTCTCACCGTCGGGTACGCCCAGGAACACCACGCACGCGCCCCCGAGCGCGTCCGCGTCGCGTTCCAGGTAAGCCCGCAGCCTGCCGGCCACCGGGAGGCCGGCGCAGATCGCGGCCGTGGTGGCGGCGGGTACCGCGCACACGATCCGGCGGGCGTGGACCGCGCCCCGGCGGGTCGCCACCCGGTAGGCGCCGGTCTCGCCGTCTACCCGCCAGACCGCGCCGCCCGTGCGAAGCTGGCCTCCCAGCCCCCGGTAGTGCGCCACGAGCGCGCGCCAGAAGCCGCGCATGCCCCCGGCGTGCCGGCTCAGGCCGGCGCCACGGATCGTCACACCGAGCGCCGCGTTGATCAGCGGCGCGTCGTCGACGGCCGCGTGCACGGTGTCCTCAACCAGCATTCCCAGGAGCCCGACGAGAGCGGCGTCGTCGCGCAGGCGGTGGCGGCGCAGGGCGTCGCCGAGCGTCCAGGTCGAGTAACGGGCTAGCGGCACGCCGGTCACCCCGACGGCTCGCAGGTCGTGCAGCGCGTCGGCCGGCCCGCGTATCGGGAGGCGTACCCCCGCCCGGCTCGCCCGCCAGAACGTCTCCGCCAACCGGTCGAGCAGGGACCAGAACCGCCGATGCCGGTCGGTGTCACCGAGGTTGCGCAGCCGCTCCGCGCGCCACAGCGTGGGGTCGCGGTACAGCACGACCTCGCGATCGGGCAGGTGGGCGACGTAGCCCGGCAGTTCCCGGGCGTCCAACGGGCTCATTCCCACGCTCTCCAGCAGCTCGAAGCCGACTCCGCCAGGAGCGAAGTCGACGAGCGTGGTGGCACCCACGTCGAAGGAGAAGCCCCGCTTGCGGTAGTAGCCCGCGCACCCGCCGACATGGCCGTGCGCCTCGAGCACCACCGTCGAAAGTCCGGCGGCCTGCAGCCGGAGTGCCGTCGCCATGCCCGCCGGCCCACCGCCGATCACAGCTACGTCGAACGGCTCGATCTCTTTTCCCGCGTCCTGAACATCCGTTCTGAACATCTGTTCAGAATGAGCCGGAAGATCGGGCGAGTCAATGCCCCTCGGCCGAGCCTCGCGGCGAGGGCGTCACCGAACTCGGCGGGCGCGGACGGCACCCCCGCCGCCGCCCCCGCCCGCCGTCCCCGCCCGCCGCGCGGCAGAGGCGACCACCGACCGGGCCGCGGCCGCCCACGTGTCCTCGACGCGTGGCTCCCCGGCGCCCGCCACGTCCACACCCGGTACGCGAACAACCCGACTCCGGCCCGCTGGCCGAGGTGGTCCTCAATCGACAGCGAGTGGCTGCACCCACCGTGTCCGAGGCACCACGATCTGCGCCAATCCGGGAGGCGCGGGCCTTGCTGACCCCGCTCCGTGTCCGGGGGCACGTCCAGCCATGCATGGCACGATGTGTCACCTCTGTCAGTCCTTGACGGTGGCCAGATAACCCTTTACGGTTCCGTTTCATCCACGTTTCGTCCGCGAGTGGCAACGGCAGCCCTGGCCATCCCGCGTTGGTCGTCGCTTCTCTCGGAAATCCAGTGATGGGGCGATGACTAGTGGGAGCGATCGGATGAGGAAACGTCGTAGAACCGTTTTATCTGGGCTGTTCGCTTCGTTGGCGGTGACGCTCGCCGCGTTACCGGTCGTGCTCCTGGGCGCAGGGTCGGCATCAGCCTCCGGGCCGGGGCCGGCCGTGACCGGGCCGGTAGCGGGCGGCACTCCGGCGGAATTCGTGTTCTCCACCAACTTCGACCTGGCCAAAATCGGCTACAAGGAGTCGGAGTTCTTCCTGTCGGGCACCGCGACCAGCTACACGTCTGGCAGCCCCCTGACGAGCGACGGCAAGTGGGCCGTGTCACCGAACGGCACCGCGCCCTACACGACCCGGGCGGTGGTCCGGCGCCCCGTCGACCCGAGGAAGTTCAACGGGACGGTTGTCGTCGAGTGGCTCAACGTGAGTGGCGGGGTCGACGCCGGGCCGGACTGGACGTTGACCCACAACGAGCTCGTCCGGGAGGGCTTCGCCTGGGTCGGTGTCTCGGCGCAGTGGACCGGCGTCCAGACGGCGAAGGGCAACAACCCGGCGCTGCTCCCGGGAGATCCGGTGCGGTACGCGCCGTTGTCCCATCCGGGTGACAGCTACTCGTACGACATCTATTCGCAGGCGGGACAGGCGCTGCGCGGCGACTCCGCGCTGATGCTGGGTGGCCTGAAACCACGCAAGCTGATCGCGGCCGGAGAGTCGCAGTCGGCAGCCCGCCTCGTCACCTACATCGACGCGGTGCACCCGCTCGCGCGCGTCTATGACGGGTTCCTCGTGCACAGCCGCAATGCCAGCGGCGCGGCCCTGGCGCAGGCGGCACCGCCCGCGACAGCCCCCACCGTGCCGGCGCCGTCACCGGCCCTGATCCGCGACGATCTCAACGTCCCCGTCTTCGTCTTCCAGACCGAGACGGACGTCTTCAACAGCAACCTCGCCGCGCGCCAGCCGGACACCAAGCGATTCCGCGCGTGGGAGGTCGCGGGGACGGCGCACTTCGACGACTACGGGTTGCAGACCGGGCCGGCGGACGTCGGCGACGGGCAGGGCGCGGTGTTGAACCTGGCCGCCATGCAGAACCCGCCGACCAACACCTCGGCCGGTGCGTGCATGCTCCCGATCAACACTGGTGGCGCGCACTGGGTGCTCGACGCGGCTGTCTACTGGTTGAACCAGTGGGTCGTGAACCGCGTGGATCCCCCGCGCGGGCAGCCGTTGCAGACGACGGGTACGTCACCGGTGGTGTTCGCCAAGGACGCCAACGGCAACGCCCTCGGTGGCGTCCGGTCACCGCAGGTCGACGCCCCGGTCGCGACGCTCGGCGGCGTGGGGAACACGCCGGCCTTCTGTAGCCTCTTCGGAACTACCGTGCCCTTCAGCGCCGGCACGCTCGCCGGCCTTTACAAGAACCATGGACAGTTCGTCGTGCAATGGAGCAAGGCGGTGGCGGCCGGCGTCGTTCGTGGCTTCCTACGCCCCGCTGACGCGGTAGAGCTCGAGAACGCCGCCGTACGCTCGCAGATCGGAAATTAAAAGTATTCACGCGCTGAGCCCGGATGCGCCCGACGCATTCGGGCTCAGCGCGCCGATCAGCCGACCTGCCCTTGGAGCTTCCGCCACGGCCGCCGGACGCTCACGAGAGGGGCTCTCCGGTGAGGCGAATGGCCGGCGGACAGAATCGGCTGACGTAGACTGACTGTGCGCCTTCACTGGCTGCCAGGAACGAGCCGAGCACCGGACGGGAGGTCGGAGGTGGCATCCGAATCACTTGCGCTGCGACTGAGCGAGAAGCGCTCCGAGATGATGATCTCCGAGCTGGAGGGTGTCGCGCTCAGGCTCTTCGAGCAGCGAGGGTTCATCGAGACCACGGTCGAAGAGATCGCCGCCGAGGCACAGATCTCCGTCCGTACCTTCTATCGCTACTTCCCCTCGAAGGAAGACGTCCTGCAGTTGAGGATCGAGCGGCGGAGCAAGAAGCTCCGGGCCACCCTGGCGGCTCGTTCCACCGATGAACCGCCGCTGCACTCGCTGCGTCTGGTACTCGAGGAAGAGTTCACCGCGGAGGACGGGGAACTGCTTCGGCGTTGGATAGCGGTCATCGCGGCCACTCCCATGCTGTTGCGGGGAGTGCTCGGTGGAATTCAGCTCAACACGCACAGGGTGATCGCCGATTTCCTGCGTTCCCGCCTGGATATGCCTGCCGACGCCCTGTTGCCCACACTGCTCGCCGGGGCTGTGGGAGGAATCATTCAGGCGGCCCAGACGAACTGGTTCCTCAACGGCGGCGATCTGGCGAGCGCGATCTCCGAAGGCCTCGAAGTACTCGAACGCGGCATCGACACCAACCCGACCCGCGGATCCGCCGGCAAGGGAGGGAACCCCGCCCTGGATGCCGAGTAGGCGGCGCATCGGTTACCTGACGACGCGGTAGCGCAGGTGGTCACCCCGGGGGCCTCGACGACCCCGAGGATCTCCAGGTCGATGTTGTCCGGCCCGAGACGCTTGATCCTTCTGGCACCTCACGCGGAGTAGACGACCAGCGGTCCGGGGCGGAGAAGGGCGGCCGGGCGCTGGGCGCGGGTAACATGCCGCCGCGTGTCGGAGAAGGCGGTCCGGGAACGGAACCCGGAGGCGAAGCGGCGCCGCATCGCGGACGCCGCGCTCGATCTGTTCCAGCGGCAGGGCTACGCGGAGACGACGATCGACCAGATCGCCGCGGCCGCCCAGGTCGGCCGTCGGACCGTCTTTCACCACTTCCCGACCAAGGAAGCGATCCTCTTCGACCATCTGGTGGTCCGCCGGGAGGTGGCGCTACGGCGCCTGGTGCGGCGGCCCGTGTCCGAGCCGCCGCTGGTGAGCCTGCACGTGGTGTTTCGTGAGCTGTGCGATGAGGGCTATGACCGCCGCCTCCTCGCGCATATCCGGACGGTGCTCACCACCGAGCCGGAGCTCGCGGGGGAGCAGCTCTCGCTGGGCGGACGAGTGTTCATGCTCCGCGCGGTGGCCGCGCTGCTGGAGCGGCCTGACGCCACATGGTCGTCGTCCGAGGTGCACATCGTCGCGGCCATGGCGTGCGGATGGTTCACGACGGCGGCGCACCTCTATCTCGTGGAAGGCCGGCCGAGCCTGGTGAGCTGCTTCGACGACGTCGTCGCGACGGCGGTTCGCGCGAGCGCCGCGCTGGCCGCCGGACCAGGCTGACGGCCGCGGCGGCAGAGCCTTCGGGCGGGGCACAGCACTCAGGCCGGAACAGCATTCGAGCGGCGCGGTATCCAGAGGCATGGGGGATTCTCCCGGGCCTCTGGATACCGCGAGTGGTCGAGCAGGCGTGTGGACGAGCGGCGCGGGGCGGTCGGGGCCTTTGCCGAGGGAAGAGTTCTATCGAGGAAAGAGCTGGTCAGCCGCCGTCGCAGCCGCGGCCTTGATGGGCTCGGCGTCGCGGTCGAGGAAGTAGCCAGCTCTGACGGCGCGGTCGACGGCGCCGTCGTAGGCGGTCAGGTAGTCCTGTCGGCTTGGGTAGAGGGTGTGGACCTGCTCGGGGAGGAACGGTTTCATCGAACCGAACAGCGAGGCCATTCGGTCGGCGCCCTCGACGGTGCCGCTGTAGGTGGCGACCGGCACCTCAAGCTCGGGCATCCGGATCCCGCCGAGCGCGTTGCCGTGCTCGTCGCGCTGGACCCGTGGCGGATCACCCTTGATGGTGATGACCGGCAGCTTCGGCGGCGCCTTGCCATCACGGGACCAGGCGACGAGGCCGCGCCGGGCCGCGGACATCACCGGAAGCCAGTCAACCGAGTTCGGCTGGGTCGGCGTCGCGACCGCGCCGGAGCTGGAACCGGACGCGCCGGTCGGCAACGTCAAACCGTCTCGGGTGAGGGTGGCGACGACGTCGCCGATGCTGTCCTTCCCCGCGCCGGCGTGCGCCGCGCCCGCGATCTCCCAGGTCCGGAACGTGTCCGAGTCGGGCTGGCGGGCCGGGTACAGCGACTCGGCTTCGGTCTCGGTGCTCACCAGGATCACCGGAATGTCGAGGTCGTCGCGGATGCGTACGGGCGGCCGCCGGAAGATGGCATCGATGTCCTCGGTCTGGCCGGTCGGGGTGTCGAAGCTTGCCGCGTGCCCAAAGCTCGCGATGGGAAGCGCGCCGTCCAGCGCCTTGGCCAGGGGCTGGACCCCGTTCAGGTAGGCCGTCAGGCGGATGGCGGACTGGGACGCCCCGGTGCCGAGCACGCGGCGTACGTCCAATCCGCTCATCGGGTCCACCGGCAGTTTGCCGCGGTCGCGGCCGACCAGGAGCGCGGCCTTGGTGAAGATGTCGAAGGAGAACGCGTCGCCGGGGTGGGTCAGCGTTCCGTATCGTTCGGGATCCCAGGCCCGTAGGCCGTTGCGCTCGCCGCCGGGCACCCCGTCCAGCCCGATCTTCTGCGCCGAGACGTAGACGATGGCGTCGCCGTCGCGCAGGCCCTGCCGGGTGATGTCGCCGATCTCGAAGCCGGCGGTCACGTTTACCCAGGTTAGCCACACGTTTCCACTGAACTTCGCCGGATCCGACGGCCGCATGACGAGGAGCCGGCTTTTGAACGGTTCGGTGCGGTCGGCTTTCAACGCCCAGCGACCGTCGGCGCCGAGCTTGGTGCCAGGGGCGGGGGCGTAGGCCCTCGCCTGCCCGCCGAACAGAAACTCCTGCGAGGTGTAGCCGTACTCGTGAAGATCGAACGCGGGTTCGGCGAAGGCGTTCGGCCGGTCTCCGGTGGTGATCGGGCCGCTGACTGTCACGCCCCGCAGGGATCGCGCCTCCGCGGCCGCCTCGTCGTCGCCGCTACCGGCACTGCCGCCGCCACTGCCGCCGCCGCAAGCCGTAAGACCCAGCAGTGCCACCGCGGGGATGACCACGAGCATCCCTAATCGCCCTCGTAATCGCACGCTCACTCCTTCGTCTTGGGCTGGCGCCGACGAGCTGGCGTGATGACGACGCGTCACCAAGCTTGATCGTGGCGACAAGATTTTGTGACACTAGTGCGATAGAGGGTCATGGTCAAGAGCCGCTCCGCGGGTTGGCCTCGTTCGTGATCGTTCGGCTGGTCCACCCACCCGGCTGGTCCACCCCGGCCGAAGACTTAATGTGGCGCTCAGGGTCGGGATCTAGCCTGCGCGGGGCAGCGAGGGCGTCGCCGCGGATGATCGCGGGTCGGCCATCGTGTGGGAGGTCTGCACTGATCACGCTCGTTCTGATCGGGATCGTCGGCGGGATCATCACCGGTATCTCGCCCTGCGTGCTGCCTGTCCTGCCGGTGGTCTTCCTCGCCGGCGGCGTCCAGGGGAGGCGACCCGGGCAAACCGTGACCACACAGGGTGAGCAGGATGGTGCGGCTCGGCGCGCGAGCCGTCGGCCCTACCTTGTGGTCGCCGGGCTCGCTCTCAGCTTCAGCGCCTTCACCCTGCTGGGAACGCTGGTGCTCAGCGTCCTGCCCCTGCCGAAGGACGTGGAGCCCTCGCGGCTGGCGACGTCGAGTGGCAGGGGCAGGGCGGCGACCAGGTCCCAGATCGCCAGGCCGGTGATGAAGACCGCGGCGATGGCGAGGTTCTGCGTCACCGGGGGAGCGCCAGTGTCGCTGGCGGCGGCGGCTTCCGAGCTCGAACCGTGGCAGATGGGCACGTCCATGGACAGGCCAGTCCGACACAGTTCACCTCGGCCTTGTCGGTCCGTGGCAGATGGGCAAGCCCATAGACAGGCTGATCTGACACGATCCGCGCTTGGGTCGGTGCCTCGGAGGACAACCACCCCGCCGCCGGCCGCGTGGGACTGAAGGTTCACCCCACCCCGCCGCGGTCGTCCTTCTACGGCCATTTCAGCCGTGTGTATCTGAACACTCTCCGTGGATGCGTGTGAGGCGCCGCCCGGATCGCCGTTGGACAGGCTCGCGGCGACCTCGGACAACCACAGTGGCACATGGACGAGGTCCCGAGACGCTGCGTGAATACCGGTTGTCGACGCGAACCGTCGCCAGTGCCTGCCCCGGCGGCCATGAAAGATCGATCATGGTTTTATCGGGGTAGGGATCTGATCATGGCGAACCTACTGCGCCGCGCTGCCGCGGCCGTCGGACTGGGTGGGCGGGCAGGGTCGGACGCTCCCGATGGGCGGGCGTGGAACCCCACTGGATGGTGGTGGTGCATGGAGCACCAGCGTCCGGAGAATCCTCCGGACGTCCCTGGTCACCGTCGTCTAGGCCCGTATGCGAGCGCGGCGGACGCCGCGGCTTGGCGGGAACGCGTCGACCAGCGCAACGAGGAGTGGGACGGGCACGACCACGACGATGATGGCCGATCCTGAGGCCCGCCTCCTATAGCCGCCCGAGCGGGCCAGCGACCTGGACGAGATGACGTTCGCCCTGATGAGGTCACTTCTCTGGTCGGGCCTACCCCGACCAGGGCATGGCGGCGTGGTGGCCCGCGGGCGCCGGTCGACGAATCGCGACTCGCTCACACGAGTATTGGGCGGTCGATGGCTTCACAGCCGCCGGACGCGCAGCACGCCGGTCAGCATCGGGAGGATGAACTCGCCACCGGCGGTCTCCGGCCTGCTCGCGAGGAAAGCGCGGATCCGGCCGAGCGTGGCGTCTTGTTCCTGTTCTGGCATGACCAGCATCCCCGCGTGCGTCGCGATTTTCGCGACGAGGGAGTCGGCGGTGCGGCGCTGCCCGTGCGAGAACTCGGCCTGCTCCGGCGAGCCGAACCGGGCGACCAGGCCATTGTCGGGAAGGTGCGGGTCCGCCGTCTCGGCGCGCCAGTTGCTGAGCAGGTCGCGCGGGCCAATGGCAGCGCTCCCGCCGACCCGTGCGAGTCCGGTAACCCAGTCGACCCGGTCGTCGACGACGTTCCACAGGCCAGCCAGGATGCCTCCGGGCGCAAGGACCCTGGCTATCTCCGGTCCCGCGACGGCCATGTCGAACCAGTGCAGGGCGTGGCCGGCCAGCACGGCATCGACGGACGCGTCCGGCAGCGGTATCGCTTCGGCACTGCCCGGCAGGGCACGGACAGCCGGCAGCCCGCGGCGCAGCTCGGTCAGCATCGCCGGGTCGGGCTCGACCGCGATGACGTCGGCGCCCACCGCGCCCAGCGTGGCGGTCAGCTTGCCGGTTCCGGCGCCGAGGTCGAGCACTCGCGGGCCGGGCGCGGGCTCGAGCGCCCAGCGCACCGCGGCGTGCGCGTAGTCCGGGCGGTGCTCGGCGTATGCGACCGCCGCCGCGCCGAACGACGAGCTGTGGAGTAGCCGTTTGTCCCGTTCCACGCGGTTAGCCTAGCTGCGCCGCGAGTACCTCTACCGCCGCAACACCGGCCGCGGGGCATCTCCCGAAATGGGCCGAACGTGGACGTGGACGGCGGCGAGGCACCATCCGAGGGCGGGCCGGTAAGAATCGGAGGCGGACTCGTTCGAGGGAGACGCCTGTGCCAGAAGGAGACACCGTCTTCCAGGCCGCCCGCCGGCTGCACCACGTACTGGCTGGTCAGGTCCTGTCTGTGAGCGATTTCCGAGTGCCGCGGTACGCGACGGCCAACCTGACCGGCAGCACGGTGCTCGAGGTGGTGCCTCGCGGCAAGCACCTGCTGATGCGTTGCTCCGGCGGCACGACGGTGCATTCCCACCTTCGGATGGACGGTGCGTGGCGCACCTTTGCCGCTGGCGAGCCCTGGCGTGGCGGTCCCGGCTGGCAGATCCGGGTGGTGCTCGGCAACGAGCGGCACGTCGCGGTCGGCTATCGGCTGCCCGTTCTCGACATCCTGCGGACCGCTGACGAATCGACCGTCGTGGGCCATCTCGGTCCTGACGTGCTCGGGCCGGACTGGGACCTCGACCGGGTGCTGGCCAGCGCGCTGGCCCGCCCGGAGCGAGAGATCGGCACGGTCCTGCTGGATCAGACCGTGCTCGCGGGCCTCGGAAACGTCTATCGGATCGAGGCGTGTTTCGTCGCCGGAGTCTCGCCGTGGACGCGGGTCGGCGAGGTTCCCGATCTCGGCAGGCTCGTCAGCCGGGCCCGACAGATGATCGTGGTCAACGCGGATCGGCCCAGGCGGGTCACGACCGGGTCGGCGCGGCCGGGCGAGGACCTGTGGGTCTACGGCCGCGGTCGGCGGCCGTGCCGTCGGTGCGGCACGGCCATCCGTGTGGCTGAGCAGGCGCCGTCGGATGCCCCCGAGGAAGGACGCGTCACCTACTGGTGTCCGCGCTGCCAACGCGGGCCGGCACCGGTGGGCTCGCCTGCCGGTGGGCCCGCCTGGTGACGTCGGCGGTACCAGTATTCGGTCGTAGCGCGAGACAGGTCCTGTTTGGGCGAGCCGGACAACAGCGAGCGAGGTTACCGCCTTGTCGAGGACATGGAAGTGCTCCGCCACGGCGAGGCCTCGTTCGTCACCGAAGCCGTCACCGCCGCCCGGCGGGCCGGCCGCTCAGGTGGCGATACGCGACAGAGCCGGGTCAGCCGCAGTGGGACCAGTCGCTGCCCCAGGAGACGCCGCCGAGGCTGCCGCCCCACTTCACGCAGATCGCCTTCGCGGACACCTTGGCCGGACCCGCGTAGTACTCGTAGGAGCCCGAGTCGGTCACCTTCGACGAGCCGTTCTGTGCCTGTACCCAGGCCGACATCGACTGGGCCGTGCCCACGCCGGCGCCGGACTTCAGCGTCACCACACAGTTGTTGCTGCCGTTGTACATCAAGACGATCTTTGCGGTCGTGGAGCCGCTGGTGAGGGTGTGGCTGTCGACCTGGGAGTAGCCGGAGCCGCACACCTGGGCGGCGGAGTAGGGGTTTGTCTTCGGCGCGCTGGGAGCGGAGGCCGCCGGCGCGGTGGTGCGGGCGGCGGTGGTGCCGGCCGAACCGGAGCTGGAACCCGAACCTGCCCCGGACCCCGCGTTCGTCGTCGAACCGGCACCAGATCCGGATCCCTGCGCGGGTGCTGCCTGCTGTGCGGGCGCGGCGGTCGGCGGTTCGCCCGCCACGGTGCCGGCGCGGGTCGTGAGGACCGCGGACGGCGGCTGTGTACCGACCGCCCGAGGTGGCGCGCCGGCGTCGGAACCACCACCGGAGCGTGGCGAGGCCTCGTGTCCTGGCTCTGCCGGCGCGCTCGGGAGGTCGGCCGGCGTTTCTTCGGTGCCCGGTGCGGCCGCTGCGCCGGGCCGCGCGGCGCGGTCGGGGTTTCGGTTCGCCGCGGACGTGATCAGTGCGGGGCTGTTCGTCGCCATGGCCGAGCCGCCGCTCGTGGTGACGGCGACCAGGATGATCATGGTCACCGAGGCGGCGAACCCCGCTGTCGCGATGCTGACCACCCAGACGCGCCAGGGGACTCCGCTCCGCGGCCGGGGGGCGGGTGAAGACCGCCGCCAGGATTCGAGGAAGGCCCCGTACCCAGCGGGGCCGGACGCGCCTGGGACGGACGGGCCCGGCGGCTGCCCGCCCGTCCCGATGTTCCTGGGGTGGTCATGGGCTGCGGGGACGCGCTCGTCCTTGCCGGGGTCGCCCTGGGTACCGTCATCCATGGTGATCTGCCGTTCTCGGCCGTCGGCCCCCCGCTGACGCCCAGTTCCCGGTGCGCGATCCCGGAACCGGTCGTGCCGTGAGCCGGCTGCGTCCGACCTGCAGATCCTTGGCTGCAGCCTCACCTAACATCAGGATCGGAAACCCCGCATTCGCGTCGAATGTCCGGTTCGGAGGCTAACCGCTTGCCCCGGGGCGCACCCCTGCTTCACGAAAAGTTTGACTGCTGTTCGGGTACGTCGTACTCCGCGTGCCGTGAGCGGCGCCACCGGTTCGTCACCGGTCGAGCACCGCCCCGACCCGACGGTGGTCCCGGTTGCCTGCGCGGACCGCTGCCGCGCGGCCTCGTGGTAGATCTGCCGGGAAACAGAGATGCCGCCGTTGGCCCGTCAGAACGCGAGGGCTGGTAGCCGCCGTGAGCGGCACCGGAATCGGCGGGAATACGGTTCACCGTATGCCTCGGATCAGCAGCCACAGGCCGGTGGTCACCTCGAAGATGAACATGGGGGCGTACAGGGCCGGGTTGACGACCGAGGTCGCCCCGGGGAAGACGATCGTGATCAGGCTGCCCGCCGTCAGCAGCGCGGACGAGAAGATTCCCCAGGCCGCCAGCGGCCGCGGTACGTACCCGGAGCGGAACAGGAGATAGGCGAAGACCGTCGAACCGAGGCCGAGGAACACGAACCCGAGGCTGTACCCGGTCTGGTGCGAGCTCGTCGCGACCCAGGCCAGCGCCGCGGCCTGGTCCTCGGTGAGCGCGCGCACCTCGTCCGCGCCGCTCACGAGCTGGAGAACGACGATCGTCGTGATCGCGTACCCGGCGACGATCGCTGCCTGGACCACCCGCCAGAACGCGCCCAGCACGGCGAGACCCCGGCTGACCGGCCGGAGCAGGACGTAGTACGCCGCCGCCAACGCCACGTCGCCGGCGTTGGTGAGCACGTCCACGGCGGCGCCGAGGCGCAACAACCGCTCGTCGTCGACGATCTGCCGGACGGTGTCGGCTGTCAGGCTGGACCCGTCCGCGCCACCCGGGAACTGGCCCGGAACGTAGATCTGGGCGAACGCGCCGGTCACCATCAGGAACAGGTACAGGAATCCCACCACCCGCGCGGCGCGGCGTTGGGACGCGTCGACCGGGCGGATCGCGGGGAGCGTGTTTGCCGTCATGCGGGAAAGCGTGTCGGTACCGGCGTCGGGCCACGTCGTTTCGGCGTCGGCTATGTACCTGCTCCCCTCGTCGTACACCAGGCGCCGCCTACCACTGGGGGAGTAGCCGGGTTGCCTCCACAAGGCAGAGCCGAGGCGGGCGCCGTTCCCCTACAGTGCCGGCATGACCTCGTCCAACCGCGGCTCGGGGTCGCATCCTGGGCTGGCGCTGCTGACCGTGTTGGTGCAGGCCGCGGGCACCGCGATAACCACCCGTGGGCAGGCCGGCGTCATCGGTTACGTGCTGCTGGTTCTGAGTGGACTGGCGCTGGCCGACCGGCACCTGTTCCCCCGGCGGAACTTCCTCATCGTGACCGGGGCCATCCTGGCGTATCTCCTGCTGGGCGGCCCGCCCGGCCTGACGTTTCTGGCGCCGATGATCGCCGCGTCGGCCGCGATCCTCGCCGGGTACCGCCTGCTGGTCTGGCCGGCCGCGGCCGTCGGGTATGCCGTGTGGTTCGGGGTCAGCGCCCCCACCGCGGACCGGGCGTTGGTCGCGGCGGCGATCGTCACCGGCGTGGGCCTCTTCGCGGAGGTCACCGCGCCCGTCGCCCGGCTGATCCGGCAGTCGAGGCAGGAGCGACGGCGGCTGAACGAGGAGCGGCAGCGCCGGCAGGCCAGCGAGGAAAGGCTGCGGATCGCGGCCGAGCTGCACGACGTGCTCGGCCACCACCTTTCACTGATCAACGTACGGGCCGGCGTCGGCCTGCACCTGATGGGACGCGAGCCGGAGCAGGCCAGGATCGCTCTCGACACGATCCAGCAGGCCAGCGCCGAGGCGCTGCGCGAGGTCCAGTCCGTGCTCAGCACGCTGTACTCACCCGTTCAGGGCGCCCCGCGCGCGCCTGCGCCCGGGCTGGACCTGCTCGAGGCGCTGACCGCCGACGCCGGCCTGCCGGTCCGGACCGAGGTCAGCGGCGAGCCCCGGCCGCTGCCCGCCGGTACCGACCGGGCGGCCTACCGAATCGTCCAGGAGGCACTCACCAATGTGCGCCGGCACGCCGGGCCGGACGCCGCCGCCACCGTCACCGTCGAGTACGGGCCACGGGCGCTGGTGATCAAAATCCAGAACGGTGGCAAGGCACAGGAACCGGCGGACACTCCGGCGGGCAACGGGATCACCGGTATGCGCGAGCGGGCGGCCGCGCTGGGCGGCGCGCTGTGGGCCGGGCCGTCGCCGGACGGTGGCTGGCAGGTGCGCGCCAGCCTGCCCCTCGACCCGGAGCCCGCGCCGTGATCCGGGTGGTCCTCGCGGACGACCAGGCGCTGGTCCGGGCCGGTTTCCGAGCGCTGCTGGACGCCGAGCCGGACCTCGAGGTGGTCGGCGAGGCAGGCGACGGCACGCACGCCATCCGGCTGGCGCGGCAGTTGCGCCCGGACGTGATCCTCATGGACATCCGCATGCCGGGCGTCGACGGCCTGGCCGCGACCCGGCAGATCGCCGCCGATCCGGCGCTGGCCGGGATCCGGATCGTCGTTCTCACCACGTTCGAGCTGGACGAATACGTTGGCGAGGCGCTGCGGTCCGGCGCGGCCGGGTTCCTGGTGAAGAGCACCCAGCCGGCCGAGCTCATTCACGCCGTCCGGGTTGTGGCGGCCGGCGACGGCCTGCTGTCGCCGAGCGTCACCCGGCGGGTCATCGAGCAGTTCGCGGCCCGGACCTCCACACCGGCCCCGCCGCGGAAGCTGGCCGAGCTCACCGACCGGGAACGGGAGGTGGTCACGCTGGCCGGCACCGGCCTGTCCAACGACGAGATCGCCGCCCGGCTGACGGTGAGCCCGGCCACGGCCAAGACCCACGTCTCGCGCGCGATGGTCAAGCTCGGCGCCCGTGACCGGGCACAGCTCGTGGTGTTCGCGTACGAGGCCGGCCTGGTCCGCCCCGGCTGGCTGCCCTGACCGTCGCGAGCATCGGAAACCTGCTGGTCGGCGGCCCCGCGGGTCGCCGACCAGCTCTGGACTACACCGGCCTGGGCCGCCTGATCTCGGCCGGGCCGGTCCGTTCCCCGGACAGCTCCGAGGGAAGCCCCGCTGAACGTCTTGCGTCTGAGCGTCTTGCGTCGTGAGGAGCCGAGGCGTGCGGAGCCGTCGCCGGTTTGGTGATGCCTCGACTCCCGACAACCCGACAGTCCCGAATGCGGGTTAGCTGGTCGGGTCCAGGACGACCTTGAGCCAGCCAGGGCGGCGCAGGTCGAACTCCTCGTAGGCCGCGAGCACGTCCCGCATCGGCTCGTGCTGGGTGACTACCTTCTCTGGGTTCGCCACCCCCGATTCCACCATGGCCAGCAGCTTCGGGATGTACCGCGGGTGGTTGCCGTTTCCCATGTTGATGGTGAGGTTCTTGTTCATCGCGGTGCCGATCGGGAAGAACCTGTCGGTCGGCGGATATACCCCGATGATGCCCAGCGTGCCCGCCTTGGCCAGGCTCTCGACCGCCCAGGAGTGGGCCTGCGTCGGCGCGTCGCCAGGCTTCCAGTGTCCGTTGTGCTCGTTCGTCTCGGGGGCGATCTGCCGCAGCTCCTCGCGGTGCTGATCGTCCTGCTCGCGGGCCCTGGCGGCGGCGGGGCCGGACTTCGGGCTTTCCGCGTCCACCCCCACGGCGTCGATGGCCCGGTCGGGACCGACACCGCGCGTCAGATCCAGGAGTGCCTCGACGGGGTCCTCTTCGTTGAAGTTGACCACCTCGGCTCCCAGCGTCTGGGCGCGTTCCAGCCGGTCGGCGTGGCCATCGATCGCGATCACTCGCGCCGCGCCGCGCTGGAACGAGGACAGAATGGCGAACTGTCCCACCGGCCCACTGCCCCAGACCGCCACCACGTCGCCATCCGATACTTCGGCGATGACCGCGCCGAAGTAACCGGTGGGGTAGATATCCGACAGCGGGATCGCCTGATCATCGGAGATCGAGTCCGGCAGCCGGAACAGGTTGGTGTGGGCGTAGGGCACGCGGGCGTACTCGGCCTGCAGCCCGTCGAACGAGCCGTTGTCCTTCGGAGCGCCGTAAAAGGCCGATCCGGACCTGCGACCGTAAGGATTGACATCGTCGCACTGGGCGAAATAGCCGCTGCGGCAGTAGGTGCAGGAGCCGCAACCGAGGACGGCGGACAGCAGCACCCGATCGCCGCGCCTGAAGTTGCGGACGCTCTGGCCGACATCTTCGACTACGCCGACCCCTTCGTGCCCGATGATGGTGCCCGGCTTCATCCCCGGTACCGTGCCCCGGACGAAATGCAGGTCCGTACCGCAGATCGCCGCGGTGGTGATGCGAACGACGGCGTCGGTCGGCTGTTCGATCTTCGGTTCGGTGACGGTATCAAGGCGGATATCGCCCACGCCGTGCCACACGACTGCTCTCATCGCCTTCCGCCCCTTTCTTCCCCCGTGGTTCGCGGTACTGATCGCGAACGCCCGCCGGGCCGATTCACAGCGGAACTCCAGTCCGCTGCTTGACACACCAACATCGACGACACGGCAGGCTCATTCCATCGCCACAGGTAACTATCGCCCGAGCGGGGCGTCGACGCCCGGCGAGGCGAGTGGGTGAGAGGGAATTGAGTGGCATTCCCGAAATGTGGCGGGCTCGGGTCGCGTAATCGCCGACACGGGGTCACGGTGCGGTCGCGGCGGAGCAGGACCGGGTGTGGCCCGCGGAGCAGACGGTCACGGTGCGCCTCGTCGGCTTTCGCGAACGTCGAGGTGCGCGACGGTGAGGAACCGTTCGCTGTCCGGATACTGGGTGAGCAGGACGGTGTTGAGCTGGTTCAGGATGGCGGCCAGGTTGGGGGTAGGTACGCCTACGGCCGCCCGCTCGTCGCCCGTGTCCCGGGCCACGGGCGGGTCGGCCCATTGCGTTCCTGCTCGCCAGGGGCTATACAGGGGGTTAGCACTCAGTAGGGTCGAGTGCTAACCAGTGGCGTGAAGGGTGCCTTGCCGCAGCCTGGAGCATCGCCTTCGTCGCGGGCGCTGCGGGCGGCCGACACTCCTCCACACGGGCTTGAGCCTCAGGAGGAAGCACCCATATGTCGAAGATCATTGCCTTCGATGAGGAGGCGCGGCGCGGCCTGGAGCGCGGCATGAACCAGCTGGCCGACGCCGTGAAGGTCACGCTTGGTCCGAAGGGCCGTAACGTCGTTCTGGAGAAGAAGTGGGGCGTACCCACGATCACCAACGACGGTGTCTCCATCGCCAAGGAGATCGAGCTCGAGGACCCGTACGAGAAGATCGGCGCCGAGCTCGTCAAGGAAGTCGCGAAGAAGACCAACGACGTCGCGGGTGACGGCACGACCACCGCGACGATCCTGGCCCAGGCGCTGGTCCGTGAGGGCCTGCGCAACGTGGCCGCGGGTGCGAACCCGCTGAGCCTGAAGAAGGGCATCGAGGTCGCTGTCGAGAGTGTCTCCGAGGAGCTCTCGAAGCAGGCCAAGGAGGTCGAGACCAAGGAGCAGATCGCCTCGACCGCGTCGATCTCCGCGGGTGACCCGGCGATCGGTGCCCTGATCGCCGAGGCGCTCGACAAGGTCGGCAAGGAAGGCGTCGTCACTGTCGAGGAGAGCAACACCTTCGGGTTGGAGCTTGAGCTCACCGAGGGTATGCGCTTCGACAAGGGCTACATCTCGCCGTACTTCGTCACGGACGCCGACCGTCAGGAGGCCGTCCTCGACGACCCGTACATCCTGATCGTCAACAGCAAGATCTCGGCGGTCAAGGACCTGCTCCCGTTGCTGGAGAAGGTCATGCAGGCGAGCAAGCCGCTGGCGATCATCGCTGAGGACGTCGAGGGTGAGGCGCTGGCGACCCTGGTGGTCAACAAGATCCGTGGCACGTTCAAGAGCGTCGCGGTGAAGGCCCCCGGTTTCGGTGACCGCCGTAAGGCGATGCTTGGTGACATCGCGATCCTGACCGGTGGCCAGGTGATCTCCGAGGATGTCGGCCTCAAGCTCGAGGGCACCACCGTCGATCTGCTGGGCAAGGCCCGCAAGGTCGTCGTCACCAAGGACGAGACGACCATCGTCGAGGGCGCTGGCGACACCGACCAGATCTCGGGCCGGGTCAGCCAGATCCGCAACGAGATCGAGAAGTCAGACTCGGACTACGACCGCGAGAAGCTGCAGGAGCGGCTGGCCAAGCTCGCCGGCGGCGTCGCCGTCGTCAAGGTGGGCGCGGCGACCGAGGTCGAGCTCAAGGAGAAGAAGCACCGGATCGAGGACGCCGTCTCGAACGCGAAGGCGGCCGTCGAGGAGGGCATCGTCGCCGGCGGTGGCGTCGCCCTGCTCCAGGCCTCGATCAGTGCCTTCGACAAGTTGGACCTCAGCGGCGACGAGCTCACCGGCGCGAACATCGTCAAGC
>NZ_JASNFO010000129.1:0-31243 GCF_032027725.1 Pseudofrankia coriaricola | reverse complement strand
GGGAGGACGCTGGGATGAGCAGCGAGTGGCAGGCCGTCGGTCTGGCCGCGGATCCCACTCCGGGTGACCCGGAGGCGGTGCGGGCGCTGGCTACCAAGCTGGATTTGCATGCGACGACCGCTGATGGTGGTACGGCGCGGTTGCGGACGATCGCGGCCGGTGGTGGTGGTGGTGATCTGGCGATGCGGGGTGAGTATGCGGCGGGTTATGCCGAGGCGTTGCGTGATCTGCCGGATCAGCTCGTCAGGCTTGCGCGGGCCTATCGGGGTGCGGGTGTGGCGCTTGCGGCGTATGCGACGACGCTGACCGATGCGAAGACTCAGTCTGGTGCCGCGTTGCGTCAGGGTCTGGATGCGCAGGTCCGTTATCAGGGCGCTCTGGCCAGTGTCGAGGCGATGTTGCCGCCTGAGCGTGCCGTGTTGTTGTGGCCGAATGATGAGCTCAGTCCGCAGTCGGTCGCGGCCGCGACCGCCAACCTCGAGACGCCGGGACTTGCCGGACAGGTCCAGGTCATCGCCCGCCAGGGCCAGGACGCCCGCGCTGATCAGACATTGGCCGCGCGGCTCGCGCAGGACGCGAGGACCCTGCGCGACGGGGCGGCCAAGACCTGCGCCGACGGTATCGACGAGGCGCTCAAGGACAGCGGTATCAAGAACCGGCCGTGGTGGAAGAAGGCGTGGGACTTCGCGAAGGCGCCGTTCACGTCGTGGAACAAGTTCGTCGATTTCTGCGCGACGGTGGCGCTCGTGGCCGGGATCCTCGCCGCGGTCGTCTTCACCGGGGGTGCGGCGGCGGCGATCCTCGGGGCGGTCGCGCTCGGCGCCGGCCTGGTCGTCCTCGGCGACAGCGTCGTCAAATGGCGACAAGGCAGGGCCTCTTTCGGGGCCGTACTGCTCAACGCCGTCGGCGTGATCCCGGGTGGCAAGGCGCTCGGGCCGGCCCTCAAAGGCCTCCGGGGAGCCAGTACCGCCGTCCGCGTCGGCGGGCGCGGATCCAGGCTCGTCACCGGCACGCTCGGCCGCGCTGGCGGAGCGCTCGCCCGCGTTGGGCGCAACGTCACCACGGCGGTTCCCTTCGGCATCAGGCAGGCCGGCGAGGTCCGCGGCCCCCTGCTGGCCAAGGCCGACACATTCGCGAAGTCGGCCTGGTGCCGGCTCATCGGCCGCGACCCGATCGACATGGCCAGCGGGCAGATGATCCTCACCCAGACCGACGTCGAGCTGCCCGGCGTGCTGGACTGGGCGTTGCAGCGGACCTACCAGTCCGGCTATACCTGCGGCCGCTGGTTCGGCCCCGGGTGGAGCTCGACGCTCGACCTGCGTCTCGAGGTCGACGAGCAGGGCGTCTGCTACACCGCCCCGGACGGTGTGCTGCTGGCCTTCCCACACCCGGAGCCCGGCGGCCCGGCGGTGCTGGCGGCCGCGGGCCCGCGGGTGGAGCTAGTCCTCGACGAGACCGGGTGCTACAGCATTCTCGACGCGGCCGCTGGGCAGGTGTTGCGGTTCGCGATCCCCGCCGCCGGGCAGCGTGGCGTCGCGCTGCCGCTGGCGGCGGTCGTCGACCGGGGCGGGAACACGGTCGAGTTCGGCTACGACCTCGACGGCGACCTGGCGCAGGTATCCCACTCCGGCGGCTACCAGCTCGACATCGAGACCCGCGACCACCTGGTCACCGCCGTGCGCACCGCCCCCGCCGGCGACGAGCCAGCCCGCGAGCTGGTCCGCTACCGCTATGACGCCGCGGGCCGGCTCACCCACATCCACAACTCCTCCGGCGAGGCGCTGCGGTTCGACTACGACGCCGACGGCCAGATCATCCGCTGGGTCGACCGGAACGGCACCGAATACCGCTACACCTACGACGCGTCCGGCCGGGTGATACGCACCGAGGGCTCCGACGGTTTCCTCGACGGCACGATCGAGTACGACGAGACGCGCCGGGTCACCCGGGAGACGAACTCGCTCGGGCACGTCACCGAGCACCACTTCACCCAGAGGCTGCGCCCGCTGCGCCAGGTCGACCCGCTCGGCCGGGTGACGACGTTCGCCTGGGACGCGTCCGACAACCGGACCGCCGAGACCGACCCACTGGGCCGGACGGTGCGCTACCGCTACGACGAGGCGGGAAACCTAACCGAGGTCGTGCGCCCCGACGACACAGTCGTCACCACGACGTGGAACGAGCAGCGCCGCCCGGTGACGACCGTCGACGCCGACGGTGCTCACGTCGAGCGCGAGTACGACGCCCGCGGCAACCTGCTCGCCGTCGTCGACCCACTCGGCGCCCGCACCCGTTTCCTCTACGACGACCGCGGCCGGCTGATGGCCGTCACCGACGCACTCGGGCAGGTCACCCAGGTCGAGACCGACGCCGCCGGCCTACCCATCGCCGTGATCGACCCGCTCGGCGCGGCCACCTCCTACAAGCGCGACGCCCTCGGCCGGATCGTCGCGATGACCGACCCGATCGGCGGGGTCACCCGCTTCGCGTGGACACCGGAAGGCCGGCTCGCCGCCCGCACACTGCCGGACGGCGCCACCGACACCTACCGCTACGACGCCGAGGGCAACCTCGTCGAGCACGTCGACGCGGCGGGCCTCGCCACCGCCACCGAGGTCACCCATTTCGACCTGCCCGCCGCCCGCACCGGCCCAGACGGCGCCCGGCTCCTGTTTGGCTACGACACCGAGCTACGCCTCGTCGCCGTCACCAACCCGCATGGCCTCGTCTGGCGCTACGAGTACGACCCCGCCGGCCAGCTCGTCACCGAGACCGACTTCAACGGCCGCGTCCTGCGCTACGACTACGACCCGGCCGGGCAGCTCACCGCGCGGACCAACGGCGCCGGCGAGATTGTCACGTTCACCCGGGACGCACTCGGCAACGTCGTCGAGAAGCGCGGCCCAAACGGCGTGACGACGTTCGCCTACGACGCCACCGGGCAGGTCGTGCGGGCCACCGGCCCCGGTCCCGGCGGCGGCGAGGGCGCCGGAGCCGGCGGCGGCGAGGGCGCCGGAGCCGGCGGCGGAGGCGGAGGCGCCAGCGGCGGCGAGGCCGAGGTGACGTTCGAGCGCGACGCGGCCGGAAGGGTCGTCGCGGAGACGATCGCCGGCCGTCGCGTCGTTTCGGAGTACGACGCGCTGGGCCGGCGGATCCGCCGGACCACCCCGTCCGGGGCGGTGAGTGACTGGGAATACGACGCCGCGGGCCGTCCCCTCGCGCTGCGCACCGCCGGCCACACCCTGCGCTTCACCCACGACGCCGCCGGCCGCGAAATCGAGCGACTCCTGACGCCGGACGGCGTCGCCGGTCCTGGGCTGGGCAGTCCGTGGCTGGGCGGTTCGACGCTGGGCGGTTCGGGCACCGGCAGTTCGGGACCGAGACTGGGTGGTTCGAGACCGGACGGCTCGGCACCGGGCGGTTCGGGCGCGGCCGTCGCGCTCACACAGACCTGGGACGCCAACCACCAGCTGCTGTCTCAAACCGTCACCGCCGGCCCATTGGAGTCGCTGGGGACGGTATCCGCGAGCCTCGCCCGCCCGGCCGGCGCGACGGCGACCCGACTGCTGCAACGACGGGACTTCAGCTACAGCCCCGACGGCTACGTCACCGAGATCGACGACCTCGCCAGCGGCCTGCGTCGTTTCGACCTGGATCCGATGCGCCGCGTCGTCGCCGTCACCGGCTCCCCGTGGCGGGAGCGCTACGCCTACGACGCCGCCGGCAACGTCACCAACGCCACCTGGCCGATCGCCGGTTCACCGCCGGCCGCCCAGCCAGGCACCGGCGATGAGGCTGGAACCGGTGTTGGGGCTGGAACTGAAGGCGGGACCGGAGCTGGAGTTGGGGCCGGAGACCGGACCGGGGTTGGGGTTGGCGATGGTGAGGAGGACGAGCGCGGTAGGCGCGAGTACGCCGGCACCCTGATCCGCCGTGCCGGTGCGGTCCGCTACGAGCACGACGCGCAGGGCCGTGTCACCCTCCGCCAGCGCAAGCGCCTGTCCGGCAAGCCCCGCACCTGGCGCTACACCTGGGACGCCGACGACCGCCTGACCACCGTCACCACCCCCGACGGCACCGTCTGGCACTACCGCTACGACCCCTTCGGCCGCCGAGTCGCCAAACACCGCCTGGCCACGGACGGAACGACCGCCGAGCGAACCGACTTCACCTGGGACGGCACCGTCCTCGCCGAACAGCACCACACCGCCGGAGTCGGCGATGTCGGCGCAACATCGGAACTGACCACCGCCGATCTGAACGGTCTCGCCGGCCCCGAGCCGTCGGTGACCACCTGGGACTGGGAGCCAGGCACGTTCCGGCCCCTCACCCAGACCGAACGCCGCCGTACACAGGACCCAGCGCGCCCCGGCATTTCCGAAGGCTCAGCCGGCTCTCCTGCCTCCGCCACCTCTCATGGCTCTGGCGGCTCGGACGGCTCGGGCGGTGCTGACAGTGCTGACGGCCTGGACAGCACCGACCAGGCCTGGTTCGACGCCCGCTTCCACGCCATCGTCACCGACCTCGTCGGCACCCCCACCGAGCTGCTCGCCCCCGACGGCACCCTCGCCTGGCACCCCCGCACCACCCTCTGGGGCGTCACCCCCCCACCCACCCCCGGCGAGCCCACCTGCCCGCTACGCTTCCCCGGCCAGTACCACGACCCCGAGTCAGGCCTCAACTACAACTACCACCGCCACTACGACCCCGAAACGGGACGTTACGACTCCCAGGACCCACTAGGCCTTCAGCCTGGGCCGAACCCACAGGCTTACGTAGACAACCCTCTGAGCTGGCTGGACCCGCTAGGACTCGCACCATATGGCAAATGGATGTCGCCTGAAAGGTTTGCCCAGGAGGAGGCGCGGGAGGTGCGGAACCTCTTCCGTACCCAAGCGGGTGCGACCGAGACCGGCCAGCACGGAGCAGGGCTGCAAGCAGCTGCATCCGAGCTCCGGAAACGTGTCGCAGCAAATGACTATATACCCGAAATCAAGGACCGCCTCCTAGAAACGGCAAGACAGTGGGAAGACAGAGCGCGAGGCGTTAACCATGGAATGCAGCGAGGTCGATGAGACATCCCGAGATATTATCAATGCAGCCTCGGGAGAGTTCTTCAGCGAGCATCGAAAGCTAGCCCTGCTAGAGGTGGTCCGCCGAACGACCGCGCCGACTGGGGCAGATGTAGAGGCCAAGGCTGTCGCACTTGCGATGCTCGCACAACAAGATCCATCGTACCTCGAGGAGGCCATTTCCGCACTTGAACAAGCGACCGCAGCGAATGCTCAGAGAAACTGGGCGCTAATGCACCTCGCCGAAGCATTCTTTAAAGACTCACGTCTGACCGAAGCATTGAAGCTTGCATCCTCAGTCGACCAAGAATTTTTTGACGAGCAGGACCTGCGCTGGAGATCGGTCCGAATGGATGAAATCCGCGCCGTGACACTTCTCCGGCTCGGAGATTACAGCCAGGGAACCTCTCTCGCGATACAGCTGTGCAACATTCTTTCTTTGCAAGGCGACGATGAAGATCTTGCATCTCCTGCAGACCTAGCCAACGAGGCCCTATCGCTTACCACCTCCCCCGACAAGGACGCCCGATCCGCCGGGTGCACAATACTTACCCATCTAACAACGTCGATAGAAATTGATTCATGGTTCACAGCCGAGGTGGCTGGTCGAGTACGAGCCTCTATGGCTAATTGTGACGATGAGACGGCATAATGTCGGCCTGCAGACTGGGACAGGTGACCGACCGTTGGAGGATGAGGTAGGCGCGGCTCGCAGACGGGAAAGAACTGGTCGAGTTCGAGGTTTAGTAAATAGCGGCGGCAATTCGGGGGCTGATGGTGAGAAGTAAGAGGACGCCGCCGCCGGTCTTGACCTCGTCCGCGACTCTCAGCAGCGAGGAACAGCGTCGGTGAAGACCGATATTGCGTCGCCGCAACTGTGCAGTCGTACGCTCGTGTCTGGCTTCCAGTCGTTTCCGGTCGCTTGCTCGACTCCACGGGTCCAGGGCGGCGGTGGCTTCAATCATTCCGCCATCGAGAATTTGACATTAACAGTCATGATTGATTTATAGTACAGGCTGGGTGGCGGCAGGGGTGGGGAGAATTGGGCCAGCCGGTGGTTTGGAGGAGGGTGGCGATTTCGGCGGCTAGGTCGCAGGGGTGGTCGTGGACGGCGGCGAAGCGGTAGCGCAGGGGGTGGTGGCCGGCGAGGACGGCGGAGTTGTCGTTCCACTGGTCTCGGGCGCGGGCGTGGGGTGGGTGGGCGATCAAACCGTCGAGCTCGACTCGGACGCCGTAGTCGCGGTAGAAAACGTCGTCGTACCAGGGACCGCCGGGACGCGACCGGATTGCCTGGCGTTCGCCCCTGGGTAGGCCGTGGGCTCGTTCGACGTCGCGTAGGTAGGCGAGCTCGAGGACGGAATGGCAACCCTCGGCGACGTCATGAAGCGCGCCGGTCAGGGCTTTGCGCCACCGGACCCGGGGCCTGGCGTGGAGGGCCGATTCCAGTCGGCTCGCCGTCGTCACGCGCGCGCCAACCGCCCTTGCTAACCAGCCAATGGCGTCGTCGAGGGTGCGGGAGCACTGGGTGAGATCGATGACCGTTTCCTCGGTCCGGGTCTGGGGCGGTGTTCTCACGGGGTGGCGGATGAGGTCGGCGCGGGTCGCGCGGTGGAAGCGGACGCCCGGGACCGGAGTTGGGGTGCGGTGGTACGACACGGTGACGTGAATGGTCGGGCTCGGGCGCTCCAGCAGCCCGACCAACTCCGCCGCGGTGTCATGGCTGAGCATCGCCCCCGGGCCAGCCCGCAGCAGCACGGCCCACAGCTGCGCCTCTCGCGGCAGTGGTCCGCTGAACGTGGCGAAGACGCCGGGGAAGACGCGGACCCAGCGCTTGGCGGCGATATTCGCCTCGACCTGCCCGTCGGTGATCCCGCGGCCCAGTGCCTGCCGCCGACTGACCACCCCGTGCTGCTCTCGGGCAACATCTTCCAACACATCCAAAGAATGCCCCTGCGTGGTCGGCCCTGGGCCTTCCTCCGCCACCTGTGGATACCCGGAGACCTGTGGACACCTACCCCGCCATGATCTGGTGGAATCCTGGGAGTGACAGCCCAAATATCCCACCAGATCATGCCAGGACCAGGCGGATTCGAGACCGATAAGGGTGCCGGAGTCGGGCCCGACCCGATCGGCGGGGATCGGCGGCCTTGGCGCCCCGGCGCAGAAAGCACAGAATCCAGCCCGCGCCCCAACCAAGCTTTACCTACACCCCTCCGAGAAGTGACCACAGGTCAACCTGAACAACCCGCCCCACCATGATCTGGTGGAATCCTCGGGGTGGCAGCCCCAAAAATCCCACCAGATCATGACCGGGCGAATCGATTTGGAGGCCGATAAGGGTGTCGGAGCCGGAGGCGACCCGATCGGCGGGATCGGCGGGGATCGGCGGCCTTGGCGTCGGAGTGCGGAAAGCGCCAAATCCAGCCTGCGCCACGATCCAGCTTCGCCCGCGCCATCCGGGAAGCGGCCGCGGATGAACCCGAGCAACCCACCCACCATGATCTGGTGGAATCTTCGGAGCGATAGCCTCGAAAATCCACCAGATCATGACGGGGCGGGTCGACTTTGAGGCCGATATGGGTGTTGGAGTGAGGGTCGACCCGATGGGCGTCGATCGGTGTCGACCCGTGTGGACCGCGGTGGACCGGGGTCCGGCGGGATGGGCGGGATCGGCGGCCCCGTTGTCGGGGCATGGAAGCACTGAATTCGGCAGGAGCGCTGGGGGATCGAGTATTGCGCGAACCCCCGAGTCTGCGCTAACCCCGAGAAGAAGGCCGCCCTTCGGCAGAGCCCGAAGGCGAACCCCCGCGCCGGCGACAAGGACGAACTCCATGATCTGGTGGGTTTTTCGGTGCTATCGCCCGGAAGACCCACCAGATCATGAAAGACCGTCTCGGCCGCCCTCACCCGCTGGCTTTCAGCGGTCTTGCTCGATCGCTCAACTCCCGAGCTGGAGCAGCGTGACCGACCCCTGGGTGATGAGGTAGCCGCGGCCGGCGGGGGCGGGGAAGAACTGGTCGGGTTCGAGGCGTAGGCCGTGGTCGCGGGCGATGTGGGGGCTGGTGGGGGCCAGCAGGAGGATGCCGCCGCTGGTCTTGATCTCGTTTGTGACCTTGAGCGGGGAGCGGCGCTGGCCGTTGAGGACGGGGGTGGCGTCGCCGCAGAGGATCAGGGCCTTGTGGCCGCGGGCGGCGGGGCTTGCGGCTTCCTCGAGCAGGGTGGGGGCCTCGGCGAAGTTCACGACGCTCGCGCCCACGGTGATCTGGTCGAAGTCGTCGACGACGACCGCGAACTGGCCGTCACCGAACGCCTCGGCGGCTTCGCGTAGCTGGGTGTCCTTGAGCGTGCTGCCGGCGACGACCCGCACGCCCTCGTCGTCGGTGCCGACGAGCCGGGGCAGCTCGGAGCGGGGCGGGACGACGAGGAGCACGCCGACGCCGACGCGGCGCAGCCCGCGGGCGATGGTGGCCGCCGCCGTGGTTCGCCCGGAACCCGCCGGTCCGGAGATGAGCAGCCCCTGGGGGCCAGCGTCGAACGGGTCGAAGCCGACGACGGCGACGTCGCGGCCGCCGACGCCGAGCGGTAGCCAGGTCTCGGACGGGCGCGGGTCGGGCGGGGCCAGCTCGTTGACCAGCACGGAGGTCGGCAGCGATGGGAACGGCCGCGGCAGCCGGTCCGCGCCACCCTCGCCGCCACTGCCGCCAACAACGCCAACCCCGCCGCCGCCGCCGACGACGTTGCCGCCGCTGCCGAGGGCGGCGTCGGCATCGGCATCGAGGGTGGCGCGAGTGGTGAGGGAGGCGAGGTCCGGCCGGGTGCTGCTCCCCCGCGCCAGAACCCAGCGCGTGAGCTCGGCGGCGGTGAGCCCCGGGCGGGCGATCTGCAGGTGGGTGCCGGACGAGGCCTCGACGGCGCGCCCGGGTAGTTCGGGGGGACTCACGACGCCGGACGGGTAGTGCATCCGGCGCAGTTCCTCCTTGCCGAACGGGAGGAGGACGCGGCGGGTGAACAGGTTCGCGGTCCTGCTGGCGGCCAGGTCCTGCCCGCCGATGGCCACGACGTGCACGCCCACCGGCGGGCCGGAGGCGATCACGTCGCGCAGCAGGGCGACCATCGACGTTTCGACGAAGGTCGGGTCGGAGCGGTTCTCGAAGTAGTCCCAGCCGTCGACGACGAGCAGGATCCGCGGCCGGCGCCCGCCCGCGCCACCGACCCCGCCACCGACCCCGCGCGCGCCGCCGACTCCGCTCATGCCAGCGCCACGGCCAGCGCCAGCGCCACCGCTCACACGAGCGGCCCCACCACCGCCAGCGCCAGCGGCGGGGCCGAGGCGGGCGGCCTGGCGGGTGGTGACCTCGTCGGCGAGCCAGGTGAGCAGGCGGCGGATCCGGTCGGGCTCGCCGGCGGAGATGACGGCGCCGCAGTGCGGCAGCGCGGTGTAGTCGGCGAGCCCGGACGGCTGGCGCTCGATGACGTAGCACTGCGCCGCGTCCGGCGGGAAGCGCAGCGCGAGGCTGGTGATGAGGGTCCTGGTCAGGGTGGTCCGGCCGGTCTGCGGGCCGCCGGCGACGAGCAGCCGGTCGGTGCCGTCCAGGTCGAAGACGGCCGGCGGCTGGGCTTGCGCCGCCGGCTCGTCGAGAAGCCCGAACGGGATCTCGGAGTGGGCCGGCGGGGCGGTCGCCACGGCCGCGAGGCCGTCGAGGGTGAGGCCCGCGGGCAGCGGTGGCAGCAGCGGCCGGCGCGGCGCGGGCCCGCCCGCGTGCGCGGCCGCCCGCTCGATCGCGCGGATCGTGAGCGTCTGGTCGGTCGCCGCGCCGCCGTGATCGACCTTCTCCTCCGGCCGGGGGGTGCCGAGCGTGACCCAGCCGATCACGCGGACCCGGGCGGGGCGGCCACCCCCGACCGGCGGCGGGTCGCCGAGGTAGCCGGACTGGAACAGCCGGGGCGTGCGGGTCTCGTCCTTGGTGCAGAGGATCATGCCGCGGCCGCGCAGCCGGCCGGGGATGGTCGCCGCGTCCGGCACGCCGAGCACCTCGACGCTGTCGGCGGGCTCGTTCTGCCGCAGGGTGATCCGCAGGTCGATGTTGTTCTTCAACTCGGCCGAGAGCTTCCCCTGCAGCGACTGGGTGGCGAGCACGAGGTGCATCCCCAGCGAGCGCCCCTTGGCCGCGACGTTCACGAGCTCCTTGAGGAAGTCCGGCGAGGTCTCCAGCACGCGGGCGAACTCGTCGAAGATCATCACCAGTCGCGGCAGTGCCGCCGCCTCGCCCGGGTCGCCCCCGCCCCCGCCGCTGCTGCTCCCGGTGCTCTCGGCCCCGCGCCCGCCCCTGTCCCTGCCCCCGCCCCCGCGCGGCATGCGCCAGTACTCGTCGATCTCGCCGCCGTAGCGGGCGAGCAGCCGCTCCCGGCGGCTGACCTCGGCGCGCACCGAGGCGAGCACGCGCCTCGCCGCCGCCTCGTCGAACACGTCGGCGGCGGTCTCCCCGGTCGAGCGGATCAGCGCGACGACGTGCGGGCAGCGCTCGAACGGCAGGAACGCGCTGCCGCCCTTGAAGTCGACGAGCACCAGGTTCAGCTCGTCCGGCGAGTTCGCCAGCAGCAGCGACGTGACGAGTGTCTGCAGCAGGATGCTCTTCCCCGCGCCGGTCGCTCCGCCGAGCATGGTGTGCGGGCCCTGCGCGGCGAGGTCGACGGCGACCGGCCCGTCGGCGTCGGCTCCGAGCGGCACCCGGGTCGTCGGCCCCGGCGAGGCCGACCACAGGTCAGCGACGTCGCCCGGGCCCGGCTGCCCGATCCCGAGCAGGTCGAGGAAGCGCACCGGGTAGGGGATGTTCGCCTGGAAGCCGCCCAGTGTGAGCCGGTCACGCAGCGGGGCGACCGCGCGGGCCAGTGCCTCCGCCTCGGCGGCGGTGAGGCCGTCGGCGCGCCCGGTCTGCTCACCGTCCCTGCTGGTCACCCGGAGCGTGCGGTGGTCGTCGACGACGCACTGGACGCGGCACTCGGCCATGTCGTGCCGGTCGACGGCGATGACGTAGACGCCGGACTCCGGGCCGTCACGCAGCACCGCCCGCATGCCGGCCAGCTCGCGCAGTGGCAGCGCGCCGTCGAGCAGGACGACGACGTCCTCGGCGAACCGGACCTGGGCGTGCCCGCGCCGCTCGGCCGTGCGCAGCGCGATCAGCTCCCGCAGCTCCTTGATGCGCTCGGCCCGGGTGGTGGCGGTGTTGCCGACCCAGCAGGGGATGTCGCCTGCCTCGCCGGCCCAGGTGTGCGGCAGCCAGGTCGCCCAGTACAGCTCGCCGTCGTCGGACGAGGTGAGCAGCACGATGCGCAGGTCGTCGGGGCCGCGCAGCACGCCGAGCTGGGCGAGCAGGAAACGGGCGAGCGCCCGCGACGGCTCCTCGGGCCCGGCGATGCCGAGCACCCCGGCGGCGCGCAGGTCGACGGTGAGCGGGACGGACCGCAGCCGCGGCTCGGCGAAGCCCTCCCAGCGCTCGCCGCGCAGGTCCAGCGACGGCGGGGCATCGGTAAGGCCGAGGCGCAGCAGCAGCGCGTCCGGGGAGTCGGCGGTGCGGGGCCACACCTTGCGGCTGGCGCCGGTCGCGGCCATGGTCAGGTCGAGCCGGTCGGGTGCCCGCCTGCGGCGGATCCGTTCCTCGGTGTCCAGCAGGCGCGCGATCTCGCGCAGCGCCGTCGCCTTGCCCCGTTCGTGCTGCTCGCGTTCGGTGCGCCGCTGCCGGCGGTCCCCTACCTGGCTCCCGACGATCGTCATCGGCCCGAGAAGGCACATCAGCAGGATCAGCAGCCGGCCCAAGACGAAGGCGAGCACCACGCCCATGACGATGGGCAGCAGCGCGGACAGCCAGATGCCGACCCGGGAGGTGGCCGGCCGCGCGTGCGACATCGGCAGGGTGACCTCGCCGCGGGTGACCACCGGCGGGGAGTCGAAGGCCCGGTCGAAGTCGAGCCGGCCGTCGCCGCCGGGCCTGGTGACCAGCGGGATGGGCGGCAGCGGCACCCATTCGATCCGGTCGGAGCCGACCTCCAGCAGCGCGCCCGGGGGCAGCTCGGTGGGGCCGGTGAGCTGGGCCCCGTCGAGGAACGTGCCGTTGTGGGAGCCGGCGTCGCTGGCGAGGACCCGGCCGTCGACGTCGATCTCCAGCTCGGTGTGCTGGCGGGATGCCTCCTCGCAGTGCAGCACCACGTCCGCGTCCGCGGACCGGGCGACGAACCGCCGCCCCGGCGCGAGCCAGGCGACGAGCCCCGCGTCACGTCCGTCGACGACCCGCAGCGCGCCGACCACCCCGCGAGGCAGCGACCGCGAGCTGGGGCCCGGCGCCCCGATGCTGATGACCGCTCCCTGCACGAGTGGGCTCTCCCCCACCGTCGCCACCGGGTCGAGCCACGCGTCGCCGACGTAGCAGGGCCGGCCGGCGGCCGGCATCGGCAGCGCGTCGAGCACGGACCCGACGGTCGCGTCCGGCTCGGCGGACACCTCGACATCGCGGCTCGCGCCCGTGGCGGCGTTCCGCGCGGTCAACCTGATGATCACGATCGACCCGCCTCGGACCCGGCGCTCGCGGGTCGCGGCACACCGCGCCCGCCCGACAGAACCTGCCGCACCACAGCCATTCTCATGATTCCCCCGTACCGGACAGAATAGTCGGCCCCCAGCGCGCGCCCGACATGACAAGCCGGGACGAGGACAGGCCCCACGGCTCGCTAGTGGGGACCGCGTCCAACTCGGCCACAGAAGGTGACGGCGCCTCAGCGCTGCGCCCGGGGTTCCTGCCGGATCGCGAAGCCGGGGTCCCTGCCGGATCGCGAAGCCGGGGTCCCTGCCGGATCGCGAAGCGATCTGGGAGGTCTGCTGGGAGGTCTGCTGGGAGGTCAGGCTCAGCGCCCGATGGCGCCGCCCGGTTGCGGGCGCGGAGCGTCCGGCAACGGGAGCGCCTCAGTCGTCGAGGGGGTCGGTCTCCGCCGCGGCGGAGACCGCGCTGGCGGCCCGCGCGCCGCCGTCGGCCGGGCTCTGGTTCAGGCGGATCATGTCGACGACCTCGGTGACGGGGCCGACGACGAGCAGCTCGTCGCCGGGGCGCAGCCGGGTGTGCCGGCCGGGGCGGAAGTTCGGGCGCGCGCCGTTGCCCGCCGAGCCGCCGCCGCCCGGCTCGGTCGAGGGGACGCCGGCGGTCCTCCGGGAGCCGTCGGCGGCGGCGCGGGCGGGCGGCGGGGTGGTGACGGCGAGGACCCGCGCGCCGGTGGCGAGCTCGGCGAGCGTCGGGCCGGCCAGGGCTGCGCCGGCGCGGACGGCCATCCGGGCGACGAGGAACGGGGTGCGCTCGACGTAGAAGGTGCTGATGACGTCGTAGCCGAGCGTCGCGCCGATGAAGTACGGCGACGCGAGCGCCGCCGCGCTGCGCACGGTGTGGATGTTGAAGCGGCGCTCCACCTCGTCGGTCATCGTCGAGTCGGCGATCCGCAGCACGACCCGCAACCCGGCCTCGTCGGCCGGTTCCGGGGACCGCGGCGCCCGGCCGTAGGCGCGCCCGCCCGCCCCGGTGGTGCGTCGAGCCCGAGCGTCGCGCGCCTGGACGAGCTCCTCGTAGGCGTCCCGTGCCGACAGGACGGTCTCCAGGTTCGCGACGCCGTCACTGGTGAGGGCCGCGAGCGCGATCGCGTGGCCCAGGCCGGCCTGCAGCAGGGTCGCGCGCACCGTCGCGTCGCCGACCACGACGGGGACGCCGCGTTCGCGCGCCACGGGCAGGAACCGGTTGTTCTCGTCGCGCTCGATCACCACCACCCGCCGGCCGGCGCGCAGCAGGCCCTCCATCGTCGCCGTGCCGACCTTGCCGAGCCCGCACAGCACGACGTGCCCGCGTACCGCCCCGGCGCGCCCCCGGCCGAGTGCCCGCTCGAGGCGGCGGCTGATGATGATGTTGGTGATGAAGGCGTAGATCACCGCGATCGACAACGCGCCGACGAGCATCAGGACGACGCCGAAGGCCTGCAGCCAGTGGTCGGCGGCGCCGAAGTTGTAGTCGCCGTAGCCAACGGTCGCCATCGTCTCGACCGTCAGGTAAAGCGCGTCGAGGGCGTCGAAGTCGGGCGGCGCGCCCGGGTTGTGGTCGGCGTAGCTGAGCGTCAGCACGGTCGTGCTCACGATCATGATCGCGAGCACCACGCCGAGCGCCCAGCGGAACGGCCGGTCGAACTCGCCGCGCACGGTCGCCGCGAGCGCCCGCACCCGGTCGGCCGACCGCCGGCCCCCGCCGTCCTGGCGAAGCCCGTCACCCGTGCCGTCCGCGCGCTCGCGCCCGTCGCCGGTGTCGCCGGTGTCGCCGGTGGCGGCCGCGGCGGCGAGCGTGGCGAAGGTCCGGGCCTCGTGCAGCCCGGCGACGGCCATCCCTCGGGTGTCGAACTCGGCGAGCCGGCCGAGCACCGTCAGCCGGTCACCGGGGAAGAGCGGAATGTCGCGCGGCGGGCAGAGCACGGCCACGCGCTCGCTGGGCCGGCGCAACGAGATCGGCGTGAGGTCGCCGTAGCGGGCGCGGAAGGCGTCGGCCTCGTCGACGGTTACCTCCGCGACGACGAACACCTCGGAGACGTCGGACAGGCCAGACCCGGGGCCAGGATCGGGGCTGGGGGCGGGGGGGTCGGGTCTGTCCGTTTCAGGCCCGTCCAGCCGGTAGCGAGCATCCATCGTGAAGGCGTGCACGACGTCGGAGCGCACGCAGGCCTCGACGAAGCTGGGCCCGACGCGGGCGGCCATGTTGATCACATGCGCGGTCGGGATCGCCGCGGCGATCTGGTCGCCGAGCTGGGCGTTGCCGATGTTCACCACGAGCCGGGTCGTCGGCGCCACGTCGGCGGCGGCGAGGGCGGTCTGCAGGTTCTCCAGGTCGATGTCGTGGCAGGCGGCGACGGCGAGCGCCGTGTCGATGTCCGCCTCGCGCAGCGCCTCGGCGCTGTGCGGGCTCTCCGGCACCACCCGCACGCCCTGGCGTTCCAGCCGGCGGCGCTGGGCCGGCGCGCCTTGGTCGTCCACGACGACGACCGTCACCCCCGACGCCACCAGCTGCTCGGCCACCCGCACCCCGAGGGCGCTCAGCCCGCAGACGATGACGTGCCCCGACACGCTGGCCATGCCGTCGCCTCCTCCCCCAGACGAAGCGAACCACGCCGCGCCCGGCCGAGTTGAGGCGCCCAGCCGGCGACATCGGGAGGGGGCGCGATGGCAACACCGATGTCATGGACGGGCAACGTCGCACCGCCGACTCAACCGTTACGCATGGGTTGAAATTGATCCGCCATGGGGCGCCTCAAGGGCCGCGGATGAGAGTCGCACGCACAACAGCGGGTGCGGCAATCTGGCCGGGTGAAAAATCCGGATGCGT
Source organism: Pseudofrankia coriaricola (assembly GCF_032027725.1). NCBI lineage: Bacteria > Bacillati > Actinomycetota > Actinomycetes > Frankiales > Frankiaceae > Pseudofrankia > Pseudofrankia coriaricola. The sequence goes on along the minus strand of NZ_JASNFO010000129.1, from coordinate 15,777 downwards.
TACGCCGCAGCCCCTATGCTCCGAGTGTCAGATCTTGACGTACCGAAACCCCCCGTCTGCCCGGCCTGTGAGGTTGTCATGTCAGGAAGGCGTGGCCACGCCTTGCCGCTGTCGATCGCGGCGGTGTCCGCCCTGTTCCTGGCCGCGCTGGCCGGATGCTCCGGTGAGGGCGTGCCATCGCCGCGGCCGTCCGCGTCGGCCTCGCCCACCCCGCTCGCGCCCAAGACGCCCCCTGGGCTGACCCCGATCTCCCGCGCCGACTTCCAGAAGGCACTCTCGGACGTCGACGCGGCGCTCGGGCCCGGGTTCGGCGCCGTCGGCGGTGCGCAGACGCCGTCCGACCTGTCCGGCGCGCTCGGGGCTGTCGCGCTCAACCTGGGCGTGCAGGCGGACGCCCTCGATCGCCTCCGGCCCCCGCTGCCCTCCGTCACGGCGACCAAGCAGCTCGCGGCCGCGCTGCGCTCGCTGTCGAAAGACCTGACGGCGGTGGCGACGGACGCCGACATCCAGAGGGTCTGCACGGGCGCGTCCGGCATGCCGCACGTGGCCAACAGCCCGGGCGCCGACGCGTTCCGGCTGGCCTTCCTGGCGCTGATCACGGCCAACCCCGGGCACCCGTACACATTCGGCGCGTTCCTGCCGGGCGCCGGCCCGGACCCGAACCGGCGCCCCGGCAACGGCGCGCTGCCCGGTGGCCGGCGCGGCGGCTACGGGAAGCTGACCGTCGACAACCAGCGCACGGTGGACACAGTCGTCAAGATCATGTCGGGCGGCGACCTCATCCGTGCCATCTACGTGCAGGCCGGCGCGCAGGCGACCGTCGACGCGATGCCGAACGGCACCTACGAGGCCTTCTACACCAGCGGCACCGACTGGGACGACGGCGGCCGCCGCTTCACTCGCGACTGCGAGTTCGAAAAGTTCGACGACCCGCTCCAGTACACGACCAGGACGACGAGCACGGCGATCGAGTACAGCGTCTGGACGCTGACGCTGCTGCGCACCTCGTCGCTCGGGAGCGGCGCGCCGACCAGCCCCGTCGAAGCGGGCGCCTTCCCCGGCGCCTGACCACCCCGACGGCCCGGTGGGACCACGGCCGGACGGCCCGACGAGACAGCGGCCAGGCGGCACCCGCGCGCCGCTGCCGCCGCACGCCGATCCCGTCCGGGCGCGCGGCGGCAGCGGCGCATCGGACGTTCCGTGGACCTCCCGTCCGTTCCGGAGTGGGCAAAGGCCCAGGCGGCGGCCTACCTGAGCCGGCCAGGCCCGACGTGCTGTCCGGGTTTCCGGAGCCGCTCAGCGGGGACGAGGAGCGCGCGGCCGTCGTCCGGCCGTGGGCATCTTTCCCCTTGACCCGGACCCGACCAGGCGAGTGATCGCGTGACCGCTTCCCAACGCGACGAGCGCCGGTTCGGTGCCGGTCGTGACGCCCCCGCCCCTCGTGGCGGTGGGCTCGCCTCGGTTCTCCGATCGGCCCTCGACCAGTTCGCGCAGCTCACCGGGCAGCAGCCCGAGCGGGTGAGCGGAGTGCGCGCCGCCGACGACGGCTGGTCCGTCCTCGCCGACGTCGTCGAGCTGGAACGGATTCCCAGCACGACCAGCGTGCTGGCGACCTACCGGGTGGACGTCGACGAGGACGGCAACCTGCGCGGCTACGAACGGCTGCGCCGGTTCGTCCGCGGCGCGACTGACCCGCTCTGACCGGTCGCCAGTCCGGCCGGCGGCCAGCCAACAGCTCCGAACCCGGAGTTCCGAAACCCGAAACTCCGATCCGGCGAGCCGCCTGCGGCCGCCCGCTCGGTCCTGCCCTGCCCCGTCCCCGCGCCGCACGCCCGCCTACCTGAAAGCGGGCCCGAGCCTTTCCGGTAGCGCGATGACCGAGCAGATCCTGACCTCGCACCGACCCACCCGGCAGTGGACCGGGCCACGCAGCGACACCCTTGCCGACGTCCTGGAACGCGTCCTCGACAAGGGGGTCGTGATCGTCGGGGACGTGGTCGTGAGCGTGCTCGACGTCGAGCTGCTGACGCTGCGGCTCCGGTTGTTCATCGCCTCCGCCGACACCGCCCGGGAGATGGGCCTGGACTGGTGGCTGAACGACCCGTTCTTCAGCTCGAAGGCCGCGCCGCCGGGCAGGCGAGACCAGGATGCCCTGGCCGACGAGAACCAGCGGCTGCGGGAACGCCTCGACGCACTGGAACGCGCGGTGGGCCGTAGCCCCCACGCGGCCACCCTGCCAGGCGTCGGGGCAGACGCCGAGACGGGCGCCGACGCCGCCGGCGTGATCACCGGCCAGGTCACCGGCACGCCCGCCGCGGAGCCCGCGAACCGGTCTGCCGCCAGCTCCACGGTCACGGGCCGTTCCAGCGGCCGGGCCGAAACCAGGAGGCCCTGATGGCGCTGCCGCCCGCGGGCGTCCGCCGGCTCGCCGACCGGCTTATGCCCGACGTCCTGGACGATGCCGTTGCGGACGCGCGGGAGCTGGCCCGCCGACGGCTGGCCGCCGCGCTGGCCGAGGAGATCGTCTCCGTGGCGCTGGCCGAGGACACGTTGACCGAGAGGGAACCCGCCGAGGGGAAACTGGCCGAGGACGAGCTGACCGAGGACACGCCAGCCCAGGCGGCCACCCGCACGGTGGGCACCCGTACGAGGGGCACCCGTTCACCGGCCCACCCGGTGGAGCCTGCCCCGGTTCCGGAACGGGCGTGGCCAGCCGCGCGGGAGGCGCGCCGCCAGCCGCCGGCCGAACCGGCCGGCGAGGCGCCCGCGGGCGCTCCCCCGCGGCGCACCGGCCTGTACGCGTACGGCATCACGGACGCGGTCACGGACACCCGCGACATCGTCGGCCTCGACGACCGGACGCCGGTCGAGACCCTGCCTGTCGGGGAGGCGGCGCTGGTCGCGTCGACGATCGAGCTTGGGCTGCTGGCCGGTCTGGAGGACGAGGTCTCCGAAACCGGGCGGCTCTCCGAATCCGGGCGGCTCGCCGATCTCGCCGGTCGCCACGACCGGGTCATGCGCCTGCTCCTCGCCCGAGGGCCGGTACTGCCGCTGCGTTTCGGCACGGTCCTGCCGGACCGGACGCGGGCCGAACGGCTGCTGCGGGCGTCGGCGGGCGAGCTGGTCGGCGAGCTGGACCGGGTTCGGGACCACCGCGAGTGGGGGCTGCGGGTCACGCCGCGGGACGACGAGGACGACGACGCCACTGGTAACGACGCCGCTAGTAACGCCGACGGCGGCGACGCGCGGACGGCCGAGGCGGTGGCCGCCTCCGGTGACAGCGATGAGACGCCCACGGGTGGGGGTGGGAGCGGGACCGCCTACCTGTCCGCCCGGCGCGCGGACCTGCGCCGCGCCGCGGAGCGCGAGGAGCGGCTGACCGAGCTGACGAGGCGGATCCATGGCGAGCTCGCGGCGCTGGCCTCCGACGTGGCGATCCGGTCCGGCCGGCCGGGACCGGGACGTCTGGACGCCGCCTACCTGGTCGCGTCGGTCAAGGAGGATGGTTTCCTCGACGCCGCCGACACGGCCGCGCGAGAGCTGGCGGATGCCGGCTGCGAGGCCCGTCTCACCGGGCCCTGGCCGCCGTACTCCTTTGTCCGTCTGACGCTCGGGGAGGCGCGAGATGCCTAACCCAGCCCGGAGAGCCGCGCCGAGGCGCGATTCGGCGGCCGCAGGCGGAACCGGTCGCGGCGCCGAGCCGGGCCGCCGTCCCGGTCTGGGCTCCGGCCGCTCGCTGTCGGATCTGCTGGACAGAGTTGTCGACCGGGGCGCCGTGGTCAGCGGCGACGTGATCATTGGCCTGGCTGGGGTGGACCTGATCCGGCTCGATCTGCGGCTGCTCCTGATCGGCGCGCAGAGCGCGATCGAGGCCGGCGCGGGCGTCGGCCTACGTCCGTACCCGGCGCCGAGCCGGGACGAGGCGGCTGAGGCCATCGAGGTGATCGAGGGCGCCGTGGTCCATGACGATGCCGACGGCGACGGCGACGGCACCCGCCGTGACGACGGCGACGGCGACGGCGACGGCGACCACACCCGGCGGCACGCCCGCGCCCGGCCCGACGCGAGGGCCGGGCCATGACCGCGCCGGGACGCCACGGGCGCGCCGTGCGCCTGACCGCGAACCCGGAGGAGGTAGGGCGCGGGCTGGGGCAGGTCGTCGTGGTGCTCCTCGAGCTGCTCCGTGACCTGCTGGAGCGGCAGGCGGTTCGCCGGATGGACAGCGACACGCTGCCCCCCGCGCAGGTCGAGGACCTTGGCCAGGCACTGATCGAGGTGCGTGAGGCGATAGCGCAGGTCCGCGACTCGCTCGGCGTCAGCGCCGAACAGGCGAGGGCGGCGACCGCGAGGGCCCGCGAGCTGGTGGGCGAGTGGCCACCGTCGGGCGGCCGCGACGAGCCCAGGCGCACCGGTGCCGCGGCGCGCGTGATCCGTGACGGCGTCGGCCGCACCGGGCTCGAGCGCCCCAGAGGCGCCGGCGGCGGCCGCCCGCGCGGTGACCGCGTTCGCGAGGGCGTCGGAGCAGAGAACCACGGAGCGGAGCGCCGCGAAACTGAAGATCACAGAACGGATGACCACGGAATACCGGCCGTCGGCGCGACCAGCGCGGCGGGCCGGCGGCATCACGAGAGGGGGCGGCCCGCGCCGCGGGCCCGCGGCGCGGCGCCGCCCGGTTGGGACCTGCCATGACCATGGCGACACGGTCGACTGGTCGCGCTCCCCGCCCGAGCAGCCTCGCTGACGTGCTCGAGGTCGTCCTCGACAAGGGCATCGTCATCGACGCGTACGTGCGGGTCACGCTGGTTGGCATCGAGATCCTCACCATCGACGCCCGGATAGTGATCGCGAGCGTCGACACGTATCTGCGCTTCGCGGAGGCGGTCAACCGGCTGGACCTGCAGACAAGGGAGCAGGAGCAGGTCACGGGTGTCCCCGGGCTCGTCCGGTCCGTCAGCGAGGGTGTCACCGAGGGCGGATCGCGGCACAAGACGAAGGGAGCCCTGGAGGGCGTCAAGGACACCGCGCAGGACTTCGTCGAGTCGCTGCGCGGCGGCGACCGCGACGAGGCTGAGATCGAGACTGGCTCCCGGTTCGAGCACGCCCGAAGCGGAGGCCGGGACCTGCCTCCCGGCCGGGCGGCACCGAACGGCCGGGCCGGTGCTCGGCACTAGGGCGGGGGGCTTACATGAGGTCGCTGCTCCTCTACGGCGTGGTCCGCGACGACCATCCGCTGGCGGACCCGCCACCGCTCGGCGCCGGCGACCCGCCGGGCCGGATCCGGCTGGTGCGGCGCCCGCCGGTGGCCGCCGTCGTCAGCCCGGTCTCCGACCCGGTGCGGATCGCCGACCAGGACGCGGAGCGCCATCTCGACGTCCTGCTGGGGCTCCTCGCCGACGGTCCGGTGCTCCCGTTGCGGCTGGGGTCGGTCGCCCCGGACGAGGACGCCGTCCGGGAGGAGGTGCTGGGCCAGGCGGCCCCGCAGCTGCGCGGGCAGCTCGACGCGCTGGACGGTCTCGTCGAGGTGCACGTCGACGCGGACGAGGACGAGCTGACCGCGATCCGGGCGGTCATCGCGGCCGATCCGTCGCTGGCCGCGGCGCGGGAAGGGCTCGACGGGCCCGGGGGCGAGACGAACCTCCAGACCCGGATGGCGCTGGGTGAACGGGTTGCCGACGGCGTCGTCCTGCGCCGCCTGCACCAGGCGGAGGCCCTGCTCGACGCGCTGCGCCCGCACTCGGTCGCGAACACCGGGCGGGGGCCGATGGGTGGCCCCGAGGATCCCGTCCTGCGCTGGGCCTTCCTCGTCCACAGAGACGCCGAGCCGAGCCGCCGCGGCCTGGAGCACTTCGACGAGGCGGTGGAGCGCGTCCGTGACGATCACCCTGAGCTCGTGATCGGGTACGTGGGGCCGCTGCCCGCCTTCCACTTCCTGGACCTCGCGGAGGCCGCCGAGCCCGCGGAGGCGGCCGGCGAGCCAGAACACGGCCGGTGGGGTTGGTGAGGCGCCCGGTGGGGCTGGTGAGCCCGATGGGGTACCGACGGGTCGGAAGGAGTCCGCGATGAGCATCAAGCTGGTGATGGCCGGCGCGGTCGGCTATGTCCTCGGCAGGACCAGGAAGGGCAAGGCGGCCGTGCGGCTGGCACTGTGGGCCGCCGGCCGCGACACCAACGTCAAGGACCTGGCCCGCTCTCAGGCGGCGAAGTTCCTCGAGTCGGAGGACGGCAGGAAGCTGGTGACCCAGCTACGCGGTCCCGTGCTCGCCGGCGGGAAGAAGGCGGCGCTGTCAGCCTACGAACGAGGGATCGGCAAGCTGACGGAAGACCTGTCGCACCGCACGTCGGAGCTGCGGAGCTCGCTGGACGAGTCCCCGGCCGCCGAGCTGGGCGGGAAGGCCGGAGCTCTCGCCGGCACGCTGACCGACACGCTCGGCCGCTGGGGCGGCTCTCCTACGGAGAAGGCCGACAGTGCGGCTCCGACCGAGCCGACAGGGGATCAGGACCGGCGCCAGGATCACGACGGGGACAGAGATCAGAGCCGGGATCGGGATCGGGATCAAGATCGGGAGAAGGCCAGCGCGGGAAGGCGTCACGGTGAGGACTCCGGTGCCGATGCCGGCCGAGCGAGGGTCAAGGCGGGGCGATCCGGCTCGGTCGGGCGGGAGGAGACCACGCCGGACGGCGAGGGCGACGAGCCCGGTCACCAGGAGCCGGCCAGGGCGGCGGACCGGCGGCCCCCGACCCGGCAACCCGGCTTCGGACCGTCGGCGGACCAGCGCGAGGCGGCGTCCGCCACGAGCCGCCAGCGGACCGGCACCGCGACGTCGCGGTCGAGGTAGGAGAAGTCGACATGGCGGAGTCCAACGGACACGTGCACGGAAACGGGTTGGCCGGCACGCTCCTGCACAACCCGGCAACCAACCATCTCATGCGGGAGATGAAGAGCTTCCTCGCCGCCGAGGGCCAGAAGGCGGTCCGGAAGGTCGGCGATCGCCTCGGTTCCGCGACCGACGGGCTCGGGCCCGCGGCCGAAGGGGTCAAGAAGCTCGCCGCGGGCGAATCCCCCGGTAAGGCGGCGACGTCGACCGCGCTGAGCGGGCTGAAGGAGAAGGCAAAGAGCGCCCTCGGCATGGGTGGCGGCGTGGGCAAGGCGGGCCGCTCCGGCGAGCCCGGGCCGCCGAAGGTCACCCACATCGTGGAGGCCGTCGATGTGGGGGTGCCGATCTCCACCGCCTACGACCAGTGGACCCAGTTCCAGGAATTCCCGAAGTTCATGAAGGGCATCGAGGGCGTCGACCCGAAGAGCGAGACGGAGCAGAACTGGCGGGTCAAGGTCTTCAAGTCCCGGCGGACCTGGCAGGGCAAGACCCTGGAACAGGTCCCGGACCGGCGGATCAAGTGGACGACGGAGGGCGGCAAGGGGACGACAAAGGGCACGGTCACGTTCCACCCGCTGGCCGACGACCTGACCCGGGTCGCGCTGACCATGGAGTACTACCCGAGCGGGTTCATGGAGAAGACCGGCAACCTCTGGCGCGCCGGCGGCCGCCGCGCCCGCCTCGACCTGAAGAACTTCCGTCGCTTCATCACCATCAAGGGCGAGGCCAGCGGATCGTGGCGCGGCGAGATCCGCGACGGGCAGGTCGTCCGAGGGCCGGGCGAGGAAGGGTCGGAGGCCGAGGCGCGGGAAGAGGAAGGTGCCAAGGCCGAGGGACGCGGCGCGGCGTCAGAGCCAGAAGCCGAGGAACGTGCGGCCGAGAGCGGGGAGACCAAGATCGGAGAGACCGACAGCGGGGAGGCCGAGGCCGAGGAGATGGATGAGGGGCCCGGCCGGGGTGAGGCATACGCCACCGACGAGGAGGCGGGTGAGGGCGAAGACGACGAGACAGGCGAGGAGCATGACGACGCCACCGAGCGGCCCCGCTCATGACGGCACCAGGCTGCTCCCGCCTCGCCTTCGAGGCAATTCGACATACCGATCAATACCGGCCGCCGGCACCCAAAGCCTGCGATGTGCGCCGTCATCCTGATGAAGCCGGTAAGCATTACCGGCTGCCCGCGCTTTCTGGGGAGGTTCGGGTCACTCGGCGTCGACCGCGGGGGCGGGACGGCGCTCCGACATGTTTCTCGCTTGCCCTGATTTGGGAAACCGGTCGGACGTCCGCACCGCGCCACGCTCCTCGGCCCCAACCGCACAACGCGTTCACGTTCTGGTGTGATCCTCGGAGCTTCAGCTCCCAAAATCACACCAGAACATGAGGCGCGGCGCCAACCGGACGAATCCCCTCGCGTCGGGTCCCGCGCTGGGGTCGGCGGCGGAGGTCGGCGGCGGGGCTCGGCTCGCCGTGCCGAGGTATGGCTCGGCCGGCCGCGACGTGGTGAGCAGGCCGACGGTTCAGCGGAGCGTCTTGGTGGGAGGTTTCATGTCCATCACCAGAGACAAGGTCGCCGACGTGGTCGTACCGGACACGGTCCTGGCCGCGGAGGCCACGGAACTGGTCCGCGAGGCCACGGACGACCTCGTCTACCACCATTCGCGGCGGGTCTACTGGTTCGGCAGTCTGCAGGGCCGCAACCAGGGGCTGAGCTTCGACCCGGAACTGCTCTACATCGGGGCGATGTTCCATGATCTCGGCCTGGGCGAGCCGTTCCGTGGGAGCGGCCGACGCTTCGAGGTGGACAGCGCGGACGAGGCGCGGCGTTTCCTTCAGCGGCACGGTGTGCCCGAAGACAGCATCCGGCGTGTGTGGACGGCCATCGCGCTGCACACGACGCCGGGCATCCCGGAGTTCATGGAGCCCGAGGTCGCCCTGGTGACGGCCGGCGTCGAGTACGACGTGCTCGGAATCGGCTACGACGACATCAGCGACACCGACCGGGAGGCCATCACCAGGCTGCACCCCCGGCCCGACTTCAAGAACCAGATCCTCCGGGCCTTCACCGCCGGCATCGCCCCCAGGCCCGCGACCACCTTCGGCAATGTCAAGGCCGACGTCCTGGAGCGTTTCGTCCCCGGCTTCCACCGCGCCAACTTCGTTGACACGATCCTGAACTCCCCCTGGCCCGAGTAGGGACATGCCTGAAGGCCGCGGGCGTGCCCGTCAGTTCTTGCGGGCCAGGCCGCAGTGAGAGGCCAGGGTCTTGCCGCGGGCGCGCTTGCCGGGCCGCCACAGGGGGGTCGAGACGACGCCGGGCGGCAGCAGCTCGAGGCCGTCGAAGAAATGAACGAGCTCTTCCGGCGTGCGGGAGCGGTAGGGGGCGGCCCCGATTCTCTCGTTGCGGCGCACCGCCTCGGAGCGCTCCGGGCTTTCGGTGCCGTCGTTGAGCGCCAGGTAGCTGCCGCTCGGGAGGGCGTCGACGAGCTTGCCGACGACGGCGTACGCCTCGTCGTCGTCGATGACGTTGGCCATGACGCCGAACAGGACCAGCCCGATTGGTTTGGTGAAGTCGAGGATCTTGTCGGCCTCGCGAAGGATCTTCCCCGGGTCGCGGACGTCGGCGTCGATGTAGGACGTGACGCCCTCAGGGGTACCGACGAGCAGGGCACGCGCGTGCGTCAGGACAAGGGGGTCGTTGTCGACGTAGACGACCCGGGTCTCGGGCGCCTCGCGCTGCGCCACCTCGTGGGTGTTGTCAGCGGTGGGCAGCCCGGTACCGATGTCGAGGAACTGCCGGATACCTTCACTGACGGTGAGACGGGTAACAACCCGCTGCAACAGCCGCCGGGAGCTGCGCGCGATATCGATGATCTCCGGGAAGATCTCGGCTGCCTGGTCGGCGGCGAGACGGTCGGCGGGGAAGTGGTCCTTCCCACCCAACCAGCGGTTCCACATCCGGGCCGAATGAGGCACGGACACGTTGAGCGACGCCGCCAAACTGGCAGCGGGCAACGCGTAGGGGTTCGACACGCGGCTGTCCGATCCGTATGTGTCTGTCGGGTTGTTCCCTTTCTCGTGATGGTACATCCAGGCGCCTCACCCCAAGGCTTTCAACCCGGACAGACACGCTACGGTTACACAGCCGACATGATGGCCGCGGGTTCGCGCGGCGATGGTCGGCCGTTTGCCTGGACAGCACCGGGCTCAGCGCCCGCTGACCTGGCTATACCGAGCTGGCTATGGGGTGCCGGCGACGCCGACCTACCGATGCCCGAGCTGGCGACGGATCGCGGCCTCGTCGAGGCCGGCGCGGCGTTCCCGGGCCGCTCTGTCAAGGCCGCCCTGACAGGGCGGCCAGCCGGAGCTGGGGTGGTGTCCGGATCCCGGCCGGCGTGACGTCAGCGCGCGGGGTCGTGGTCGACGTGCCAGTCCGGGTCGACGAGGTCGGCGTAGTCCGAGTGGCGTTCGATCCAGCCGCGGATGAACGGGCAACGCGGCCAGACCTGCAGCTGGCGCGCGCGGGCCGCGTCGAGCACACCTCGGGCGAGATCGCTGCCGACTCCCTGGCCCTCGAACCCTGCCTCGGTCTCGGTGTGGTTGAAGGCGATGATCCCCGGATGCAGGGAGTAGGTCACGAGGCCGGCGAGCGTGCCGTCTATGTCCAGCTCGAACCGGCGCCGCGCTGGCACGTCGGTCAGCGTGCGCTTGTCTGTCATTCGGTCTCTCCTCGCATCGGTCGCGCCTGCCTGTCAGCCTGCCAGGCGGCCCGCTCTGGCGACTCCCGGCGGCTCCCGGCGGCAGCCGCGGCCTGGTGGCGCCCTGCACAGTGCTGGGGCGCTGGCTCGGCAGGCCAGCTGGGCGCCCCGCCGGGCGGTCCCGCTGCGCCGTTCCGGTACGCCGTCAGGGCTCGTCGCGGGCGCGGGTGGCGGAGCCGCGGGGCACTCGCTGGCGGGCGGTGAGGCCGGCCCATTCGTGCGCCCAGTCGGACAGCGGCTCGAGCAGGCCCTGCAGGCGGCGGCCGTGGGCGGTGAGCCGGTAGTCACCGGCTTCGTCGACCTCGATCAGGCCCGCTTCGCGCAGTTCGCGCGCACGCTGGCTGAGCTGCGCTGACGGCGCGTCCAGGGTCGTTTCCAGAGAGCGGAACGAGCGTGGCGTGGTCCGCAGGCTCCAGAAGATCGCCAGACCGTGCCGGCGGCCGAGCAGGTCGAGCAGCGTGGCCAGCGGGAGGTCGGTACCGCCTCCCGCCCGGCCTTCCGGCGCAGGCCGGGACGCGGACCGGCTCATCGTCTCCTCATGTTTCGCTCACACGTCGTCGCCCAGTCACCCGCCAAGATCGAGGTCCATCCAGCAGATTTCACGTCAAACCCGGCGGTGGCGCCGAGCAGGCTCGCGTCAGGGTGTGGTGGACGCACCGAGGCCGTTCGAGGTCAGGCCGTCCGAGGCCGGGGTACTGCTGGCCGGGGTACCGCCGGCCGGGCCGAACCGGTCGGCGGACGAACTCGGCCCAGGAGCGGGCTCGCTACCGCCCAGCAGGGTTCTGGCACGCCGGTAGACGCCGCCCACCTGCGCCGAGACGATGCCGGCGACGCTCTGGACCTCCGGTCGGTCCCAGACCAGCCGGGCCTGCCGGGTGATGTCCTCGTAGCTCTCCCGGCCGGCCCGGGTGCCGAACAGATAGCCGACCCCGAACGCGAGGGCGACCGAGGGGCGGATCCGCATGCTGCCTCCCAGGGCTGAACCGAGCAGAGCCGGGCCGGATGCTTGGCTGTAGCGCGGCCGTCCCACGCGGGCCGACGACGCCTTCATACCGCTCAAACGCCCGAGCTCACGCCCCTGAGACCCCTACGGCCTCGGAGCCCGCCCGCGCGCCAAACGATCAACGTCAGCTCGACCCACCACGACCACAACGGACAGTACCGGGTGACACCGACAGCCGCCGGACCCCGATCACCACGGCCGACGCGGGCCACCGGAGGACTGCAGGAGGCAACGACCCGTCAACTCGACTTACCCAGAAGCCAGACGTGCCGAACCTCCGGTAAGCTGACCTCAGCCAGTCGGACCTCGCATGATCCCCCTGGAGGCTCCCGCCCCCAGTAGGATCGGCGCCGACGAAGCAAGCGGTCCCGCGTAGCTCAATTGGCAGAGCAGCCGGCTGTTAACCGGCAGGTTATAGGTTCGAGTCCTATCGCGGGAGCCTGACCAGCAGGTTTGCAAGATCTACTGGCCTGGTGGGCGCCCGAGAGCCATTTTAGGACCACTTTATTCGCCGGTACCACGTCGCTTTTCGTGGTCTCTCATCGCTCCACTGTGTGCCTGCCGAAAATCCCATCCGCGCTGGTCAGGGCAGTCACGGCCGTCAGGACTGGTCGTGCCCCCTCCAGCGTCCGGCCCTCGCCCGGTACGGCCCATGGCTGCGGGCGGATGCCGGTTCGTGCTGCTTCGGCTGACCTACCTCGGTGTCACGAACGCGTTCGCCCTGCTACGCCTGCTGCCCTACGGCGACCGTGACAAGGACATCGAGATCCTCACCCTGCGCCACCAGATCGCCGTGCTTCAACGCCAGCTCGACGGTCAACGGATCCGGTTCCAGCCCGCCGACCGCGCCCTGCTCGCCGCACTCCTGCGTCCGCTGCCCCGGCCAACCTTGCACGGCCTGCGGCTTCTGGTGCGCCCGGAAACTGTCCTGCGCTGGCACCGCGACCTGATCACCCGCCACCACGCCGCCATCTCCCGTCCCCGCCGGCGTGGCCGGCCCCGCACCGTGGCCTCAATCCGTCTCCTGGTGCTGCGCCTGGCCAAGGAGAACAGCAGCTGGGGCTACCGAAGGATCCACGGCGAACTCCTGACCCTCGGCATCAAAGTAGCCCCATCCACAGTCTGGGAGATCATGCGCGACGCGGGCATCGACCCCGCACCCGACCGCACCGCGACCAGCTGGGCCGACTTCCTCCGCTCCCAGGCCCACGCCCTGCTCGCCGCCGACTTCCTCGAGACCGTGACCCTCAACGGAGAGCCTCGGCACGCTCGTCCTCGCTGTGTACGAACGCACGGACCGGCACTTCCCGGTTCCGTAGGAGCTCCACGGTGGTCCTACCGACCGCTCCCACGCGTCCCGCTGCGCCGGTTACGAGAACGGGCGACACATCCGGCATCGGCTCTCCCCCGCAGTCATTGCACCGGGCGTCGCCTACCCCCTCAAGCAGGTACTACACGGCTTGCGAACAGGTCACTGGATCGAGCACGGCACGCCGGCGGCCACGCGAGCCCGCCGCCCGCGTTGGGCGCCGACCGCGCTGACGTGATGCGACGTTTGGTGAAGGACGTGTCATCAGGATATGAATGTCAAATGTTTCTGAAATACATATTATCGCATGGGGTGACCGTGATATTCGTCGACAACGCGACGAGCGTGCTGGCAACCAGGCGCAGGAGCCGATCAGTTCCGCGTCGCATGTCGTGGACTGCCGTGTAGGACGGACGGGACCGGCGAGTAGAGCGCCGTGACTGGGAAGGTCTTCGGTGCTGGACGTGAGTTGCAGGGGCAAACGTGCCGTGGTGACCTGAGGTACCCAGGGGTCGGAGCTGCCATCGCGGGTGAAGAAGGGAATCCAGCGTGAAAGCGATCCAGATCGAGGCGTTCGGCGATCCGGCCGAAGTCGTCGAAACCGTCGACATCCCGGATGTCGGTGCGCCAGCGACCGGCGAAGTGGTGATCGCCGTCGAAGCCTCGCCGATCAATCAGTACGATTTTACGATGATTGCCGGCGACTATGGCTATCGGCCACGGCTCCCCGCCATTATGGGCACGGAAGGAGTCGGCCGCGTCGTCGCGGTGGGCGCGGGCGTCACACATCTGACGGAAGGCGACCGGACGCTGGTGCCGTTCCTGCACCCGACCTGGGCCGAGCGCATCAAGACCGACGCACCCTGGCTGCGGCCGCTGCCACCAGGCGACATCAACCAGTTCGCGATGATGGGGGTCAACCCACCCACGGCCTATCTCCTGCTGACCGACATCGTGAAATTGCCGCGCGGATCCTGGGTCATCCAGAACGGCGCCAACTCCGGCGTCGGGCGGGCAGCAGTTGCGATCGGCAAATCGCTCGGGCTGCGAACGGTCAACGTCGTCCGTCGTGACGAGGTCGTCGCGGAAATGAAGACGCTTGGCGGCGACGTTGTGCTGGTCGACGGACCCGACCTTGCCGAACGCGTCGCGGTGGAGACAGGAAACGCGCCGATAACCCTGGCACTCGACGGGGTCAGCGATACATCGCCGATGAATCTGATGAACTGCCTGTCCGAAAGCGGCGTGCTGGTGTCCTACGGGCAGACCAGCCGCAAGCCGATGCTCGCGCAACCGCACAACCTTATCTTCAAGAAGCAGACGATACGCGGCTTCTGGCTTCGCTACTGGTATCAGTCAGCCAAACCGGACGAGATCGCGGCGATGTTCGATCAGCTGACGTCGCTGGTCGCCGCCGGCACGATCTCGACCCCGGTCGCCGCCACCTACGGTTTCGACCAGGTCGGGGAAGCGATCACGAAAGCGGCACAGAGCGGCGGAAAGGTGCTGTTCACGTCGAACACGTGATTCGTCGGCGAGGGGGTTCCATTCGGTCGAGCTACGCAACTCGACGGCCCCGACCCGCGCGGCCTGCGACGTCACGTGCACAGGACGCCCGTCAGCACGGGCGGCATGCTACTACCTAGAGGGAAATAGAACGTGACCGATCAGCGCAACGCGGCCCAGGGCGAGGCGACCACGCTGGGACAGGCGCCTTCCGGTGGGCGCCCACGCTGGAACGGGCACCTTCGGTGGGGTGACCGCGCCGGGTCAGGCGGCCTGGGTGGCGTGGTCGGGTCGTTTGGTGATGACGGTGTCGTAGCCGATGGCGTTGAGCTGGGCCTTGAGTCTTTCGGCATGGCGGGCGGGGTCCTGGCGGCGGGTGAAGTAGTCGGCGCCGAGGTCGTGGTAGGGCTCGCCGCGCTCCAGCATGTGGTAGATCGCGACGAGGATCGAGTGCTCGACCGCGACGCGGGCCTTGGCCGCGCCGCGGCGGGGTTTGATCCGTTTGTACTGGGCGGACAGGTAGGTGCCCTTCGTCGTGGAGGCGGCGCGGGCGGCCTCGTGCAGGTAGAGCCGCAGCCACTTCGAGCCCTTGCGGGTCTTTCCACCCTTGGACCGGCCCGCGGACTCGTACTGGCCCGGGCAGCGGCCCGCCCAGGAGGAGAGGTGTTCGGCGCTGCCGAACACGGTCATGTCGTCGCCGATCTCGGCGAGCAGGCACTGCGCGGTGCGGCGGTCAACCCCGGGGATCGTGTCCAGCAGGGCGACCTTCGCCTCGAAAGGGGCGATCATCCGGTCGATCTCGGTCGAGAGCCGGTCGATCACCTCGTCGAGGTAGTCGAGCTTCGCGAGGATCTCCCGCACGATGATCGCGTGGTGGCCGGTGAAGAACCCGGTCAGCGCCTCCTGCAGCGCGGGCAGCTTGCGGCGCAGCCGCCCGCGGGCCAGCTCGGAGAGCACCACCGGATCGGTGGTCCCGGCGACCAGCGCCTGCAGCATCGCCTTCCCGGAGACCCCCAGCAGGTCGGAGGCCACCGAGGACAGCTTCACCCCCGCATCCTGGAGGACCTTGTCAAGGCGCTGGGTCTCGCGGGTCCGCTCCTCGATCTGCGCCTTGCGGTAGCGGGTCAGATCGCGCAGCTCCCGGATCGGCGGCGGGGGGACGAACGACGGGCGGACCAGGCCGTACTCGACGAGTTCGGCGATCCACGCAGCGTCGGCCGCGTCCGTTTTGCGGCCCGGGACGTTGCGCAGGTGCCGGGCGTTGAGCAGCCAGCACTCGCCGATCACGTCCTCAAGGATGTGGAAGACCGGCTTCCAGAAAACCCCGGT
>NZ_JASNFO010000128.1:0-31951 GCF_032027725.1 Pseudofrankia coriaricola | reverse complement strand
ACCGGTCTGGCCCGCGCCGCGGCAGGCCGCGCGCCCGAGCCGACCGCGTGCATCCTCGACACCCAGAGTGTCAAGACCTCCACTGACGTCCCCCTTGCCAGCCAGGGGACGGACGCCGGGAAGAAGATCGTCGGGCGGAAGCGGGGCGTGGTCACCGACACCCTCGGTCTGCTGCTCGCCGTGAGCGTCACCGCAGCGCACCTGTCGGACAACACCCTGGGCACACGGCTGCTCGACCAGGCCACGGACACCTACCGGTCGATTGCGAAAACCTGGGTCGACAAAGGCTTCAAGAACACCGTGGTCGAGTACGGGGCCGCCCTCGGGGTCGACGTCGAGGTCGTCTCCAGAAACACCCAGAAACGCGGTTTCCACGTCGTGAAACGGCGGTGGGTCGTCGAGCGGACCCTGGGCTGGCTCATGTTCCACCGCCGCCTGGCCCGTGACTACGAGACCCTCCCCGCCAGCTCCGAAGCGATGATCCACATTGCCATGATCGACAACACGGCCAAACGCATAACGGGCGAAACCACACCCACCTGGCGAGACCCTCGATAGAACATAAGCCACAATCAACCCAAATCAAACATCCACTAAGAGCTGGTTTCACAATGAGTGATCAGACGTGTGCAGGGTAGAGCTTGTCGGTGACCGATGATGTGCTGACCGATGAGCTGTGGGACCGGCTGGCCCCGCTGGTCCCGGTCCGGCCGCGGCGGTTTCGCTATCCGGGCCGTCGGGCGCTGGATGACCGGGCGGCGTTGGCGGGCATCCTGTGGATCCTGCGTAACGACGTCCCCTGGCGGCGGCTGCCTTCGGGACTGTCCGGGGTGACCTGCTGGCGGCGGCTGCGCGAGCCTGTCATGATTTCGGCTCTGGCGCACATTCGGTGGTAACGGTGCGTTAGCGCCGGTCGTGGAGGTCAAAGCGGTCGAAATCGGCCACCTCACAGACGTTCGCGAGGTCCGGCAGGCGCCGCCGCGCTGCGCTGGAAAGCCTCAACCAGGACAAAGTAGACGCAAGCGGCGTCTCACCACGCGATCACTGAACGTCACCACCGAATATGCGCCAGAGCCATGATTTCCGTGTAAGCCGGAGGTGAATAGCAGCCTACATATCCACGTTATCAGAAAGGCAAGCGTCCCGGGAAGAGGTTGACGAGCGAGTTGAGTGCCACTTTCCAGCCGTGGGTGCCGGTCCCGGACTCACCGCCTCGATGGCTCGATATGTTCCGGAGTCCCAGGTAGAGGAGCTTCATCGCCGCCTCCCGGTCCGGGAAGTGGCCTCGGTTCTTCGTGATTTTCCGGAGCTGGAAGTTCATCGACTCGATGGCGTTCGTCGTGTAGACGATCTTCCGGAGCTCCGGCGGGTAGTCCAGGAAAGGAATGAACTCCGCCCACGCGTGACGCCACACATCGACAGCACCCGGATACTGGGCCCCGAAGTTCTTGTCGAAGGCGGCCAGGCCGAGTTCGGCCGCCTCGAGGGTAGGCGCGGTGTAGATCTCCTTCATGGCCCTGACGACGGCTTTCCGGTCGGTGTAGGACACGAAACGCATCGCGTTGCGGATCACGTGGACGACGCACGTCTGCACCACGGTCTCGGGAAAGACCGCGACGACGGCCTCGGGCAGGCCGGTGAGCCCGTCACAGCACACGATCAGCAGGTCGCGCACGCCGCGGTTACGCAGGTCCGCCAGGACCTTCTGCCAGAACTTCGCCCCCTCGGCGTCCTGGATCCAGCAGCCCAGCGCGTGCTTGCGCCCGTCGACGTCGACCCCCACGGCCAGGTACGCGACCTTGGTCGTGACCACGCCGTTGTCCTTGACCCGGATCCGCAGACCGTCCACGTACAGGATCGGGTAGACCTCGTCGAGCGGCCGGGACTGCCACGCCTTGATCTCATCAACCACCACCTCGGTGACATTCGAGATCAACTCCCGGGACGCCTGGACGCCGTAGACCTCACCCAGGTGCGCCTCGATGTCACGCGTCGTCATCCCCCGCGAGTACAACGACAGGATCGTGTCATCGAGGTTCCCTATCCGACGAGCGCGCTTCGGCACGATCGCCGGCTCGAACGAGCCGTTCCGGTCACGCGGCACCTCGATATCGACCGGCCCGTTACGCGTCGACACCGTCTTCGTGGACATCCCGTTACGGGAGTTCCCCGTCCCGTGGCCGGCCGGATCGCCGACCTCGTACCCGAGATGGTCGGTCATCTCGACCTGCAGAGCACGCTCCAGGACGGCCTTCGTCATCCGGTTCAACAGACCATCAACCCCGTCGACCGGCGTTCCGGTCGCTTTCGCATCCTTCAACAACGCGTCGATCGCATCCGGCGCGAAAGCCTCCGCGATCCTCTGTGCCGCCGCCTCGTCATTTGTCCGAAGCGTTCCATTCTGCGTCATTCGGTGTCCATTTCTGATCCACCCGATCAAGGTAGATCGATCCTGGTCCACCTCCGACTTACACAGTCGTCGTCGTCATGACACGCCCGGCCGAGCACAACGACCGGTTGCTGCTGGGCTTGAAGGGCACGATCAGCGAGGCCTTATGCCGACGTCGGCATAAGGCCTCGGACATCGATCCTTTCAAGCCGAGCAGAAGACGATCGTTGAAGTCCGCGAGATCGTAGACGCCGTCAGCGTCCACCAGCAGCGCATCGGTCAGACGGGCCAGCTCCAGCAGACGAGCGAAGTCCGCCGACGACCGGGCCAGCCGGGAGACCTCCAACCCGAAGATCGCCCCAACCTCGCCCAGACACACCTGAGCCACCAGGTCCCGGAACCCCTCGCGGTCGGCACCGAACCTCCCTGACACCCCCAGGTCCGCATCGATCACCCGCACGTTCTCCCGCGGCCAGCCGAGCTCCACCGCCAAGTCCACCAGGCCGTACTGCCGCAACGTGGAGGCCGTGTTGTCCCGCACCTGCATCAACGTCGACTGCCGCAGATAGATCGCGGCCGTCCGGGACCGATGCAACCCGGTAATCTTCGACGCGCCGTTCACGGCCGCCTCCCAGCACGACTCGACCATGTTGGCCAGCACCATCACCTGCTCGCGCCACACCCCGGCCCCGTCCTGGCACCCCGCCCCCGGCCCCGCCGGAGCCTGCACGCGGCACATCCTCGGTGTCCTCACCCTGCCGTTCTTCCCTGCACCCACCCCGGCGCAGGAGCGCATCGGCCACCACTCGCGCAGCACCCAGCTGCTCCACCGACAGCCGATCACCCGTCGGCGTCTCCCCACGATCCGTCCATGCCTGCGGCAACGTCACCGTCCGACCCACACCACACGCGCAGACAAACACCAACGCACCATTCCGATGCTTGGCATACAGAATCTCCAGACGCTCACCAGCAAGCGCGTGAAAAGGATGAGTTACCGTTAGAAAACCCAAAGATGGTCTGGGCGAACCAGCACTATGCCCTGGCCATCGGTATCCCCAGGCGTCTGACCTTCCCCAACCCGCCCGGCTTGGGGATCTCACGTTCCCGCACCGGCAGCGGCACGAACGTGCCTGCCTTGAGCTGGGCCTGGAGGTCGTCCAGGAATCCGGGCACACCCGTCTGTTCCTCGACGTCGGCGACCGTCAGGCCGTCCACACCAGAGGAACGGGCACCCCGGTTACCTGCGACCCGTTCGAACGCCACCATCAGCGTTCCCGGGTCGTGCACGAGATTGAACAGGTCATCGAACCTGCGGCCAGGATCGACCGCAGCCCAACGGTGAAGCTTGGCCTGCATCCCCGATACCCTCGCGAACGGAGCGAATCCCTCGCCAGGACCGCCAGGATTCCCCGGCGGATCTTTCAGCATTGCAGTTCCTCCCTTCCGCAACCGCTGCCGTCCTTCCCCATGTGACGGGCTTTCCCGGCCTCGGAGTACTACGACGGCTCCGCCCCGTCCCGACCCGATCGATCGACGGTGGATCCAGCCCATCCCACGCGCAAGCTGCGCAACGGTACAGGCGGGACCGGAACTGTTCCCATGTTCACTGCTGATCGCTCGATGAAGGAGGAGCCCCGCTATACCCCAGCGGCATCGCCACGCCTACCCCGCAGCATTTCAACGTGGCCTCCCGGCAGCTGAACTCAAAGCCACCCAGGAGTTCCCCCGACTACTTCTCCGGGGTGCGCACCGCATCGGACCCCATCCGCCAGGTTCCAGGTCGGTGACATCTTGAGGGGCGTAAGATCGCGCGTTCCTCTCGTACTCCTCTCCATCACGCTCGCCGGACCCGCACCATCTGGCAGTGCTGGCACGTCTCGGCTTTGTCAGGGCTGCTCCCACCCATTCCGGCACCTCCCGGAACCGGCTGCCCTCAGCTTCCCCGCCCTGCTGCCACAGGGTCAGGGGCGAAGGTCTTCCACCTCCACTCGAAACAACAGCGCCTCATGGCGCACGGGTCCGCGACGTCACCTACGACGAGGACCACCACCCCGCCCGCACCGGAAACGCACCCCAGATCATGGCCAGCCTCCGCAACCTCGCGATCACGATCCTGCGCCTGACCGGTACGACCAACATCGCCCAGGCCCTACGCCACCGCGCCCGCCGACCAGAACGACCACTCGAAACGATCAAAAAGCTACGTTGCTAACCAGCAACTTTGCCGCCGCCCTGCGGTCACCGGGTAGTCTGTCTCCTGCAGGAGATCGGGGCGGGCTGGCGAGAAAAGGAAGGCTAGAATCTCTCGAAAAAGAGTCTTTCCGAGCCGTTTTTCGATCGCGGAAACCAGACGGACAACCTCAGTGAAGGACGCCTTCAAGTCATGCGGCGAGGTGAGGAATTTAACCAGTTGACCGGCCATCCGAGCCTGTTCTTGGCGCTCTAGCTCGGCTAGGACGTGCCCTTTCGTCGGGAAGTGGAAATAGAACGTTCCCCGCGCGACCCCCGCGGCAGCGATGATTGCTCCGATGTCAGCCTCGGCCATGCCGGACCGCTGGAACTCGGCGAGCGCCGCGCCGAAGATACGGCGGCACGTCTCAAGACGTTGCGCCTCGCGGCCACTCACTCTTTCGGGATCCTGAGGCATGGTATCTATCTATATACCGCCTTCACTGACGGCCGTCAATGAAAACCGTCACAGCTCCCGCCGTGCGCTGAGCGCGGCAGTCTCCGGTTGGCGACCGTCTCGGCGCGGGACGGCCACAGCCGGGAGCAGGTAACGCACCGGGCCACGCTTCGACATTGCCACCATGATTGCCTGCCGAAGACAGAGCGCGTGCAATGCCGAGGCGCCATCGACCTGCGGCCATCGTGCGTCGCCTCGGCGGCAGGGGCATCGTTTGACGGATGGCGGTAGTCGGCCAAGCCAGTACCCGGACCTTCCCTTGCTGCCGGTGTCTATTCTCGCGCGGCCGACGGCATTCGCAGGCCAGAATCACCAGCGAATCGGCATCCCTGCCGGACGCCCGACCGGGCGGGATACTCGACGCGCAAGCCCTGGCGGAGCCCACAGCTGCAGGGCCGACTCGCTCGGGACGCCGCAGTAGCCGGCGCCAAGGTTCCCCGCCCCGCGTTGCGCCTCACCAAGGACATCGGCCCACACCAATGGGGCGGGGCGAGCAGGCCTGCGTGGCCGACGGCCACTAGTAGCACGCACGCCGCCCACCACCTTGACGGCCCGTAACCTCCGGGCATCCATCTTCTTCGCCGTTTCCCGCGCTGTGGGTCTCATTGCGCTGGTCACGCGGATGAGGCACGCGCACCGACGAGTCGGCCGCGGATACCGCTACGTTCCGCATGCTCCAGGCGTGCAGTCACCCTGGCGACAAAGACGGCAACGGTTACGCCGCGCTATCGGCCCAGGTCAGCGCGCTCGATCAGCTGTCGACGCCGGCCGCTTCGGCGCTGTCGGGCCAGCCTCTCCGTCATGCCACACTCGTCGACAACTGTCATTGACATCCGTCAGAAGCCGGTGTAGACATCACTGCCATGGTGCCTGTGCCGGAGAAGCCAGCCGGTCGAGAGGCGCAACGGCTCGAGACACGTCAGCGTGTGTTCGACGCGGCCATAGCGGAGTTCCGGCGCTGGGGAATGGCCTGCGCGGACATCGGTGCCATCGTCACGGCGGCCGGCGTAGCACGTAACACGTTCTACTTCCAGTTCCCGACGAAGGAGCACATCCTCGCCGAGCTGGATCGCGGCGAACAGGAGGAGCTAGCGACTAAGCTCACGTGGGTCCTCGCCTCGCCGCCTCCCTTGCGGGATCTCCTCGCCGAGGTGGTCCGGCTGGTAACCAACATCGAGCAGCGTCTCGGAGTCGTGCTATTCAGGGAACTTCTGGCCCTCCACTTTTCCCCGAACCGCCCCCGCGACAGTGAGTGGACCACCTATCCGGTCGTCGTTCTCATAGTCGAGGCGCTCCTCCGGGCGCGCGAGTCCGGCGAGATCCACTCCGAGGCCGACATCAAGCACAACGCGTTCTTCTTCCTGCTCGGACTCTATGCTGTCCTGGCAGCGGTTCCCGACTCGGCCTCCGACCGCGACGCTATACTCACCAACTTCGTGACCACGGTGCTCCGTGGGCTGGAACCACGATGACCAAAAGGCGGGTAAGACCGGCTTCCAAGGGAACCCGCTCAAGGTAGCGTCTCCCGGTTCGACAGGCGTAGGCAGGCGCAGCTGAAACCGGCTCGCTCTTGTGGTCCTAACCCGGACCACGGTTGCGATCTTTTACGATCCGCGTCCTGCGCCGGCCGTTCGTACCGGAGTGGTCGCCAGCTCGCGTCAAAAATCGGATATTACCACAGGAATCGGACGGCCGCGCGCCTTCCGTCCTCCTTCCGTGCGTCCGACAACAGGTACTTCACGCTACTCAAAATGGGGCACGAGACTATCGTCGCCCCGCAGGCCGCCGTCCCTAGGCAGGCCAAAGTAAGACCGGAGAGTTGCCCGTTGACACGGTTCGACCAGGAGGGCATTCTCCGGGTGTCGCCCGTCAGATTTTCTGGCGGCCACGGGGGCGTTCGATTTCTCGGCGCCGATGCGACCTTCGGACCGAGCTTTCGCCGCAGCGCAGTAGCGGCTGATCTTACAGCTTGGAAGACCTGTTCGCCCTCACTGTGCGGCGACGGCCCACGCGACGCTTTGACCATGGGCGGCTTACCTCAAAGTGGTCGCGATCCACCCCCTGTTGATTGGAGCAGTCATGTCCGACGACGTGCCTCAGGAGGACGCCACACCTATCGGACAGGGAGCCGACGGCCCCGGCTTACGCCCGGCCTCAGCGGTCACGAGGCGCTCACTGATCGGCGGCGCCGTGGCCCTGGGCGTCACCGCGGCGGCCGGCCTGGGCTCGACGCCGGCGCGAGCGGCGACGGCTTCGGCCGGCGGGGCGGCCGGGCGCTCGGTGACCCAGATCAGCGCACGGGCCGTCGTGGTCGGCACCGGGTTCGGCGGCGGCGTCACCGCGCTGCGGCTCGCCCAGGCAGGCGTCTCGTCGCTCGTCCTGGAACGCGGCCTGCGCTGGCCCACGGGGCCGAACGCGACCACCTTCCCCCGGATCACCCAGGGGCTCGACCAGCGCGCCTTCTGGCTTCCTCCAACCGGCGCCTTCCCCTGGGCGCCCTACACGGGCCTGCTCGAGACCGTGCAGGCAACGGGCATCGCCGTGAACGTCGGGGCTGCCGTCGGCGGCGGGTCGCTGATGTACCACGGGATGACCTTGCAGCCGAGTCTGACCAACTTCGCCTTGTCCATGCCACTCATGACGGGCTTCTACGGGGACCTGAACCGGTGGGCGTACCCGGCGGTCGCCTCGATGCTGGGCATCTCCACGATCCCTGACGACGTGCTGAACTCCGATCCCTACCGCTCCTCCCGGGTGTTCCTCGACGTGGCGCCCAAGGCGGGCTTGCAGACGTTCCGCGTGCCGCTGCCGATCGACTGGTCGTTCGTCCGCGGTGAGCTCAGTGGCAAGTACGTCCCCACCTACACGACGAGCGACATCGGCTTCGGCGTGAACAACGGTGGCAAGCACTCGATCGATGTCACCTACCTGGCGGCGGCCGAGGCCACCGGCAAGGCGCAGGTGCAACCTCTGCACGTCGTCAGGGATATCTCGCTCGCCCCGAACAAGAAGTGGGTCCTCTCGATCGACCGGATCGACACCGCGGGTGCTGTCCAGGAGCAGAAGTCGATCACGGCCGACGCCGTCTTCCTCAACGCCGGCTCGCTGGGCACGACCCGGCTGCTGGTGAAGGCGAAGGCCAAGGGTCTTGTTCCCAACCTGCCCAGCGGCATCGGTACGCAGTGGGGCAACAACGGCGACCAGATCTACGCCTGGACCCAGATGAACCACGACCCAGGCGTCCAGCAGGGCGGGCCGGCCTGTGTGGGCGGCCGGCCGCTTGTCAGCCCGATCCCCTACACCGTGATCCACTCCGGGTCTCCCATCCAGACCCCCGGGGTTCGCGAGATGCTCGTGGTCGGCTTCGGTATCGAGCAGCCGACCGGCACCTGGGCCTACGACTCCGCGAAGGACGACGCCGTCCTGACCTGGCGGTCGTCGGGGGACGCCGCGCTCCAGCAGGTCATATCCGCCCAGATGCAGGCGATCGCGCGGGCCGGCGGCGGGAACATGACGGACACCGACTCGCCGGCGCCGTCGACCTGGCATCCGCTTGGCGGCGTGCCGATGGGCTCGGCTGTCGACCTCTATGGCCGGGTCCTCGGTCATAAGGGCCTTTATGTGCTGGACGGCTCCCGCATTCCCGGTTCGACGGGGGCGTGCAATCCGTCCATGACGATCGCCGCTCTGGCCGAGCACAGCATGGCCACGATCGTCCGCCAGGACCTCGGATCGGTCTTCTAACGCTGGAAGCAGCAGGACAGTCGAGCCTGCCGCGGGGGTCGCAGCACCGGCCGCGCTGACGCCTCGATGTCCATGCGGACCGCATGGACATCGAGGCGGGCGGGACAAGCCCGTCGACAGCGGCTGGCTCGGAGGCTGGTCTCGAGGCTGGTGCTCGATGCGAGGCAGCCGGGGCCGCCTTTGCCGGCGCCCCCTGAGCCGGCGGCGAGACGGACGGCGCCTGGCTCGGCCGGCCTGCCGTCGCGTTCCCGGTGGTTCCTCGCAACGACGAAGCGTGAGTGCTCGGTATCGGTGGTCGGACACCGGGCGGTTTCCTAGCCCACGGACATCAACGGAAGTGACTAGTGAAGATCAGTGACGCTGACGCCGGCCGTGACGAGGCCGTCCGCCGGGCCCAGAGGATGGCACGGCGGGACCAGGTGGTCGGCATCAGCCCGTTGGGCCAGCCAGACGCGAGGCTCGTGGCCGCGGTCTGTGAGGCCGGGGCTCTCGGCCTCCTGGACCTCGGCCACGACCCCGCCGAGGCAGCCGCGGCGCTGCTTCTGACCGCACGGCTGACGAACCGCGCCTTCGGCATCCGGATCAGCCGCCCGGACGCCGTCGACACGGCCGCGCTGACACGCTGCCAGGAGCAGATCGACACCCTGGTCCTGTCGGGGGAGGCGCTCGCGGCGTCCCCCGACAGGACAGCGCTTGCCGCCCTCCTGACGAACGGGCCCGGGGTCCGGATCCTGGCGGAGGTCACCTGCTCCACCGAGGCGCGCAACGCCGTCGCCGCCGGAGCGGACGGGCTGCTGGCGCGAGGCGCCGAGGCCGGCGGGCGGGTTGGCGATCTCAGCTCGTTCGTGCTGTTCCAGCAGCTGCTGGAACTGTTCGGTGCCCCGAGAGACGACGGCCCCGCGATGCCGGTCTGGTGCTGGGGCGGGATTGGCGTCCGCGCCGCCGTAGCCGCCGCGGTCGGCGGGGCTGCAGGGGTGGTCCTCGACACCCAGTTCGCGCTGTTGCGCGAGGCCGGCTCCGCCGGGCCGGTCTCCGCCACGCTGCGCCGGCTGGATGGCACCGAGACGGTGATCGCCGCCGGGCATCGGGTCTACCAGTCACCCGCGAGCAGGCGCACGGACGGCGACGCACAGAGCTGGTCGCAGGACGAGGTTCTCGCGAGCATCGGCCACGCAGGCCCGGGCCGCCGGCTGCTTCCGGTCGGGCAGGACGTCTTTCTCGCCCGCGACTTCGCCTCCCGTTACGGGACCGTGGCCCGCGTGGTTCGGGCCATCCGACAGGCCGTCGACGCCGCGGCCGATCCTGAGACGGTCGCCACCACCGCTGCCTTGCTTTCGAGCGACTCGCCCCTGTGCGCCGTGTGGGGCACCTCCCGGCCGGTGGCGCAAGGCCCGATGACCCGGGTCAGCGACGAGCCTGCCTTCGCGCGCCACGTCGCCGACGACGGCGCCCTGCCATTTCTCGCGCTCGCGCTGGCGGACGGCGAGCGCTCCCGTCGGCTGCTGACCGAGACCCGCGAGCTGCTCGGTGAGCGTCCCTGGGGCGTCGGGCTCCTCGGCTTCGCGCCCGATGAGGTGCGTGCCGCCCAGCTCGAGGCGGTTCGCGACGCGCGGCCGTCACGGGTGGTCGTCGCCGGCGGCCGGCCATCGCAGGCCGCCGAGCTGGAAGAGATCGGCATCACGGCCCTGCTGCATGTCCCCTCACCGGCGCTCCTACGCCAGTACCTGGCCGAGGGCTGTCGACGTTTCGTCTTCGAGGGCTCCGAATGCGGCGGGCACGTGGGCCCGCGCGCGAGCTTCCCACTCTGGGAGGCGCAGATCGCCGTTCTGCTCGACCATCTGGACGCCGCCGGTCCGACGAACGCCCACGCACACAGCGAAACAGGAGCCAGTTTCGAGGTCCTCTTCGCCGGTGGGATACACGATGCACGCTCTGCTGCCATGGTGGCGGCGATGGCGGCCCCGCTCGCGGCGCGCGGTGTCGGGATCGGGCTGCTGATCGGCACCGCCTACCTGTTCACCGAGGAGGCCGTCCGGCTCGGCGCGATCCAGGAGGAGTTCCAGCGACAGGCGGTGAACGCGGCGGCCACGGCGCTGCTGCGCACGGGCCCGGGCCATGTCACCAGTTGCCTCGCCAGTCCCTTCGTCGAGCTCTTCCATGCTGAGCGCGACGAGCTACGCGCCCGCGGCGTGCCCGACCAACAGGCGTGGGAACGGCTGGAACAGCTCAACCTTGGTCGGCTGCGCCTCGCCAGCAAGGGGGTCGAGCGACGCCGCGACCGGCTGGTGCACGTCGGACGGGAGCGCCAGCGCGACGAGGGCCTGTTCATGGCCGGGCAGGTCGCCGTCCTGCGGTCCGCTACCACGACCGTGCGTGACCTGCACGACGGTGTAACCCGGGATGCCGAGCGCCTTCTGCGTGCCTGGGCATTCGACCGGCGCGGCGACGAACGTGACGCGGTTGGCGGCGCCGAGGTCGACGTCGCGCCCGTGGACGTCGCTGTCATCGGCATGGCCTGCGTGCTGCCGGACGCGCCGGATCTCGCGACCTTCTGGGCCAACGTGGTGGCCGGTAGGGACGCGATCTCCGACGTCCCCCGCGACCGATGGGACAGTGACCTCTACTACGAGGCCGACAGCACGGCCGGCCCGAGCGGCGAGCGGACCTCGTCCAAATGGGGTGGCTTCCTGCCCCGGGTCCCGTTCGACCCACTGCGTTACGGCATTCCGCCAACGGCGCTGGCCAGCATCGAGCCGGTCCAGGTGCTCGCGCTCGAGACCGCCCGGCGCGCACTCGCCGATGCCCAGCTCGATGCGGCGGGGACCGATCACACCCGGACGGGCGCGGTGTTCGGCACCGAGGCCAACAGCGACCTCTCCGCGGCGCTCACGCTGCGCGCGGTGCTGCCGTCGTACTACGGCGAGGTTCCCTCCGAGCTGGACGACCTGCTCCCGCGGATCACCCCGGAGACCTTCACCGGCCTGCTCAGCAACATCATCGCCAGTCGGGTCTCCAACCGCCTCGATCTGGGCGGTCCGGCCTACGTCGTGGACGCGGCGTGCGCCTCGTCGCTCACCGCGCTGGACGCCGCGTGCCGCGAGCTGCGGCACGGCGGCGCCGACATCATGATTTGCGGTGGCGCAGACCTGCACAACGGGATCTTCGACTACCTGATGTTCTCGTCAGTCGGCGCTCTCTCCCCGACAGGACGAGCCCGGCCCTTCGCCGCCGATGCTGACGGGACCACCCTTGGTGAAGGCGTCGCCTGCGTCGTGCTGAAGCGGCTGGCCGACGCCGAACGGGACGGCGACCGGATCTATGCGGTTGTCAGGGCTGTCGGCTCGGCGAGCGACGGCCGCTCGCTCGGACTTACCGCCCCGCGTCCGGAGGGCCAGCGACGGGCGCTGGACCGCGCCTACCGTGTGGCTGGCGTCTCGCCGGCCGACGTCGGCCTGGTCGAGGCGCACGGCACTGGCACCGCCGTTGGCGACCGGGCCGAGCTGGAGACCCTCACCGCCGTCTTCACCGAGGCGGGCGCGGCGCGAGGAGCCTGCGCGCTGGGGTCGGTCAAGTCGCAGATCGGCCATACGAAGACGGCCGCAGGTCTGGCCGCCGTCGTGAAGACGTCGCTCGCGCTGCACCACGGGGTGCTGCCACCGACCCTGCATGTGGACAAGCCCAACCCGGGCTGGGACCCGGACGTCAGCCCGTTCGTCCTGTCAGGAGCGGCGAGGCCGTGGGCTCGACCGGCCGGCGAGCGGGTGGCCGGCGTGAGCGCCTTCGGCTTCGGCGGCGTCAACTACCACGCCGTGCTGTCGGGGCACGCCGGGTCGATATCCGCCCGGCATGCCCTAGACAAGTGGCCAGCCGAGCTGCTGGTCTTCCGTGGCACCGACCTCGTCACGGCCCTCGGCGGCGCCGCCGAGCTGCGGGAGCTCCTGCGTGCGAATGACGCGGCGGGCCGACCTTGGCCACTGCGCGACCTCGCCGCCACCGCCGCCCGGCAGGCCCAGAACCGCCGCGGTCCTGTCCAGGTCGCGATCGTCGCGCAGGACCTCGACGACCTGGCCCGGCTG
This sequence comes from Pseudofrankia coriaricola, assembly GCF_032027725.1. Classification (NCBI taxonomy): domain Bacteria; kingdom Bacillati; phylum Actinomycetota; class Actinomycetes; order Frankiales; family Frankiaceae; genus Pseudofrankia; species Pseudofrankia coriaricola. The sequence goes on along the minus strand of NZ_JASNFO010000128.1, from coordinate 19,053 downwards.
CTGGACCACGCCTCGGCGGGCGAGCAGGACGTTGGCCTGTTCCTGTCCTCCGCTCGGCCAACGGACCACCTGGCGCACCCGCCTGACAGCCGTCTCGCGGTGCTGTTTCCTGGCCAGGGCAGCCAGCGGCCAGGCATGCTGACCGAGCTGTTCGTCGCCTTCCCCGAGCTCAAGGACTATTTGCGCCTCGGCGAGAGGTGGCGGGACGCCATCTTTCCGCCGGCCGGCCCGGCCGGGGCGACCGGCGACGACGCGGAACTGCGCCTGCGGGACACCCGGGTCGCCCAGCCGGCACTCGGGATCGCCGGTCTGGCCACGCACCACCTGCTGACCCGTCTCGGGCTCGCGCCCGACATGGCGGCCGGCCACAGCTACGGCGAGCTGGTCGCGCTCTACGCCGCCGGAGCATACGACGCGGAGACGCTGCTCGCGCTGTCCTCGGCCCGCGGTGAGGCGATCACGGCGGCTGTGGGCGACGGGCACGACCCGGGTGCGATGGCCGCGGTGCGCGCGTCCGCGTCAGCGGTGAGCTCGGTTCTTGCCGCCGCGTTCCTCGACCAGCAGATCGTCGTGGCCAACTACAACGCGCCGAACCAGGTCGTGGTCTCCGGCCCGACGGCCGCGCTTGACGCCGCCCTCGAGCTGCTTCGGGGCACTGGTCTGAGTGCCCTGCGTCTACCTGTCGCGTGCGCCTTCCACAGCCCGCTGGTCGCCCCCGGGACGGAGCTGTTCGCCGACGCACTTGCCAAGGCCCGCGTGATCGATCCGGTGCTTCCGGTGTGGTCCAACCGTGCCGCCGCCCCTTATCCGAAGGCCGACGGCGGGGCGCCAGGAGACGCCGTTCGCGCGGAGCTCGCGGCGCAGCTCGCCGCGCCGGTGCGGTTCGTCGACCAGGTCGAGGCCATGTACGCGGCCGGGGCACGAGTGTTCGTGGAAGCCGGCCCCGGCCGGGTACTGACCGGCCTGGTCCGCTCCATCCTCGGCGACCGGCCGTACCTGGCGGTCGCCTGCGACGGCCGCCGGGGCGGCCTGACCGGCTTCTTGGACGCGGTCGCCCAGCTTACGGTCGCGGGCATCGAGCTGCACACCGACTGGCTGGTCGACGGCAGAGACGCCGTCGACCGCACCGACGCCACCCCACCAGCGCGGCCGGCATGGAGTGTCGACGGGCGGGCCATCCGCCTCGCCGACGGGGAGCCGATCCCGGACGGCCTCGCTCCCGCTCGCCTGGTGCGACTGCCAGCCTCCCCCGCAGCCCAGCGGGCGCGCCCGGACTCCGCGTCGCCGACGCCGGACGGCGCTGACGGGCGAGAGGCGCTGATCAACCAGTTTCTGCGCGTCTCGCGCGACAGCCTCGCGGCCCAGCGCGACGTGCTTCTCGCCTACCTCGGCGGCCAACCTGCGACCGAGCCGCCGCCGGAGCCCCCCGTCGCGCGGTCCACGCGGGCCGTGCCGCCACCGGCGTCGCGCCCCTCCGCCGACATCTCGGACCTCCCATACGCCGGTGCCGTTCAGTCCCCCGCCCAGTCGAGCACCAGCGCCGGCGCCCAAGGGAAGGTGGATCTGATGGCGGCGGTCCTCGACCTCATCGCCGAGGGAACGGGCTACCCGACCGAGATGATCGAGCTGGATCTCGACCTTGAGACCGACTTGTCGGTCAACTCGTTGAAACGCACCGAGCTGGCGGGGCACCTCGCCGAGCGTTTCGGGTCCGCTCACGGCCGGGTCGACGAGCTCAGCCGGCTGCGCACGGTACGGGCGATCGTGGGCTGGTTGTCCGAGCACGAGAAGACCGGCACCACAGCGGCACTCGACGACCTGGCCGCGCCGGCGGCCGCAACCGCGCGGCGCGGAAGCCGGCGTGGCGAAGTCCCCATCCGGCTCGTGCCATCGTGGCGCCCGGTTCCGGGCACCATCGGCCTGACCGACCTGACGGGTACAAGCTGGGCGGTGTTCGGCCGCACCCTCGACCCGCCCGCGACACGACAGATCGTGTCCCGGCTCACCGCGCTCGGCGCCGACGTCCGCGCCTGGACGGCGGACGATCTGTCTGCCGCCGGTCAGGTCTCCGTCGACGGGGCGGTCTACCTGGCGGGCTGGGCCGAGGCGGCAGCCGAGCCCGAGCTGCCGTCCACCTTCGCCGCGGTCCGCACGATCGTTGCTGGCCAGCCCCGGTGGCTGCTCGGCGTCGCCGCGGCCGACGTCCCGTCCACGGCCGGCCTGCGTGGCCTGTTCCGCACACTCGGCAAGGAGTGCCCCGCGACCGCCGTGCGGCTGGTGGAGGTCGCGGCAGGCGCACAGTCCACGTTGGCTGACATCGTCGCCGGCGAGCTGCACGAGGCCGCGGCGCCGCAGGAGTCCGTGGTCCGCCACGGCGTGGTCCGGGAGGCCGCGCAACTGGTGGAGGCATCGCCCGGGCCGCTCGCGTCGGCTGGGGCCGGCCCGGCGGACGACGGCGTCGCCGAGGCGGCCGCACTCGGCCTGGACAGCGACTCCGTCGTCGTCCTCATCGGCGGAGCGCGCGGCATCACCGCCGGGTTCACGACACTGCTCGCGAGCGCTGCGCGGTGCCGGCTGGAGCTGGCGGGCCGGACGCCGGCTCCAATCGGCGATGAGGAGCCGTGGCTGGCGGCGGCGATCGACCGGCCAGCGATCCTCGACGCGATGCGGAACCTGGGGCCGCGCACGCCAGCGGAGGTCAACCGGCTTGCCGAGCAGGTGCTCGCGCAGCGCGAGATCAGGGCGACCCTCCGCGACGTCGCCACCCGAGGCGGCCAAGCGCGTTACCAGCAGCTGGACGTTCTGGACACGGACGCGGTCCATCAGTTCGTCAAGCAGGTATACGCACGCAACGGGCGGATCGACGCGGTGGTCCTCTCCGCCGGCGTCCTCGAGGACCGCCTCGTCGTCGACAAGGACCCGGAGTCGTTTCAGCGGGTGTTCGACACGAAGGTGGCCGGGTTGCGGGCGCTGTTGGCAGCGCTCGAGGAGCTGCCGAAGCGCCCCGGGACGGTCGCGCTGTACGGCAGCATCGCCGGAGTCGTCGGCAACCCCGGCCAGAGCGACTACGCGGCGGCCAACGACGCGCTGGAAACGCTCGGCGCCGTCTGGGGGCGGCGTACCGGCACGCGGGTCCTCACGGTTCACTGGGGCCCCTGGGCGCCCGACGACGGGCATCCCGGAATGGTCGACGCCGGCCTGGAGCGGGAGTTCGCCCGCCGCGGTATGGGCCTCATCGACCCTGAGGAAGGCCATCGTTCGCTGCTCCGAGAGCTTGCCTGGGGGCCGCGTGACCTGACCGCCGTCGTCTACACCGCGTCGGGCTGGTAGCCGATGCCAGCCCAACCGATGCCACTCGCGGCCTCGTCCGGCGCCGCCACGGCCGGGCCAGCGTCCGCCTGGCGCCATCCGGCAGTCGCGATCGTCGGCATGGCCGTGCTGCTGCCCGGCGCGCCCGACCTGGACACCTACTGGCACAACCTGGTCGGCGGCGTAGACGCGATCACGGAGGCGCCCCCCGGGCGCTGGGACCCGGCGTTCTACGACCCAGCCGGCGCCTCCGGACCGGCCCGCGCGGACCGGATCTACTGCCGACGAGGCGGCTTCGTCGACGATCTGGCCTATGTCGACCCGGTCCAGTTCGGCATCCCGCCGCGCGACGTCGCCAGCATCGAACCCGACCAGCTTCTGGCGTTGCGTGTCGCGTCGGCGGCCGTCGAGGACGCCGGCGGCGCCGTCCGGCTGGGAGATCTCGGGAAGGTCGGCGTCATCCTCGGCCGGGGCGGCTACCTGGGCGCCGGCATGGTCCGTCTCGACCAGCGGCTCCGCACCGCTCACCAACTCGTCGAGACGCTCGGGGCGCTGCTTCCCGCGCTCGGCCCCGACGACCTCGACCTGATCCGCAGCGCTTTCACGAAAGAGCTTGGCCCGGAGGCTCCGGACGCTGCGATGGGCATCGTCCCGAACCTGGCGGCCGCGCGGGTCGCGGGCCGGCTCGGCTTCGGCGGGCCGGCCTTCACCCTCGACGCGGCCTGTGCCTCGTCACTGGTCGCTATCGACAGCGCGGTCGCCGAGCTGGCATCAGGCCGTTGCGACGCGGTGCTGGCTGGCGGGGTGCATCACTGCCATGACATCACCCTCTGGAGCGTGTTCGCCCAGCTGCGCGCGCTGTCGAGGTCGCAGCGGATCCGGCCGTTCGACCGGCGCGCGGACGGCCTGCTGATCGGCGAGGGCACCGGCGTCGTCGTCCTACGGCGGCTGGAGGACGCTCGTCGCGACGGCGACCGGGTATACGCGGTAATCCGGGGAACCGGGGTTTCCAGCGACGGCCGCGGCGGAGGCCTGGTACTCCCGGATCCTGCCGGCCAGGCCGCGGCTGTCGAACGTGCCTGGCGCGCCGCCGGCCTCGACCCGCGCGAACCGGGCTCCATCGGCATGATCGAGGCCCACGGCACCGGGACACCAGCGGGCGACGAGGCAGAGCTGACGACGCTGGCCCGCGTCTTCGGGCCTGCCTCGCAAAGTCCCGAGGTCGCGGCGCTGGGCTCGGTCAAGGCGATGATCGGGCACGCCATGGCCGCGGCCGGTGTCGCGGGCCTGGTGAAGGCGGCCCTGGCGCTGCACAACCGGGTGCTGCTGCCGGCCCTGCACTGCGATGAGCCCCATCCGGCGGTGGCCACCACCCGCTTCCGGCCGCTCCCAGCCCCAGTGCCGTGGGAGGCTCGCGGCCCGCGCCGCGCGGGCGTCAACGCGTTCGGGTTCGGCGGCACCAACGCCCACGTGGTCCTTGAGGAGGCACCGCCCAGCGCGCCGCCGCGCGCCGCGTCGATGGTCGCGCCCATGCTGCCAGTCGCCGCGCCAGCAGCCGCCGGCATGTCGAAATCTTCCGGTTCAGCCGATGCCAGGGTCGCCACCGTGTCCGAACCGGAGCTAGTTCTGCGCCTGGCCGCGTCGACGCCGGACGAGCTGGGCGTGCTGCTCGAGGTCGACGACGCCGCGCTGCGCACCGCGGCGCTCGCCCCTTGCGAGCACCCCGCTGTGGGCGCGCGGCTCGGCCTGGTCAACCCCACCGGGCGCCGGCTCGCGACCGCCCGGCACGCTGTCGGCGGGATCCGAGCGGGCACCTGGGATGCCTGGCGCGGCCGCGGCGAGGTCTGGGTCAGCGCTCAACCGCTGCTCGGCGGTCCGACGGCCGGCCGTACCGCCTTCGTGTTCCCAGGTCTGGAAGCCGAGTTCGCCCCTCAGCTCGACGACGTCGCCCGACACTTCGGGCTGCCGCTGCCCGCCGACCTTTCTGACGCCGACCTCGGCCGTCACGCCACCGGCGTCCTGCTCGTCAGCCGCGTCCTGGACCGCGTCCTACGCCAGATGCGGATCACTCCAGACGCGCTCGCCGGGCACAGCATCGGCGAATGGAGCGCGATGTTCGCCGCCGGCATGTTCGACGACGACGCCGTCGACGCCGACATCTTCGCCGCCGACCCCTACGAGGGCGCCGTCCCCGACGTCGACTACGCGTCGCTGGCCTGCGCAGCCGACCAGGCCAGGACGTTCCTGGCGGACTACCCCGAACTCGTCCTGTCCCACGACAACGCGCCGTCGAGCACAGTCGTCTGCGGGCCACCCACGGCCGTCGCCGAGCTGGCCACCCGGCTACGCCGCGCGAACATCGTTGTGCAGGTCATGCCGTTCCGTTCCGGCTTTCACACCCCCATGCTGCGGCCCCACCTCTCAGCCCTACGAGCCCGCACCGACCGCCTTCAGCTGCGTCGAGCCGCCCAGACCCAACTCTGGTCGGCCACCACCGCCGCGCCCTACCCGGCCGACCTTGCCGCCGTCCGCGACCTGTTCGTCCGCCACCTCGTCGAACCCGTGCTCTTCCGGCAGACGATCACCGCGATGTACACCGCCGGCGTCCGCGTCTTCATCCAGGTCGGCCCAGGCAGACTCGGTGGCCTCATCGAGGCAACCCTCGACGGCACCCCTCACCTCACCATTCCCGCGAACTCCGCCCACCGCGACGGAATCGGCCAGCTGCGCCGGCTCGCGGTCGCGCTCTGGGTTGAGAATGGCGACCCAGACCTCGCCGCGCTGGACAGGGCGGCTCCCACGCCAGCCCGCTCCCGTCCAAGCGGCCGGAATGGACTCAGCGCGGGCCAGCCCGCGGACGTGCCCACGACGAGCGGCGCCGGGCCCGGACGGCTGGTGCGGCTCGATCTCGGCGCGGCCACGGTGCGCGTCGCCGCGGACCTGCTTGATCGTGTCGGGGGGGGGGGGGGGGGCGCCGCCCCCCCAAAAACCCCCCCCCCCCCCCCGGGGGCCGCCCCCCCCCCCCCGGTTTCGCGGGGGGGGGGGCCCCCCCCCCCCCCCCGACACGATCAAGCCCCCTGCGCGAGACCGCTGAGCTGCTCGCACGACCGGCGGACGACGCCGAGCGCCTGCTGGGACGGCACCCGCTCACGTCGTGGGCGCAGCGCAGCCCCGTCGCCGAGGAACTGCTGGCGCTGCTGACCGAGACTGCCGACACCGCCGCGATCGTGTTGGCCAGCAGGTCCGGGCCAGGCCTCAGCACCGCCGCCGACGGCGGGCTGTCGGCCCGTCACGACATCGGCGGGCCTGACAACGGCGGCTCAGCCGGGAACGACGGCCGCTCGGACCCGGTCGGTGACCTGCGTCAGGAGCACCCTGGTCCAGGCTGGACAGCCACACTGAGGGCGTCGACGGAAACGATGCCGTACCTGCTTGATCATGCGCTCACGCCGCAGCCACCCGGCTGGCCGGAGCTCGCCGACCGACGTCCGGTGGTCGCCGCGACGACCACCGTCGCGCTCATGGCGCGGTACGCGCAGCGGGCCTCCGGCCGCGTGGCGGTCGGAGTCTATGACGTGCGTCTGGAGAACTGGCTGCCGGCGCAGCCGGCGACCGATGTCACGGTCCAGGTCCGTCCCGAGGCACCCGACCGCCTCCGGGTGACGTTCGTCGGCTTCGCGAGTGGGCTCGTCCGAGTCGCCGACGACTATTCCACGAGCCGTCCGCCACGGTGGCCGGTGGATCTCGACACCGAGCAGCCCTCGGCCATGTCCGCCCGTGAGTTCTACCGTGACCGGTGGATGTTCCACGGCCCCGCCTTCCAGGGCGTGACGTCGTTCCTCGGGCATGGGCCGTCCCACGTCCGCGGGGTGCTCCGGACGTCTGGAGCTCCGGGAGCGCTCCTGGACGCCGCGGGTCAGCTCCTCGGGTACTGGATCCGATCATGCGCCGACGATCGGTTCGTGATGTTCCCGGTCCGGATCGGGATGGTCGAGCTCTTCGGTCCAGAGCCAGCGCCCGGGACGGCGGTCGTCTGCCACGTGTGGGTCGAGCGGTATGACGAGACGCGGGTCGAGGCCCATATGCAACTGGTCGACGGCCAACAGGTCTGGGCGCACGTGCACGGCTGGGTGGACCGGCGGTTCGACCTGCCGGCGGAGCTGGACGAGGCGTTCCGGTGGCCGGAGCGCCGTCCCTTCAGCCAGCTCATGGCTGGCGGCTGGGCCGTGGCCACCGAGCGCTGGTCGGACCTGGCGGTACGCGAGATGGTCCTCAGCCGCTATGTCAGTGGCGCCGAGCGCGCCGAGTACGACTTGATGCGGCCGGCGCGCCGGCGCGAATGGCTGCTTCGGCGGATCGCCGTGAAGGACGCGGTCCGCACCCAGCTGTGGGGAACGGGGAGTCCGGAGATCTTCCCCGCCCAGCTCCACGTCATCGACCCCTTCACCCGTCAGACAGGACCGGGACCCACGGGCCGGGTCGAGGTCTCCGGCATCCGGGGCCTTCACCTGCCGGGTTTCTCCATCGCGCTCGCGAGCTGCTCCGACATCGCCGTGGCGAACGCGCACCCGCTGGCCGGACTACAGGCCGAGCGGCCGTCCGAGGTCGGCCTCGCTGTCGAGCCCGCCGGTCCTGCCGGTGAGGAGCCTCCAACGTCGCTCGATCTGGACCATCCGTGGTGGCTGCGCCGGCTGACAGCCGCGACGACGGCCGTGGCACGGGCAGCCGGTGTTCACCCGTCACTGCCCCAGGTCACCGCCGCGTCGCGGATGGGCGACCAGCCTGGCGTCGTCACGGTGTCACTGACCGTTCCCAGCCACGAAGGCAGGCCCACGACTCGCGCCTACACGGTGACCTGCGTCGAGGCGGCTGTCGGCGTCCTCGGCCCGGAGTCCGGCAGCGCAGGCCGCCGGCTGGTCGCCTGGACGACCGTCGCGACATCGGCACCCGACACGACCCGCGAAGCCTTGATGGGAGCCTAGTTATGACAGTACCCGGCACCCGAGCCAGCTCCGTGCTCGCCGAAACCAACGCCATGATCAACGAACTTGTCGACAAGTACGGGTCGCCGCCGGTCCAGGTAACCATGGACACGCTGTTCCACGACGACCTGGAGCTGGAAAGCATCGATCTGGTGACCCTCGGCGTCATGCTCGCCGCCCGTTATGGCGAACAGGTCAGCATGGCCGAGTTCCTCGCCGACAAGGACCTCGTCGACGTGATCGGGCTGCGGGTCGGTGAGCTGGTCGACTATGTCGTCTCCCAGCTCGACCTGGCGGCCGGCGTTGGCTGACGGTCATGCCGACTATCCACGTCAATGACATCGACATCCACTACCTGCACATGCGGGGCAAGGTGTCCGGCGGTCCTGCGCCAACGCTCGTCTGCATCCACGGCCTCGGAACCGACAGCCTGGCCAGCTTCTACCTGACGCTCGCCGCCCCGCTGGCCGCGGCCGGCGTCGACCTGCTGTTCTACGACCTGCGTGGGCACGGCAACAGCACCCGGCCGGCCCACGGCTACCGGGTCGAGAATTTCGTCACCGACCTCGACGGAATTCTGACGGCCCTCCAGGTCAACCTGCCGGTCCACCTGGTCGGCAACAGCTTCGGCGGCACCGTCGCGTTCGCGTTCGCCGCGGCGCACCCGGCCAAGACGGCCAGCCTGGTCGCGATCGAGTCGGAGCCGCCGACCGACCTCTGGGCACAACGGGTGGGCGAGTTGCTGCGCAGCACGAAGGAGCAGCTGTCGAACGAGGAGACCTTCCAACAGATCGCGGTGATGTTCGGCGACCACCATGCCCGGCTGTCGCGGCAGGCATACCGGAGGCTGGAGGAGACCACGATGGCGGAAGAGATCCCGGCCGGACGCGTCCTGGACCTTGTGGAGCTGAGCCAGATCACAATCCCGGTCCTGAGCATCGTCGGCAGCGACGGGTTCCAGGCGGAGGACCCCTACCAGCTGGAGGGGATACTGCCGAACTGCCGGACCGTCGTGATCCAGGACCAGGACCACTCGGTCCTCGTCGAGGCCCATCGGCAGGTGCGCGACCTGCTCCTGGGCTGGATCTTCCGGCGGCCGGCGACGACGAACGTCCCCGGAGACCCGAGATGAGTACGTTCCTTCTGGTCACGCCGCCGTTGGTCGGCCACATCACCCCGCTTGTCGCGGTGGCCGACCGGCTGGCAGAACTCGGGCACCGGGTCTGCTGGGCCGGCGAGCCGGCGCTGGTCAGAAAGCTGGCCGGCGAGGACGCGTGGGTGCACCCCTGCGACGCTGGACTCGCCGACGTCGCCGAGCGCGGTGCCGGACTGCGCGGCTACGCCGCCGTCCGCTTCCTCTGGGAGGATTTCCTGCTCCCGCTGGCGGATGCCACCCACGCGGCGGTCACCGACGCGGCCGAGCGGACCGGCGCGGACCTCGTGGTCGCCGACATGCAGGCCCTGGCAGGGCCGGTCGCGGCGGCGCGGCTGGGTATCCCGTGGGTCACCTCCGCGACGACCTCAGGGTCGTTGCGGGATCCGTTCACAACGACGCCACGGATTCGGCAGTGGCTGGACGGGCAGTTCTCGGACCTGATCGGGCGAGTGTCCGCGGGCTCGGTCCGCACGCTGACCCCCGCGACGCTGGAACGCTCGCCGCACCTGGTCGTCGCCTTCACCACGGAGGCGCTCGCCGGCCCGGCCGACCCGGGCGGCCCGCCGATCCTGTGGGCCGGACCGGCGCTGCGCCGGCGCGACGCCCCCCGCGGCACCGTGAACGGAGTCGAGGCATTCCCGTGGGCGTGGCGGGACCCGTCGCGACCATTGGTCGTCGTCAGCCTCGGGACGGTGGACAGCGCGGTTGGTAGCGAGTTCCTGCGGGCCAGCGCCGAGGCGCTGCGTGGGCTCGGCGCGTGCGTGCAGGGCATCGTGGCCGATCCGTTGGGGGCGATCACGCGGCCGGCCGACAGCGTCCTCACCCGGCCGTACCTGCCCATGCTGCGGCTGCTGCCGCACGCCGCGGCCGTCGTCTGTCACGCGGGGCACAACACCGTCTGCGAGGCACTCGCACATGATCTGCCTCTGGTCGTGGCGCCAATCCGTGACGACCAGCCGGTCGTCGCCCAGCAGATCGTCGACGCCGGAGCAGGCATACGGCTCCATTTCCGCCGGGCGACGCCCGATCTTCTCGCGGCCGCGGTCACCGAGGCGCTGGCCGATCCCTGCTATGCCCGGGCCGCGCGCCGTGTCGGTGCCTCGTTCCGGGTCGCTGGGGGGGCGCCCGCGGCCGCGGACGCGCTGGTGGGCCTGGCCGCGCGCGGGCACGCGTGAGCGGCGCGCGCCACGCCCGGCCGGCGCCGCCGCGGCCGGACAAGCCGGCGGCGTTCATCCTGCGGCACACACGCGGCTTCCGGCTGCGGCTCGCGGCCGGCGGCGTGCTCGTCCTCACCGGTGCCGCGCTGTCCCTGACACAACCGTTGATCGCGCGGCACATTCTCGATCGCCTCGTTCGCCATGAGTCGACCGGCGGGCTGCTCCTGATCCTCGCCGGCGCCGTCGCGCTCGGCACCGTCGTCGCGGCCTGCGGCTATTTCGTCCTCGAATCGGTCGGCGAGTCCCTCGTACGCACGGTGCGCGGTCAGCTTTCAGCACGCATCCTGACACTGCGCACGTCCGTCATCGACGAGGCCAAGCCGGGGGACCTCGTATCCCGGCTCGTCGCGGACACTACGTTGCTGCGCCAGGTGGCGACGCAGTCCGTCGTCTCGTCGACCATCGCGGCGATCGCACTGCTCGGCTCGTTGGTCCTGATGGGGCTGATCGACATCCTGCTGCTGACGGTGACGCTGGCCGCGGTCACGACGATGACCGTCTCGGTCCGGTGGGCTGCCGCCCGGATCGGGTTGGCCACCGGCGAGGTGCAGGAATCGGTCGGATTTCTGGCCGCCCTACTCGACCGCGACCTCGCCGCCTTCCGGACCCTGAAGGCGGCCGGCGCAGAGGAGCATGAGATCGGCTTGCTGACCGGAGCCGCCGAAACCGCCTGGCGTCGGGGGCTTCGGGTGGCAGGCTGGCAGGCGGCGAGCGGCGCCACGGCGAGCCTGCTGATGCAGACGTCCTTCCTCACGGTGCTCGGCGTGGGCGGCGCGCGGGTGGCCTCGGGACGGCTGCCCATCGCGGATCTCATCGCGTTCTTGCTCTACATGTTCTTCCTGACGCAGCCGGTCACCACCCTCGCCGGCGCCTGGGGCCAGCTCAGCGCCGGCGCGGCCGCCGCGGGCCGCATCCAGGCCGTGCTGGACCTGGCGGTCGAGCCGCTCGCCCCGGTCCGCGCGGATGCCCCTACTGACGGCGGGTTGGCGGAGGGACTACTCACCCTCCGGGGGCCTGCGGACCGGGCGGGCGGCGCGGCCGTGGCGTTCAGCCAGGTGGTTTTCGGCTACCGGGACGGCCTCCCTCTCGTCCACGACCACGTGACGTTCGCGGTCCCGCCGGGCGGTCTGACCGCCGTCGTCGGGCCGTCCGGCGCGGGCAAGACGAGCCTGTTCGCGCTGCTCGAACGGTTCTACGAGGTGCGTTCGGGACAGGTGCTCGTCGACGGCCGGGACGTGCGGGCCTGGCCGCTGGCCGAGCTTCGCCGCTCGATCGGTTACGTCGAGCAGGAGGCGGCGGTCCTCGCCGGCACCCTGCGGGAGAACCTGACCCTCGGCCTCGGCTGGGTCGACGACGAGCGGCTGTGGGAGGCGGTCACCCTCGCGCGACTCGGCGATGTGGTGGCGGCGTTGCCGGGCGGGGTCGACGGCTGGATCGGGCACCGTGGTGGCACTCTGTCCGGCGGCCAGCGGCAGCGGATCGCGATCGGCCGGGCGCTGCTGCGCCGGCCGCGCCTGCTGCTGCTGGACGAGGTGACCTCGGCGCTGGACGCGGTCAACGAAGCGGCCCTGCGCGACACGCTCGACGCCGCGTCAGCCTCCGCCACGGTGATCGTCATCGCGCATCGTCTCTCGACCGTCGTCAACGCGCGGCAGATAGTCGTCCTGGAGTCCGGGCAGGTGCGCGCGGTCGGGACACATGACGAGCTCCTGGACAGCGATCAGGTGTACCGAGAGCTGGCGACAACCCAGTTCCTCGCGCCCGCCGGTTCCGAAAGCCTCCAATGACGAACCCTGCACACCAACGCGACCACTGATTACACAGTGCGATCGGTTTGTCGCACAAGTCATGGGTATGGTCACAGCAGAGCATGAGATCAACGGACGGAGCGGGCGCCGGGCCGTCACCTCAGCAGCAGGAGGGGGTATCGGTGACCCCACGTGACGGGCCTCTTCAGGCCACGGGGCCTTTCGGCGTCGCGCGAACCGGTCTCATCGTGACGGGCGTCACCGACGCGATAGTGCGCCGCGTCGACGCCGCGGCGTGCAAGATCCTCGGCCGCGACGAGGAGTCCATCGTCGGTAGGAACTGGCGGGAGCTGGTGGACCCGACGCAGATCGAGGACCTGGTCAAGGCCGCCCGCGAGGAGTTCGCGGACAGCGTGGACAGTCTCTGCCACGTCGTCCGCTTCGTTCGGCCAGATGGCACCGTCGCCCACGCCCTTGCCTCTGGTCCGGTCGCGTTGGTCGAGGGCATCCCCGGCTGTGCGGCCGCGCCACTGCTCACGAGCACCCTGCCCTCGTGGTCGAGCAGGAAGATCGAGACCGAAGTGTGGTTGACGACCAGCTGCAGCTGCAGGCCCGTCGTGACCAGCTCAGTGATGTCCAACAGCTGGATCACGTAACCGGCTACGGAGGCGCTGCGGCAGGCGAAATCGTCCACCGTCTTCGAGGCGTTCGCCGACCAGCCGGCGATTTTGACCCTGGTCCGCCGCGCGATGAGCGGGCAACACGCGCACGACGTGGTGTGCGGACGCAACCGTTGGTACGACGTCGACCTCGTCCCGATGCCAGGTGCCGGCCGGCCCGCCGCCGCATGGGGGCCCGCCGTCGCCGGGGTCGTAAACGACGTGACCGAGCGGGAGGAGGCCATCCGGGCCCTGCGGGTCCGCACCGCGCGCCAGGCCGCGCTGGCAGATCTTGCCCAGCACGCATTGGAGAGCACGGACGAGAGCTCCCTGTGCGAGCGCGCCGCGCGGATACTCGAAGACCAGCTTCCCACGGACGAGGTAGTCCTCCTCCGCCGCGCACCCGAATGCCCAAACGGGTCCTCGTTGCAGCCAGATTGGGACGGGCCGCACCATCCCACCGAAACGGCTGAGCCTTCCGCCTGGGCCGCGCCGACGGTCGCGCGAGTTCCGGTGGGCCGCGCGGACGCTCCGGTCGCGACGCTGGTCATCCGTGACCGTAGTGGCTTCAACGCTGACGGACTCGCGTTCATCCGCTCGGTGGCCGCTGTCGTCGGAGCGGCCGTGATGCGGATCCGTTCCGAGAACGACGCCCGCTACCGGGCTTGGCACGACCCGCTGACCGGCCTGGTCAACCGCGCCGCGCTGCTCGAGCGACTGAGCAGCTCCCTGCGCCGGGCATGTGCGGACCGACGTCTGGTCGGCGTCCTCTTCCTTGACCTGGACGGCTTCAAGGCCGTGAACGACACCCTCGGCCATCAGGCGGGCGACGACCTGCTGCGAACTATCGCCGACCGGCTACTTCAGGTAGTGAGGCCCCAGGATGTCGTCGGCCGGCTCGCTGGCGACGAGTTCGCTGTGCTGTGCGACGACCTAGGCCTGGACGATCTATGCGCCGTCGGCCACCGCGTGCTCGGCGCGTTGGCCGAGCCGGTCACGCTGCGCCGGAAGGTACGGGTCGGCGGCAGCGTGGGGATCGCCCTGTCCAGCCCCGACCTCGCCGACCCCGAGGAACTACTTAACGCCGCGGGCATGGCCATGTACCAGGCCAAAAAGAGCGGTCCGGGCCGTTGCGTGGCTTACGACGAGCGAATCCGGGCGACGCTGGCCAACGCGGGTGAGTCCTGTTGACGCCGCCGAGCGCGGGAGAAGTGCGCTCCGCTACCATCCGCGGTCGGCTCCTCGGACGCCAACCCGCGTGGCGAGGTCATCAAGGTCAACTGCGGCCGGCCCTTCGAGGCACGCTCCGGCGCAGCGGTGACCGCGGCGACGCCCTCGGGGCGCCGCCGCGGTCAAAGACGTCAGGACGGCACGGCCAGGGCAGCCCGGTCACATCAGCGCGGTCAGGCCAGGACCCGCACCGATGCCTTGAAGAACTGACTGCCCTTGCCTGCGTCGAAGGGAAGGCTGACCGCGGCGAGCTCCCCCTTCGCGGGGGTGAGCGACGACGCCTTCGCCGCAGGGCTGTACTGCTGGTTCCGGTTCCCGGGGCCGAGCTGGAGCTGGACCGTCAGCCGCCCCGCTGCGTCGGACTTCTGACTGGTGGTCGTCGATCCGTCCGGGCCCGAGATGGCGACCTTGTACTCGTGGTTGGGCTCGAACAGCGGCGCCGTCGCGACCGTCGCGGAACCGCTGCCGATCACGTCGAACTGGTTGCCACCCTGGACGGTCAGCGCGCTGAACTCGTCGCGGCCGAGCTCGATTCCTGGCACACCAACGAACACAACCTCGCCGAAAACTCGTCGACAGCTTCGAGCCCGGCATGCTCGTCATCGCCGACCGCGGGTTCTACAGCTTCCGCCTCTGGGCCGACGCCGCAGCCACCGGCGCGGACCTGCTGTTCCGGATGTCCGCCGGACCAGAACTCCCCGTCGTCGAACCCCTTCCCGACGGCTCCTACCTGTCGTTCCTACTCGACCCCAGGGTCCGCGGCCGACGCAGCAACCAGAAACACCGCGGCTCCGCCGTCCTCGAGGAACCCTCCGGCCCCACCGTCCGGGTCATCGAATACGAGGTCACCAACCGCGACGGCAGCGGCGACCTGTTCTGCCTCATCACCACCATCCTCGACCCCACCGACGCGGCCGCCGCCGAACTCGCCGACGCCTACAACCAGCGCTGGGGTGCGACACGAAGTCGCACGGGACTGTCAAGTTAGCGGCTCTGGCGCACATTCGGTGGTAACGGTGCGTTAGCGCCGGTCGTGGAGGTCAAAGCGGTCGAAATCGGCCACCTCACAGACGTTCGCGAGGTCCGGCAGGCGCCGCCGCGCTGCGCTGGAAAGCCTCAACCAGGACAAAGTAGACGCAAGCGGCGTCTCACCACGCGATCACTGAACGTCACCACCGAATATGCGCCCGAGCCGTTGTTCTTACAGGCCCAGTCGCACGAGAATGAGTGAACTATCCGCGAAGGAGGGTCGGCCGATGCCGAGAGGATAGTTCCGGGCCAGTGCTCACGGCCCGTCTCCACTCCGACGTGCGTTGCCGGTAACGGCGAGGTGCGAAGCTCGGAGGAAAACCCAAGGACCTCCGCTCCGTCCGGGGGTTACAGGCAAGGGGAAGACCGGACGGGTGAACGCAAGTGAATCCCTGACGATGCTTCGTGATCGTTGGCCCCGTTGGCGGGTAGTGGCAGCGGGGTGCAGGACTGGCCGTTGAGAAGCGGCAGGCGCCGGCTGAAGACCCAACGTCAGCCGGGAGAGCACCGCCGTCCCGGAGTTTAGGGGGCACCCACCCCGGTCGTGTCTCACTCGTGTGGAACGTGGAAACCGTGCGCCACGAGGCGCCATGGCACCAAGTGGAGGTGGAAGACCTCGCCGCTGGGCTGTCGCAGCAGCCTAGCGAAGCTGGGCGCAGCTTGATCCGGGAGACGCCGGGGAGGGCGGGAGCAGCGCCGACAAAGCCGGGACGATCTGGAACTGTCAGACGGGTCGGGTCCGGCGAGCGTGACCGGACGGTGCACGAGAGGAATCAGTGATTGAAACCCCGTAAGCGTTCCACCGGGTCAAACCTGGCAGATATGGCCCGGGTTTGCAGCGCGTGGCCGGGCCGACAGGTGCCGGCCAACTCCGTAGCCGGTTGGTTTTGCCGGGGAGGAGGCCACGTTGAAGGTCTGCGGCGTACTAAGGTGAACGAAAGTATCTGGACATGGTCGATCCTGTCATGATTAAATCATTGCATGCGGGAGACCGACGGCCGGAAGCTTGACCACGGCGCGCTGGAAACAATCAGGATTCGCGTGGCGCGCCAGATCGTCGACGAGGACGCGAACGCCGACGAACTGGCGATGACGCTGGGCTTCAGTCGGGCGGCGGTGTTCTCTTGGGCGCAGCAGTACCGTGACGGCGGAATCGAGGCGCTGCGGGCGAAGCCGATTCCAGGCAGGCCGAAGAAACTGACCGAGCAGCAGGCTGACAGGATCTACACCATCCTCTGCACCAGGAACCCCGACCAGATGGAGTTCGACTTCCAGCTGTGGACCCGCTGGATGGTCCGCGACCTCATCCAGCGGCTCTTCCAGATCAGCATCACCGAGCAGGCGGTCGGCAGGATGCTGCGGCGCTGGGGAATGTCCCCACAACGGCCCACAAAGCAGGCGACCCAGCGCGACGACGAGAAAGTAATGCGCTGGAAGACCGAGCAGTTCCCGAAGATCCGCGCAGAGGCGAGGCAGGTCGGAGCCACCGTCTACTTCGGCGACGAGGCCTCGGTACGCACCGACCACCACGGCGGGACGACCTGGGCGCCTGTTGGTGAAACCCCGGTCGTCCACGGCACGGGCGACCGGAAATCGGTCCTCATGCTCTCCGCGGTCAGCGCCCAGGGAAAGCTGCACTTCATGCTCCAGCAGGGCGGCTCCGTGGACTCCAAGGTCTTCATCGAGTTCTGCCGGAAACTGCTCCATGACGACGGCGGAAAGGTCTTTCTCGTCGTCGACGGCGTCAAGTACCACGACTCGAAGGTCGTCCGCGAGTTCGTCGCCGCAGCAGAAGGGAAGCTCCGCATCTTCTACGTCCCGCCTTACGCCCCCGACACCAACCCGGACGAATGGGTCTGGAACAACGTCAAGACCGCCCAGATCGGCCGCAAAATGATCACATCGGTCTCCGACCTCTACTCCAAAGCTCTCGCCGCGCTCCGCAGGCTCCAGGAGAACCCGGCCCTCCTCGTCGGCTTCTTCGGCGACCCGCACCTCGTCTACATCCACTGGTAACGAGTCCAGATACTTACATTCTCCTTAGTAGGCGTGGCGAGGCTGCCGGGGTAGAGCTGGGCACCAAGCCGGTCGATTGGTTCATGGTGAACGTGGGAACCATCGGGCATCACTCCACGGGCCGGTAATCCATGCCGGTGCCGGGGATAGGCGCGTCGTCAGCCGAAGGTGTCGGGTGGGGCGGAGTCGTCGTAGTAGTCCGAGCGCGGGAAAGCCGCGTACACGGCCAAGGACGGCAGCAGGCTATGGCAGATCGGAGAAAGGCAATGCCAGGAGCTCGCCGGTGAACATCGGTGATCTGGTGTCGTCGCCGGAGATGGCGGCGGCACGGGTACTGGGAATGCAATCGAAGCTGCACCGTTGGGCCGACGAGGATAGGAGTCGTCGGTTTGACGATTTGTACAATCTGGTGGCTGACCCGGCGTTTCTGGTGGTAGCGTGGCGCCGGGTTCGGGGTAACACCGGGTCACGCACGGCGGGTGTCGATGGACGAACCGCGTATGACATCGAGTCCGAGCGTGGCGTGGAGGCGTTCTTGAGCGAGGTTCGGGATCAGCTCAGGTCTCAGACGTTTCACCCGCCGCCGGTTCGTGAACGGCTCATCCCGAAGGCGGGTGGGAAACTCCCCCGCCCAAGCCTCCTGGGAAGAACAGGATCAGACTGCTAAACTCCCTCCGTTATGCTGGCGGGTCGCGCCCACCGGCACGCGTCCGGTCTTCTGCTTCCACATAGAGGAGAAGCCATGGCCAGAAGTGATCAGTTACGCCGTCGCGGACCGACGAGGTGCGCGACGCGGCACGGCTCGGGCCGGCCACAAAGCTCGGGCCGGCCACTGAGCCATTCCCAGCAACGACCTGTGACGTTCGGTGACTGTTACGGGGTGTGAGTATCCCTGGGGCTGTGACAACGAGGGCGCGGGGCTCCGATAGGAAGGTTGCTCCGACCAAAGATCAACCCCAGGGAACCCCGCGCCTCGATGAGTTTCACATACACCGCCGAGTTGCCCCTCGGCGATCACACCGTCTTCCGCCTGGCGGGTCTTCTCGTCGCGGAGCGTCAACGCCGTGGCACCCGCGACGGCACCCGCACGCTGTCCGCGCTGGAACAGGCCGTCATGGTCCTGCGCTGGTTCTGTGACGGCCTCAGGGCCAGACAGCTCTTCGGGGATCATGGAGTGTCCCGGTCGGTGGGCTACCGCTACCTGCACGAGGGCATCGCCGTGCTCGCCTGGCAGGCCCCTGACCTGCGCGAAGCGCTGATGCGGGCCAGGATCGCCGGCTACGACCACCTCGTCCTCGACGGCACGGTCATCGAGACCGACCGGCTGCGCATGCCCGGCCCGACCGAAGGCGTGGACCTGTGGTGGTCCGGCAAGGCCTCCAACCACGGCGGCAACATCCAGGTCCTCTCGGCCCCCGACGACGGCTGGCCGCTGTGGGTCTCGGACGTGCGGCCCGGCCGCGAGCACGACTCGACCGCCCTGAAAGCCTCCGGCGCACTGGCGATCCTCGAGGAATGGACCGCCGACCTGCACGAGGTGCTGTTCGACCTCGGCTACGAAGGGATAGGAAGCCCGGCCGGGCCGCTCGCGATCGCGTACAAGAAGCCCAAGGGCGCCACCCTCACCGACGAACAGAAGGCACACAACCGGATCCACAACGCGCTACGCGCCGTCGGCGAACGCGCGAACGCCCTGCTCAAGGTCAC
>NZ_JASNFO010000127.1:0-32857 GCF_032027725.1 Pseudofrankia coriaricola | reverse complement strand
CCTCAAGGGCCAGCTCGACCTGGAACAACACGGCGGGCGGACCTTCGAGGGCGTCGCGATCCGCGTCGCCCAACGCCTGCTGGCGATGGCCACGGCGATCTGGCACAACAACAAGACCGCCGCACCCGTCACCCGCTCCCTGATCGCCTACGACCACTGACCCGAGATAGGACTTACTCGTCTAGCCCGAAGTTACGGATCGCCAAAGATCAATATCGTCTTTACCTGGAACTTTGGTGTGCGTTGGGCGAGCGGTAGACAGTAAGACGATCAGCTCGCGCCTCGCGGTCTCCCATCGCGGTCCGTGACGGCCTGCGGTTCACGAGGACCACCGCGAACACGGCCAATGCCGGCGTATGCTGCGGAAACGCTGACCACGCGACTACCTTCAGGCGATAGATCGACTACCTTCAGTAACGGTAGCCAGTAGAGCGAATACGGTCCGCCGCAAGTGTGCTGGTCAGGGCGCTGGACTTCATCAAGATCACGCAACTTCGGTCTAGCACGGCGTCGGACTGGCCGAGCCGTTCCACGACATGGTCACGCAGGTCCTCGCGCACGGCGTCGGCGTCCCAGACCGCCCGGCCCAGGAGCCGTTGCATCCCGTCCGGCGTCGCCTCGTCGGCGTGCTCCGCCAGCGTCCAACAGTTCGTCCTCGCCAGCCCCGCCACCAGCCCAAGCAGGAACGACCCGACTCGGCGACGGGTCTCCACTCGGCGAACCGGCCGCCGACCCGGCCGAGCAGGACTCGAGCTCACCCTGCAAACGATCACTGTCTACGCTGGGGCCCGCGGCCACCGGTAGACCTTTCTGAGTCCTCACAAACCAGCGACGATCACTCGGTGGCCGCCTCGCGTTCGGGACCGACGCATGGCCAGGCCGACCCGGCCACCCACCAGCAGCCCACCGAACCCAATTGATCACAAAACGACGGCTGCCGTGCTAGGCGGGAACGACGTGTGGCTCACCGACCCGAGGTCACGACACCCACGGACGGTCAGACGAGCCAAATTTGCCGGTTGACGCAGACTCGGAACGGCCGCAATACTAGAGCGTCATTCCAATATTTTACGTCCTCGGCCGGGGACGGTGCTCGACCCCAGTCCGCCAGTCAATCGACCTCTCACGGAAGAAGGTGCAGGGTGCAGACGCTTCAGGGCCTTCGTGTTCTCGATCTCGCCACTGGTCTTGCCGGGCGTTTGGCCAGCGGGTTGTTGGCCGAGTTCGGGGCCGAGGTGGTGCGGATTGAGTCCAAAGACGGCGTCGAGGTCTCGCCTCAATTCGTGTTTGCCGACCACCGAAAATTAGTACGTTGCGTGCCCGCGGACGAGCGGCCCCGCGTGGCGGAGGAGGCTCTCGCCGGAATCGACATCTGCTTCGTGGACGAGCCGAACGGCGTCCCCGCCGGGGCGCACGACGGGATGATCGTGACCCTCACACCGCCCTATACCGGAGACCTGACGCCTTGGGCGGGCGGCGGGGAATCGGCCGAGCTGCTCCATGCGTACGGCGGTTTCGCCGCCTTCCAGGCATCGTATTCGGGCCGTCCCATCGACCTCATCTACCCCTACGTCACCATCGTGCACGCCTTGTGGGCCGCGACGTGCACCGTCGCTGCCCTGATTGAACGTGAATCGTCCGGACGCGGCCAAAGCGTCGAGGTGAGCGGGGTCCACGCCGCGAACATCTTCATGCGCTTTCTCTACGCGCGCGAAGTCGGCATCGCCGAACCCTCGCGGGCCGTCGGCCCGGGCGGCCTCAATCCGCTCTACACGCGGTACCGCGCCGCCGACGGCCGGTGGGTCTTCGTTGGCGCGCTCGGTCCGAAGTTCATCCGGGCCGCGCTGGCGGCGACCGGGTCGCTGCATCTGCTGGATGACCCGCGTATCGGTGGCCGGCTGGAGGCGCTGTGGAGTGCGAACAACCGCGAGTGGGTGATCAACCATCTCACCGAGTACTTCGCCGCGAAGCCAGCGGCCGACTGCGTCGACGTCCTCGAAGCGGCCGACGTCCCCGCGACGATTCTCGAAACTCGCGAGAGCTGGTTTTCCGGCACCCAGCTCGGCCGCCATCGGGATGGTTCGCGATATCGATCATCCCGAAGTGGGTCGGGTGCGCATGCCCGGCATCCCTATCGCCTCGCATGGAACACACCTGAGCACCCCGGGCGCGGTGACCCCGCCCGTCGGCCGCGGCCCGCTGGACGGGCTTAGAATCGCCTCGCTTGGCACCTTCGTCGCCGGCCCCTTCGCCGCCGCGCTGCTGGCCGAGCTCGGGGCAGACGTGATCAAGGTGGAGCCGCCGGACGGCGATCCGTGGCGGATGAACGGCTTCGTGTACAACCGCGGTACCCGGAGCCTAGCGATCGATCTGAGCGCCGCCGCGGGGCGAGCGACGTTCGATGATGTCCTCCGCGGCACCGACGTCGTCATGAACAACTTCCGGCTCGGCGTGATGGATCGGCTCGGACTCGGCGCCAAACGCCTGGCCAGCCTCAATCCGTCGCTCATCAGTGTCGACGTCACCGCCTACGGTGCGGCCGGCCCGGCGGCCGAGAAACCGGGTTACGACACGGTGCTGCAGGCGGCGGCAGGAATCATGACGGCGCAGGGCGGCCGCGACGAGCCGGTCGTGGTGTCCCTTCCGGTAAACGACCACACCACCGCGGTCGTCGGGCGCGCTAGCCGTGGTCCTCGGCCTGCTTGATCGGTGCCGGTTCGGCGTCGTGCACCAGCTGTCAACCTCGCTTGCCGCCACCTCGGCCTTCGTGCAACTGACCGACCTGACCACCTACCGCGGCCGACCACCGCTCAGTCTCGGCGGCGAGGACTTTCCCGGCCCGTCAGCCGCAAACCGCTTCTATCCAACGACCGACGGATACGTGCGAGTGCAAGTACCCGGCGACGTTGACCTCGACGCGGTTGCCACATTCACCACCCGCTCGACCGTGGCGGCGCTGGAATGGTGCGCGGCCAACGGCGTGCCCGCCGTCCCGGCCCGCACGCCTAACGAGGTTTGCGCAGACGAGTACCTCCACGATCACGGCCTGATGCGGCACCGCGTCACCAGATCAGGTGTTGCCTATACCCAGCCGGACCAGCTCGCTAGATTCTCGCGAACGCCCCCGCTGCCCAATCCCGACGCCCCGGGCCTCGGCCAGCACACCGAGGCTCTCCTAGGCCAGATCGGCTACTCCCCCGAACAGATCCGAGCGCTTGCCTCCGACGGCGTCGTCGTTATCGGTGGGCCGCTCGATCTTCAATTCAGCCCGCTCTACCGCTAAGGCCCCGTCAACAAACTAATGACCTGTCGTGGCGGTCGAAAAGGCTGGGCAAGAACGACACCCATGTAACTTTGTTGACAGTTTTCTGTTGTTTCTTTGGGTTGTGGTCGATATTAGGTGTGTAGTTTTTGTCGTATACGAGAGTTTGTCGTGACCGAGGCAGCCATGGCTTCGATGTTCGAAGAGTTCTTTTCGATTGCCGACGAGCGGCAGCGACGGCTTTTGGGCGCCGCGTGTGCGGGCATGCTGGGTCATGGGGCAATGCCGGTCAGTTTGGGCGGTGGTGTCGTGGTCAACGTTGACACGCCAACGGATGATCATCTGTAGCTCAAGTCTTCGACGTCGATGTTGGCCGATCTAAACGCCGGCCTGGACGAGGCAGCGCCGGGTGCTGGCGGGCACGGCGATACGATCTCGCCGTGGCGCGCCTTTCCGAAACCCTCGAACTGCCGGCGGTCGCGGACGAACGCCTGACCGACCGAATCTCCCTCGGGGTACTCGCACGCGTTGTCCCCCGCGACATCGTGGACGAGGTCCTCGTCGAGACGAAAAAGACCGAGAAACGGACCCGGCTGCTGCCCGCGCGGGTCGTCGTATACTTCACGATGGCGATGTGCCTGTTCTTCGACGACGACTACGAAGAAGTCATGCGCAAGGTCGTCGGAGCCCTGAAATGGCTGGGCTCCCGGAAGGCGACTGGAAGGTCCCGACCACCGGGGCGATCTCGCAGGCCCGGGTACGGCTCGGCCCCGATCCCCTCAGGGAACTGTTCGAACAGGTCGCCGTTCCGATGGCCGGGCTCGGCACGAAAGGGGTCGGGCTGCGTTCCCGCCGAATCATGGCGGTCGACGGCTTCTACCTCGATCTCGAGGACACCCCCGAGAACGCCGAGAGGTTCGGTCGGTCCACCACCGGGCCGAAGCCGTCGGCCCAGCCCCAGGCCCAGGTCGTCGCGCTTGCGGAATGCGGAACCCACGCGATCGTCGCGGCCACCCTCGGCCCCTGCAACGGCGACGAAAGGAAACTTGCCGCCCCCTGCTTGACGCCTGCGAACCCGGAATGCTGCTGACCGCCGACCGCGGCTTCTACAGCCACGACCTGTGGCAACAGGCCCTCGAAACCGGCGCGGACCTGGTCTGGTGCGTCAAAGTCCAACCTCACGCTCCCGGTCATCCGGCCGCTGCCAGACGGGTCCTACCTCTCCGTTCTCATCGACCCCACCATTGGCGCAAAGAAACGCGCCCAGCTGATTTCCGACGCCCGCGCCGGCCGCGACGTTCCCGACAGCTCGGCAATACCGGTCCGCGTCATCGAGTACACTGTGCCGTAAACATTCACGTGGCTTGATCGTCTTACTTGCTGTGACGTGGGTGGGCATGACTGTGGGCCGTGTCGGCAGGGCCGGCGCGGCGGATGTGGGCGTGGGGGCCCGGCCAGGTCAGGTCGGGACGGCGGCCGGGGGCGTCCAGGGCCTGCCGCGGAAGGCGTCGACCATGGCTTTCAGTTCGCTCTCGCCGTGTTTGCGGACGCTGACAAGATAGCTGTAGACGGCGAGCCGGTCGCGGGTGGCGTACTCGGACGTCAGACGACCGGAGATGTTCTCCTGCGTCCGCCAGGGCCTCAGGTCCCTCTCACTGATGTTGTTCGTGGGCCAGACCCGCAGGTCACCGACGAAGCGAAGCACGTCGGGCTCGCGGTCGCGCAGGCATTCGAGCAGGTTGCGGGCGGGCGGCTGCCTGCCCATCGCCGCCCGCGGGACCTTCGCCAGGCCGACCTTGACGGCGTCGCGGAACTCGGTGACCAGCGCCACGACGGTCGTGAACGGGATCGCCGTCAGGCCGGCGTCGCGGGCCCGGTGCCAGGCGTGGATCAGGCCACGTAGCGCGCGCTGGGCCTGGGCGGGCCACACCTCGCCCGGGTAGGACTCCCGGACGTCTTCTAGATCACGAAGTAGGTGGGCCGCGCAGAGCTGGTGCCCGCTGATCGTCACGAACACGACGCAGTCGTAGTTGCGGTACCGGTCGTGGACCACGACGGTCCCGTCCGCGCAGGCCGACAGGATCCCGAAGTCGGTGAAGCTGCCCAGGTCACGGCCCCCGAGCCAGAACGCGGCGAACCGCTCCGTGGACGCCGAGAGGATGTAACACTTCTGGCCGGCGGGGCCGGCGGCGATCGTGGTCTCGTCACAGCCGATCACACCCGCCCCGGCGATCCGGTCCCGGATCACGGCGACCGTGCTGGCGACCGCCTTCGCGCCGGTCGCCAGCAGGCTGTGCGCTCAGCCCGTCGAGAGCACCCGCCCGGTCAGCTCCCGCAGTAGCTCCGCCGCCCGCTCGACCGGCAGGTGCTGGCGCACCAGCAGGTAGAGCCCCCAGCCCCGCAGCACCGGCCCGTAGGACACCGCCGCCTGTGACACCTGCTCGGGCTGGCCGGCGACGTGGACCTTCCCGCAGACACACCGGGCCCGGCACAGGTCGTGCTGGGTGACCCGCACCGCCGCCGGCATCAGATCGGTGACCTGATGTGAGCGGGCCACCCCAGCGCCGCGTCCGCGAGGTCCCGCCCGCACCCACATGCCCCGACCGGCCGGTGCTCGACCCGCTCGTCGGGGTCCTCCGACCAGGCCAGCGTGCGCCCGTCCTCACTCTGCTGCTTGCCGCGTTTCTTCTTCCCACCACTGGCGGCGCGCCGCGCCGCCCGGTTCGGCGCCGCCCGCCCCGGCAACACCCCGTCCGAGGACGGGGGCAACGACGAGTTCCCCGAGTTCCGCGAGCTCGCCCGCTTCAACCGGTCGACCTCGGCCACCAACTCCTCGATCCGCCGGCCCTGCTCAGCCAGCCGCCGGTCGCGCTCGGCGAGCCCGGCACGCAACTCCTCAACCAGCCCCGCCTGCGCCGCGACCAGCCCCAACAGCTCCTCGCGCGACATCTCCTCCGGCGGCACCCACCCAGATCACCACACCACCACCCGCCCGCCGCGCGTGACACCCAGCCCCACCGAACAACATCCACACCCGGCTCGCCCGCCAGCTACTCACAGCAAGATCAAGAAGCCACGTGAATGCTTACCCGCTCAGCCTGCGCCTGTTGGGCGACCGCCTGTTCCGGTCGGCGACCGCCGGGAGCTTCTTGTCGACCGCCGCCTTCCTTGGCCTGCTCTACCTTGTCGCGCTGGTCTTCCAGGACGGCCTCGGGCTCAGCGGCCTGAACAGCGGCCTGTCGACGTTCCCCGAAGCGATCGGCGTGATGGGCGGTGCGCAGCTCACCGCGCATGTGCTGTACCCGCGGTTCGGGCCGCGCCGGCTGATGGCCGGCGGCCTCGCCACCCTCGCCACAGTGATGATCCTCATGACCCGCATCGACGGCCGGTCGGACCTGTGGACGATGCGCGTCCTGCTGTTCCTGGTGGGCTTCGCGATTGCCCACAGCTTTGTTCCCGCGCAGACGGCGGCTCTCGCCCGCGTGTCGTCGGCCGGCCTCGGCCGCCCTCGACGATCTTCAACGCGCTGCGACAGCTCGGTGGCGCAGTCGGCGTCGCGGTGCTGACCAGCGCCGGCGGCCGGCATGCGCCCCGCAGTGATGTGCACGCCTACCACGTGGCGTTCCTCGTGGCGGCCGGCCTCGCCCTCGCGGCTGCCGTGATCGCGCTGACTGTCCACGACAGTGGTGCCGCCGCCACGATCAGGCGGTCTCGGCGCGAGCGGGTGCCGGTGGCCGAGCCGTCCACCGCGTAGGGCGAAGCTCGCGTGGCCCGGCGCCAGTGCACCGGGCTGCCCTCGCGGCGGTACCGCCCCGCGGACCGGCCGCCGCCGGCATCGCGGTCGATCTCGGTGCGCCCGAAGGACGCGGTGAACGGGATCTCGGCGACTTCGGCGTCGCTGACCCACTGCTCGAGTTGGTCAGCGAAGATCGCCGGGCGATCCGCTGGGAGTCCGCCCTCAATGCCTTCGCGATCAACTTCGCTGGCCGTATCGCCCCAGCAGCACCAACTAACGGATCATGGACGGTTGCACCGTTGGTCGGACACCGCGTCGTGGTTCACCGGCTGCGGGTTACCCAAACACCCTGGTAAGCCAGCGAGGATTCTGCGCCGATGACTCGATTCTTGTCTTGACAATCGAATCTGTTGCCACTAGTGTCGCGGAGGTCACTCGGGAGTGGCCCGGGGATCTCACACGGAGCTGGTTATGCGTTGGAGCAAGGCTGTCGTCGGGGTTGTTGCGGCTGCAATAGTCGCCCCGGTTTTCGCGGCGTGTAGCAGCGGTAGTAGCCCCGGGTCAAGTGGGGGCGGGGCTACTTCGGGCACGCAATCAACGGAAGCTGTTCTCTCGGAGGCCAAGAAGGGACTCGCTCTGGCGTACGCGGGAACGGATCGAGCTTTACCCAGCTCTGGGCCAAAGCCGCAGCCTGGAAAGAACGTTTGGGTGATCGCCTGCGCCATGGCAGGGGAGGGTTGCGCGGCCCCGTCCAAAGCAGTCGCGGAGGCGGGCGGGCGCATCGGTTGGGAGGTCAAGATCTTTGACGGCCAGGGCGACCCAACGGTACAGAACAATGGGATCCGATCCGCGATCGCCAACGATGCGGACGCGATAGTCCTCGTTGCCGTCGACTGCCAAGCCGTCCGGGGGGCGCTTGAGCAGGCTAAGCAGGCGCAAATCCCTATCTACGGTACCTTCTCGATGGACTGCAACGAGGCGGGGCAGACCGGACCTAAGCTGTTCGATGCATGGGCGGCGTCTGATCCAGAACGTTCGCAATACAGCGAGTACATCGCAAACGTCCGGTATCCCGTCACCGTCGACTGGATCGTCGATCAGGTAGGCCCGGAGGCGCACGTTCTCATCTCCGACTACTCAGACACCCTCTTCGGTAAAACCCTTACGGCCGCAATGCAGAACGCCCTCGCGGAGGGATGCCCTCAGTGCACGGCCACCAAGTTCTCGTTCAACACTGCCGACTCTCTGAACGGCAACCTACGCGGCAAGACCGCTGCCGCGTTGACCAAGGATCCGTCAATCGACGTCGTGACCGTCGTGACCGACTTCCAGGTATCCGTGGGGATTGGCCCGGGTGTAACCCAAGCGGGCAGGCCCGTCCTCATCGCGGGCTATGAGGGCCTTTCGGCGAACATCAAGGAGATCAGTAGCGGCGGGCCGCAGAGTCTGGCCACCGGTTTCCCGACCCGGTGGGTCGGCTGGCAGACAATTGATGAATTGAACCGAATCTTCAACAATTCGCCCCTGGTTGACGAGGGAATGGGGTTGCAGGCCATCGATGCCACCCACAACCTCCCGGCCGTCACGACGTTCTACGACGGCAACGTAGATGCCAAGGGCCTTCCGCGCCAGGACTACGAGGCCAACTTCCTCAGGATCTGGGGTGTGAACTAGCCCATGCCTCGGCCAACTGATTTGCTCGACCGAACACTGGTCGCTGTCGAGGGCATTTCGAAGACCTACAGTCGGACACGGGTGCTCTCGGACGTCAGTCTCGGCGTGGAACGCGGGAAAGTTCACGCCTTGGTCGGTGGGAACGGCTCCGGGAAGTCGACCCTTATCAAGCTGCTCGCCGGGGTGGTGCCCGCCGACCCCGGCGGGCACATCGTGACCGCAG
Organism: Pseudofrankia coriaricola; assembly: GCF_032027725.1. Classification (NCBI taxonomy): domain Bacteria; kingdom Bacillati; phylum Actinomycetota; class Actinomycetes; order Frankiales; family Frankiaceae; genus Pseudofrankia; species Pseudofrankia coriaricola. The sequence continues at coordinate 23,962 of NZ_JASNFO010000127.1, read as the reverse complement.
CTGGCCGGGTCGGTGCCGAACATTGGTCCGCGCACGCGGCGCGACGGGCGCACCTGCGGTTCGTGCATCAGGATCTAGGGCTATTCGACGACTTGACGGTGACCGACAACCTGTGCATCGGGCCTGGCTACGGCGCGAGGTTCGCCGGCCGGGTGCATTGGCCGCAGGCGCACGAACGGACGCGGCGTGCACTCCACCGGTTGGGTGTCGAGGTGGATCCCCGTGCAAGGGTCGGCGGACTGAGCATCGCTGAGCACACCATGGTCGCGGTCACCCGTGCCCTACAGGATGTCGACTCGGACACGTCGGCGTGCATCGTTCTCGATGAACCGACCGCGGCACTAGCTGGCCGCGACAGTGCTCGCCTGCTTGCTATGCTCCGAACGCTCACTGCCGCCGATCATGCCGTCATTCTCGTGACCCACCACATCGATGACATCCTGGATGTGGCCGATCGGGTAACGGTCCTTCGAGACGGCCGAATCGTGTACGGCGGTCCGCGGATGGATCTTGACAGGCCGACGCTGGTCCGGCATATCGCCGGCGCGGCGGTCGCGGCCGGATGGCCGGGTCCGGAGCGGGAGGGTCCGGGTGATTCCGCAGGTGTCCTGTTGGACCTCTCCTGGGCCCGGGCAAGGCACACCGTGCCTGATTCGCTCGTCGTTCGCCGCGGTGAGGTAGTCGGCTTGGCGGGGCTTCCCGGCTCGGGCTACGAGGAGATCTCGCCGGCGCTGTTTGGCCTCCTGCCACTGGCCGGAACCGCGCTGCTCGACGGCAAGGAATACCGTCCCCGTCGCCCTGCCCAGGCCATGCGAGAGGGTGTGGCGTTCATTCCCGCGGACCGGCTCCGTGACGGTGTCTTCGGGGATCTCCCGATCCTGAACAATGCTACGGCGGCATCGACGCGCGCATCAGGTGTGTGGAGGATCCATCATCGGCGGGAGCGTCGAGCGGCGCGGGGGCACCTGCATTCCTACCGGGTACGACCGTTGGACCTTCAACTCCCGATCCGCGCGTTGTCGGGTGGGAACCAGCAGAAGGTACTGCTGGCTCGATGGGAGGCCCGCAAGCCGCGGCTGCTGCTCCTCGAGGACCCGACCCGTGGGGTAGACGTTGGTGCGCGGGAAGAGATCTGGGAGCTTCTGCGCACGCGGGTTCGCTGTGACGACCTGGCGATCCTCACTACCAGCTCCGACTACGACGAACTCGCGCGGCGCTGCGACCGCGTCGTCGTGATGGGCAACGGTCGCATAGTCCGGGAACTGGCAGGCCCTGACGTCAGCGCTTCGACCATTACGAGGGCCGTTTACGACGCCACCGAAGTCTTGGAGCCGGCACGATGACCGATATCACCAAACGGATCGAGGTAGCCGAGGTGAAGGAGTCCGCGGCGCCTTCACTGCCGGCCGAACCGGCCGTTGACGCTGACAGTCGCCGGTTCGGCGCAATGCCGTGGGCCTCCGCCGCCGAGCGTCTTGTGCTGCCCGGGCTGTTGGTGGCGCTGATAGTGGTCTTCAGCGTCCTCCCGCAAACTGGCGGATCGTTCCTCACCGGCGCGAATCTGCGCACGCTGTTGGCCAACCAAGTGGTGATCGGGATAGCGGCACTTGCCGTGATCCCCTCGATATCGGCGGGCCAGTACGACCTCTCGATTGGGGCCAATATTGGCGCTTCCGCGATGGCTGCGGCCGGCGCGGTTCGGGCTGGCTGGCCTACCCCGGCCGTACTAGCGGTGGCACTGCTGACGGGGCTTGTTATCGGAACGGTGAACGGCGGTCTCGTCGCATATCTCCGGATCAACTCCCTCATCGCCACGATCGGGACGTCGACCGTCATCGGGGCGTTCGTCGCCTGGTACAGCGATTCGGCGACCATCGCCGTCCCGTTCAGTCGTTCGGTCACTAATGCGGTCTTGGGATCCTGGCTTGGCGTGCCAAAAGTCGTGTGGTATCTCGCCGCGGTGGCGGCCGTTGTCTACTTTCTGATGGACCACACGCCGATGGGTAGATACTTTCAGAGCCTCGGCAGTAACTGGAGAGCAGCGCATCTGGTCGGTCTCGACGTCAATCGGCTCAGCCTCCTGGCGCTTGCCATCACCGGGTTGGGTGGCGGGTTGGCCGGCCTGCTGATCGCCGCACAAAATGGCAGTGTGACTCCCCAGACCGGTCCGGGCTACATGCTCGTCGCGTTGTCGTCGGTCTTCCTCGGCTCGACGTGCATCCAGCCGGGCCGTTTCAACCCCCTCGGCACGGTCATCGCGGTATACTTTGGGGCCGTCGTCGTGAACGGCCTAACGCTTGCCGGTGCCCAATCCTGGGTGGAGCCGCTGTTCAACGGGCTAGCGCTTCTGATCGCGGTCGCCGTCTCGATCGCTATTCGTGGCCGCCGTAGCGCGTGATCGAGGTATGCATATGAAGTTCGCGAACATCTCGGGCCGCGCGCGCATCATCCAGAATAGGCGTGCGCTCGATGGCGAACGCGCGAGCGTTGGGTATATGGCCTGACGCCGCCGCTGACACCGCCGCGGCCGCAGCGGCCGGCGTCATTCCACACACAGCATGATCGTTGTCCCCATGGACACGCCAGGTATTGAGAGCCGGGTAGCCCGGGGGGATCTCGCCCCCGGGCCCCCACAGAATCGCAGCGTGACGTAGGGTAGGCCGCCGACGAGGTGCCAGTTGACCTGGTCATTTTCCGACGGCCCCCCTCCGAGTCGGGTAGGCCGCCGGCGAGGTGCCCTGGTTGGGTCCTTTTCCGTCGGCCCCCGCCGAACCCGCCGGGCGGCGTTAACCGCAACGGGCTCTCCAGTGGTTATGCCGTGGGTTGCGTGGTAGGTCGTCCGGCGTGGATGGCTTCGTGGCATGGCCGGCAGGTGACGAGTGTCTTGCGCCGTCGCATGGCCATGAGCCGGACCCACGTCGGCTTCTCGCGTCGTCCTGGTTTGTCGAGGTCCGCGAGGTGGCGGATGTGGTGGACTTCCACCTGGTCCGTTGACCCGCATATCTCGCACGCGCCCGCGAGGAGCCGGTGAATCAGCTCGTTTCCGCGGGTTGTAGCCAGGACGGGCTTGTGATCTTCGAGGGTTGCCGTGGGCTGGCGGTGTAGCGGTATGCCGCCGAATCGTGCGACCAGTGGTTTCCTTCCGTCGCTGCGCGGGACGGTGACCTGCCTCAACGTCGTCGCCAGCGTGTGACGCAACGAGTGCATGCCGTGCCGGCGCTGTTCGCTCACCGGCACGTGCGCGATCCGGGCGTACTTGACCAGGATCTGGTGGAGGTGGTCCTGGTCGGAGAACGAGCCGATCGGGGCGGTGTGCCGGATGAACACCTCCGGGGCGTCGCAGGCCGGCCGACCGTGCCGGATGTAGTCGATCACCGCCCAGCCGGCGTCCTTGAGCAGCGGGAGCTCGATGCGCTGGCCGGTCTTGGCCTGGACCACGGTGAGCCGGTTGGCCCGCCAGTCAATGTCGGCGAACCGCAGCCGTTTGACGTCGATGCTGCGCAGCCCGAGCGCGGCGATCAGCAGGATCATCGCGTAGTCGCGTTTCCCACACGGGTTGCCCCGGTCGATCGCGGCCAGGATCCGGGCGACCTCGCCGGGAGCCCACACCGCCGGGACCCTGGCCTGCCTGCTCGAGCGCACCGACGGGACCACATCGAGGATGGCAGGCTCGACGAGGCCGCCGGCGGACGCGAACCGCAGGAACGAGCGCACCGCGCACATCTTCTGCTCGACGGTCTTGTACTGGTAGCCCGCCAGCGTCGCGACGAACGCGTCGAGAACCCGGGCATCCAGACGCGGCAACCCGCCCCGGGTGCCCACGAACGCGACGAACTCCCCGGCCAGCGTCGTATAGGTCCGCACTGTCGAAGGTGCCTGCCCCGCGGCCCGCAGCGACGCCGTGAACCGGGCAAGCACCCTGGCCTCGTCCGCGGTCAACCTGTCGACGGACCTCGTGTAGCGGCGCAGCACCGCCCCGTGCACCGCGTAGGAATCGAGCATCGACGCGACCCGGAACAGGTAGACGTCGTTCTCCTTGAGCGAGCCCGCACGCTCCTTCACGAAGAACCCACACGTCTCGTCGACCCAGCTCATCGCCACGTCCAGGGAGAACTCCACGACGCCACGGCCGGCGAAGTAGCGCTGCAGACGGCGCCAGCAACCCCGGTACCAGACCATCGTCGAGTCCTTGTAGCCCAGACGCTGCAACTCGGCGTCCAGACTCGGCACCAAATCGGATAAGACAACCATTACGCCGACCTCCGATCAGACCGGCCCGGCTCTATACCGAACCGCCGATCAAAGATCGTCGGCGTGTTATGCGCAGCGCTCAAGGGCACCGTCCCGCGCAGCGACACAAGGAAACCACTGGTCGCACGATTCGGCGGCATACCGCTACACCGCCAGCCCACGGCAACCCTCGAAGATCACAAGCCCGTCCTGGCTACAACCCGCGGAAACGAGCTGATTCACCGGCTCCTCGCGGGCGCGTGCGAGATATGCGGGTCAACGGACCAGGTGGAAGTCCACCACATCCGCCACCTCGCGGACCTCGACAAACCAGGACGACGCGAGAAGCCGACGTGGGTCCGGCTCATGGCCCAATGCCGTGAAGCTTAAGTCGATCTTGGATTGCTGATCTTCCGCTGTTCCTGGCCGGTGGGTTGGTACGGCGTGGCGGCGTGGCATCTGTGCTGGTGGGTGGTTTGGTCACGGTTCGTGGCTTCGATGGTGTCCCCGGACCAGGTGTCGGTCGGGGTGCTGGTGACGGCGGTCCCGCGCGACGCGGTGGACGAGGCGGTCGCGGTCTGTGGGGTCGGCGAGCGGCGCAGGGGCGGGAAGCTCCCGCCGCACGTGACGTCGTATCTGACGTTGGGGATGTGCCTGTTCCCGGACGACGACTACGCCGAGGTCGCGGCGAAGGTCACCGGGTCGCTGGACCGGTTCGGCTGCTGGGACGCGGCGTGGGCGCCGCCGAGTGCGAGCGGGATCACCCAGGCGTGTAAGCGGCTGGGCCGGGCGGTGATGGCCGAGGTGTTCGAGCGGGTCGCGGGCCCGGTCGCGACGCTGTCCACGCGGGGGGCGTGGCTGCGGGGCCGGTTGCTGCTCGCGGTCGACGGGTTCGAGGTCGACGTGCCCGACACCGCGGAGAACGCCGCCGAGTTCGGCTACGCCGGGTCGGGTGAGAAGCGGTCGGCCTTTCCGAAGATCCGGGTCGTCGCGTTGGCGGAGTGCGGCACGCACGCGTTTAGGGCCGCCGAGGTCGGCGGGTGGACGACCAGCGAGAAGGCCCTGGCCCGCCGGCTGCTGATGAGGCTTCGGCGGGACGAGGTGCTGACCGCCGACCGGGGGTTCTACTCGTTCGACAACTGGGGACTGGCGGCCGGCACCGGCGGCGACCTGATCTGGCGGGCCCCGACCGGGCTGGGACTGCCGGTCGTGGAGGTCCTGTCCGACGGCACGTTCCTGACCGTGCTGATCAACCCGGAGGTCACGGGCAGCCGGCGGCGGTCCGCGCTGCTCACCGCCGCGAAGGCCGGCGCCGACCTCGACCCGGACGAGGCCCACCTGGCCCGGGTCGTCGAGTACGACATCCCCGACCGGGCCGGCAACGGGACCGGCGAACTGGTCGTCGTGCTGACCACGATCCTCGACCCACGTGACGCCCGGGCCGACGAGATCGCCGCCGGCTACAACGAGCGCTGGGAGGAGGAGACCGCGAACGACCAGCTCAAGACCCATCTCCGCGGCCCCGGCAGGGTGCTGCGCTCCCGGCTCCCGGACCTGGCCGTCCAGGAGATGTGGGCCTGGCTGACCGTCCAGTACGCGCTCACCGCCCTGATCGCCCAGGCAGCCGAGGCCGCCGACGTCGACCCCGACCGGGTCGGCTTCGCCCGAACCCTGCGCCTCGTCCGCCGTTCCGCCACCGGGACGGCGGACATTCCCCCCTGACGACTGGCACACCCAGCTACCCCGGTTCCACGCCGAGATCACCCGCACGCTCAACCCGCCACGGCGCCACCGCACCTGCCCCCGCGCCATCAAACGCCCCCGCCACAACAGCTACCGCGTCAAGAAACCCGGCGAACCCGCCTCGACCCGCCATCCAGGCCCGCCAACGATCCGGCTCCACCCGCTCGCCCCACGCGCAGCATGACCACATCCCGGAAAGATCAAACTAAGCTTCACGGCATTGGCTCATGGCCATGCGACGGCGCAAGACACTCGTCACCTGCCGGCCATGCCACGAAGCCATCCACGCCGGACGACCTACCACGCAACCCACGGCATAACCACTGGAGAGCCCGTTGCGGTTAACGCCGCCCGGAGGGTTCGGCGGGGGCCGACGGAAAAGGACCCAACCAGGGCACCTCGCCGGCGGCCTACCCGACTCGGAGAGCGGCCTGGGGAAACGGACCGGGAGCAATTCCGGCACCGCGCCCCGGCCCGACTCAACAGTGCAGCCGGTTCTCCACCAACCAGCGGTCGCGGGCGAACACGGCGAGCAGGGTCGGGCTGGCCTGATGTGTCGGCAGGCTGGTGACCAGGTAGACGACCTCGGTCTCGGCCGGCCCGCCGGCGAGCGGCTGGCGGCGGCGGGTGGCCTGGACCGCCTGCACGGCGTGCGGGAAGCGCAGCCCGGCGCGGACCTCGCTGGCCTTCACGGTGGGCCGCTCGAGGCGGCCGTGGCCGCGCTCGACGGTGCGCGCGGTGGTCTTCACCCGGCGCCAGGGCAGGGCCGCGAGCTGGGAACACAGCGTGGGCTGGTTGGCCTTGACCGTGAGCACGTAGTGCGCCCCGTGGCTGACCAGCCAGCGCGCGGTCTCCTTCTGGGTGTGCAGCGCATCCGCGGTGATGACCACGTCGGTCAGGTCGAGGTCGGCGAGCAGGACGGGCAGCGCCGGGATCTCGTTCGACGTCGCGTCCACCGCGACCTGGCCGAGCACGACGCCGGTGACGTGGTCGAGTGCGGCGAGCAGGTGCCGACCCGGGACATCGCCCGTGCCGGAACCGCGCAGGGTCTTGCCGTCGACCTCGACCCGCCGCCGCGTCCCGGCCGGCGGGGTGGTCGCGGCGGCGGCCCACGCTCCCAGCGCCGTGTCCAGCGCGTCGGCGTCCAGCGCGGCGAACACCCGGCGAAACGTCGACTCGTCGGGCACCCGGACGATGCCGAGCAGGTCAGCGACCGTCTGACCAACGTCGGCGGACCATTCGCCGATCGCGGTGAACGACCGCGCGCCGGCGAGCACCGCACAGGTCGCCAGGGTCAGCACGACGGCCAGGCTGTGTCGCCTGCCTCGGGGTTTCCGCGGGTCCGGGAGCGGGCCGCAGGCTCGACGCCGACGGCGGCCGGTGGTGGCCGCCGGTGACGGCGGCAGCCAGCTGATCGAGAGCAGGGGCAGGCGGTGATACTGGTGCGGCGGGCATGGCACCTCGGGTCGATCATCATGGCGTAGGAACCTCCATGATCTCCAGGTGTCGTGCCCGCGCCCACGAAGCCCCCGGCTGCACGACAGCCTCTCGCTACACAGCCCCACCAGAAACCCCAGGCAGCACCGACCACCTGCACATCAGCAAACTTGCCGGGGCCCTGCGCTTCGGGGTGAGCTGGCCGATGCCGTGCAGATCGATCGCCGATGCGTTGTTCACCACGATATCGAGTGAACCGAACCGGCCGACGGTCTGTGCGACAGCCCGATCGACGGTGTCCCAGTCCCGGATGTCACCGACGATGGGCAGCACCTGCGCGCCGGCTGCCTCAATCGCCTCGGCCGCGGAGTGGATCGTGCCCGGGAGACGGGGGTCCGGCAGGTCGGTCTTTGCGATCAGGGCGACGTTCGCGCCCTCCCGCGCGGCCTGAATGGCGATCGCCAAGCCAATTCCGCGGCTTCCCCCTGACATCAGAAGCGTGTGACCAGCCAGCGCGACGTCATTTATCATATAGGATGCCTTCCCCTCGTCCCTGAGCCCTCGGCGGGCACATTCATCGTCCGCCGGCGGTTGGCACGTGGGAGTACGTGTTACGCAGCTCTCGTTTGAGGATCTTGCCGCTGGGATTCTTTGGCAACTGATCCACGATGAAGACGTGCTTTGGGGTTTTGTAGCCGGCGAGTCGTACACGCGCGAACGATATAAGGTCATCTGGTTTGCTGGCTTCTCCGTCGCGCAGGACGACGCACGCCGCGACCGCTTCAATCCACTGCGGGTCGGGCACTCCGAAGACGGCGACTTCGGCGACGGCCGGGTGCTGGAAGAGGCATTCCTCCACCTCCTTGCTGGCGACGTTCTCGCCCCCGGTTTTGATCATGTCCTTCTTTCGGTCGACGACGGTGAGGAATCCGTCGGCGTCCGTGACGCCGAGGTCGCCCGAGTGGAACCAGCCGTTGCGGAACGCCGCTGCGGTCTTCTCTGGATCGTTCCAGTATCCCAGCATCGCCTGGGGGCTGCGATGGACGATTTCACCGACCACTCCAGGGCTTACCTCGCGGTCGTCGAGGTCCACTACTCGGGTCTCGACGTTCAGGGTGGCGACTCCGGCGGAGCCGGCTCGGGCGACTTGATCGCGGGGTTTCAGGATGGTGGCGACGGGTGCCATCTCGGTCTGGCCGTAGAAGTTCCACAGATCCACGTCGGGAAGTCGGTCGCCGATCTCGCGCAGCACTTCGACCGGCATGATCGATGCGCCGTAGTAGCCCTTTCGTAGGGACGAGAGGTCGTGCCGCTCGAACGCCTCGGATCGCATGATCGAGATCCACACGGTTGGTGGACCGAAGAATTTCGTCGCTCGCTCGCGTTCGATCGCGGCGCAGATCATCTCCGGGTCGGGGCGCGGGAGGATCACGCTGGTCGCGCCCACATAGACATCGGGCGTCAAGAAGCAGTGGAGCTGGGCGCAGTGGTAGAATGGCAATGAGTGCACCTCGACGTCGTCAGCGGTCATATCGCCGTCGACGATGCAGCTTACGTACTGTGCGATGAGGGATCGGCTCGTCAGCGTGACACCCTTGGGACGTGACTCCGTGCCGCTGGTGTACATGAGCTGGATGGGATCGTCGTCGGCGACGTCGACGTCGGGCGCCCGGTCATCACCCGGCGCCGCGAGGGAGACGACGTCGTCCCACCCGTCCGGCGGTGCCCCGGACGCGCCGCTGCTAATCCAGCCGCGTAGACGCGGCGGTTGATCGCCTTTGGCCGACTTCCATGCGGACTGCATCGTATGGGCAAGTGACTCCTCGACGAGGTAACCAACCGGGTTCGCGTGGTTGATGATGTAGCCGAGCTCGTCGACGTTCAACATGAAGTTCGCGGGCACTGAGATCGCGCCGAGTCGCGCGAGGGCGAAATAGAATACGACGAAGTCCCTGGAGTTGTGCGCGAACATCATCACGCGATCGCCCTTGCCGACACCTCGCTCGTGAATGGTGTTGGCGACTCGCGTCACGATTTGATCGAGCTCGGCGAAGGTGTCGACGCGGTCCCCCCAGACCAGCGCGCGGTGGTCCGGCCGGCGCGCCGCGGTCCGGTGAAGGAGGTCAGCGATTCCTTGATGCCGGGCGGTGGTGACGAGATGGTCGTGAGGTTGCATAGCAGTCCTTCAAAGTCTGTGAGGTGTCCGGAGTCGATCTCGGTCTGCGGCGGCTCAGCCGGCGAGTGGCCTCGGCAAGCGCTTGGCGGCGCGGCTGCCTGATCGGCTCTCCACTCCTAGCTCGCTCGCGAGCCGCCGCCGGGGTGTCGCTCGATCGGCGTTCGTGGCGAATCGGAGGTCCGCGGCCGCATCCCGCCTCGGCCGATCGGCGCGCTCGATCGCTCTACCCGACGACGTCGCCTCCGAGGCCGCCGAGCAGGTGCGCCACGAGCGGCCCGGCGACGGCACGCGACAGGTCGTGGACCCAAACCGGCGCGAGCGGAAGGGTAAGGGTGTCATCGCGGTGGGTCCGGCCGCCACACGTCCTCCTCACAGACTCGACTTTCGCGATCAGGAACGATAGTGTACGGCTTGAGCATCGGCAACGGTCCGCCGCGGAATCGAACGTGCGAATGAAGGAGCTGAAGTGGACACGCTGCTCGAAGCACGCCCCTCGCCGGGGGATCTACTGCAGCTTCACCATGAGCAGCCCGACAGGGTGCGCCGCGGTCGCCAGGGCGCGCCTTGCCGATCAGGCTGTGCCGCACATCGGCTCGTGGTTCGAGCAAGGGTCTTTCCCGCGTGAGCACGTTGCGGACTTCGGCGCCTTGGGCCTGGCGGGCATGTACCTGCGCGGTTGTGGGTGCGCCAGCATGAGTTGCGTTGTGTCAAGCCACCGTTTGTTGATCTTGTCCGGTGACCGTCTTCTGATCTTGTTTGAGGAGGGTTTGGAGGGCGCCGTGGGAACCGGGGTCGTAGGGCACGTTGTCGTGCCAGCACCGCCAGATGATGTTGACCCATGCTCGGGCGAGGATCCGGACGGCGTGGGGGTGGTTGTGGCCTCGGGCGCGGGCGCGTTGGTAGAGGTCGGCGGCCCAGGGGTTGGCGCGGCGGGAGTCGCCGGCGAAGTCGCAGAGGGCGTCGCGGAGCTGTTTGTCGGCGCCCCAGCGGAACGTGACGGCTTTGACTTTGCCGGACTGGCGGGTGGAGGGGGCGACGCCGGCGAGGCAGGCGAGGGACTCGGGTGTGGGGAACCGGCCGCCGGCGTCGCCGATCTCGGCGAGCAGGTGGGCGGCACGGGCCTTTCCGGAGCGGGGCAGGCTGGTGAACACCGGTCCGTCGGGGTGGAGCTCGAGTTGTTCGGCGATCCGTCCGGCGAGGGCCTCGATCTGGGTGGTCAGGGCGCGCGGGGTCGTGACGTAGGCGAGGGTGACGGCGGCGTCGAGGGGGTCGTGGTCGCCGGTGTCGCCGTCGGGAGCGCTGGTGAGGCGGGAGTGGAGGGTCGCGGGGGTGGTGCGTCCGCTGTAGCCGGCCGACCGCAGCCAGGCGGTGAGGCGTTTCACCGACAGCCAGCGGGCTTGGGTCTGGGTGGTGAACCGTTCGAGGAGCCGCAGGCTGATGTCGGAATCGATGTCGGCGAACAGGCCGGTCGCGCCGGGAAACACGATCAGCAGGTGGGCGCGGAGCTGGTTGGCGACCGCGACGCGGTGGGCGACGAGGTCGCGGCGGGCGCGGACGCTGCGGCGCAGCGCGGTTGTCTGGCCGGTGTCGCGGACGAGGGGGCGCAGCCGGCGCCGGTCGGTGCGCACGACGTCGGCCAGGACGTAGGCGTCGAACCGGTCGTCCTTGTTCCCGGCCGAGCCGTACCGCGGGCGCAGGTTGCGCAGCTGGCCGGGCGGGATCACGAACACCGTCAGCTCGGCCTGGCGCAGCGCTTCCACGACGGGGCCGTCGGGGCGTTCGATCCCGACCTCGCCCACGCCGCGCTTGAGCAGCCGTCTGACCATGTCCCGCAGTCCGGCGGCGTCGTGTCGGACCGCGAGCCGGTCGAGGACCTCGCCGTCGGCGTCGACGACCGCGACGGCGTGGTCGTCTTTGGCCCAGTCCACCCCGGCGCACAGCCGCGCGCCGGCCGGGATCTGGTCGATACTCATCTGTGCCTCCTCGCTGTTGCACCAGTGGGAAGACACCCGGTGGTCCCGGGACACCGCAGCCGGTCGCTCACTGATCGGCGCTCTCTGGCGCGCAGCCCTGTAGCCAGTCGGGGTGTCCTGGGCCACCGGGCCTCGCGGAACTCATGCCGGACCTTCACGGTCGAGCGAGCAGGGCGATGGCCAGATGGGGACCAGGGGCGTGCCCGAACCCTCTCAGCTACCGGTTCGGACACCCGGATGGTGGACCAGTGAGCGCCCGCGCGTACAGCATGGCGTGCCGTGAGCTCGATGCCTGCCGTGAGCTCGTGGCCGCCAACAGCGCACTTCGCCGACATGACCGTGGTGTGGCCGTAGCCGACGCGGCCATGCGGACGCGGTGACGCCAGCGGCCGCAGCCATTCTTCCGGTCGCCAAACAAGACCTAGAAAGGGCTGCAGATGGCTCGAACCGCCGATGCGAGAACTCGAAACGAGGCGCTGTACCTCGATATTCGCGCACAGTTGCTTCGTGGTGACTTGAGTCCCGGTCAGCGCATACGAACCGAGGATCTATGTGTCGCCTTTGGCGTGAGTGTCAGTGTTGTTCGCGAGGTTTTGACGCGGTTCACGGCTCAGCGGCTGGTCATGTCCGAGCCGAACAAGGGTTTCCGCGTCACCCCGATCACGGTCGAGGCTATTAACGACCTTTGCCTCCTACGATCCGAGCTGGAGGGGCTGGCGGTTCGGCTCGCGGTTGAGCGCGGCGACGTCGATTGGGAGGCATCCGTCATCGCCGCGCATCATCGTCTCGCGAACGCCCCCCGGCCCTCGATTGCGGCGGACCCGCAAGCGAACGAGCGGTGGTCGATCTTGCATTCCGAGTTCCATGCCGTCTGTGCCTCGGGTTGCGGCTCACCTCGACTGTGCGCGATTCGGCAGGATCTGTTCGATGAGGCCGAGATCTTCCGCCAGTACGCCAGGCTTTACGGCGGTGAGCGCGCCACCACGCAGGAGCATGCCGCGATCACTGGTGCGATCATGCGGCGCGACGCTGCCCTCGCCGAGGAGCTCGTGCGAGCCCACGTCGAGCGGACCGCCAGGGCGACCCTTGACGCGTGGAATCGTCCCAACCGCGAGAACGCACCGGCGAATAGCTGATCAATGGTGTTCACACCATCGATGTCTACGGATTCAGTGCTTCCGATCTTGCCTGAGCCCTCCGAAGGAGGCCCCACCCAGCCCGTCGCAGCGTGTGCGACGGCCCCCCGCCGCCGACCGAGTTCGTTTGACCAGCCGTAGTCGTGAGCCATCCGCGCCGCCGTGCGCCTTCGCCATCGACCGGGTCGTCCACCACATGTTGCCGTCGGCGGAGTTCCCTCCAACGTCTTCGCGATCACCTGCTCGACCCGCGCGTCGCTGACCGTGCGCGGCCGACCCAGCCGCGGCTCGCCAGTCAACCCAGCACTCGGACCAGGCATCACCCCAGCAGACGATCAACCTAGGAGACTGAAACTCGGAACACTAGCCCTCTGGTGAAGCAGGCCGACCGACTTCCATTGACTCGTATCTTCTCTTGACAATCGAATCTGGCGAACGCCATGCTTGAGGCAAGTCACGGGGCAGTCAGGGGAGGCTACATGTGGAGCGTCGGCTACCATGAACGGCCCGCTCAGGAGTTCAGTGTCTCACGCGGTCTACGGACAGTGGCTCGGAGTGCTAAAAGTCGATGCGATCACCAGGTGCGGATCGAGCGATCTAACGGATTAGACGCGGCGGCAATCGGATCTCTCGACGGGAAGGATACGAATCCGACTTGTTTATATCCTCGCTGGCAGCATAGCTCGTTCGCGGTGGTCCGTCGGACTAAGGAGGCGCCGCGGGATAGCCTGTGCGACAAGCTATCGATCGCCTCTCGGCCGTCGCCGCTCTTTATGCCCCGCCACGCTAGAAATCCGGCGGCGGGTCATAACCGCTATCTGATCTCGGCTGATGCGTCACTATTCCCGATAACCTTCTCCCCGACACACAGTCTTTAAGGGTTGCGCTGGTGGGACTCGAAGCCACGTCGCGCGGGCCGTTGAGCGATATCAGGGTGCTCGACCTGAGTCGTGTCATTATGGGGCCGTTCGCGACCCAAATTCTGGCGGATCAGGGCGCGGATGTCATTGTCGCCGAGAGTGACAGTCAGCAGATAAACCGGGTAATGGGTGCTGGGACGCATCAGGAATTGTCCGGCATCACATTGAACCTGCTCCGCAACAAGCGATCAGTACGGCTGGACCTGACTACGGCCCGCGGTCAGCGATCAGTGCGGGCTCTCGTCCGAACGTGCGATGTGGTCGTGGCCACGATGCGGCCGTTCGCCTTGGAGGCACTCGGGGTCGATTATGAATCGCTCCGGAAGATGAAGCCTGACCTGGTGTATTGCCAAGCCCAAGGGTTCCCGCTTGGATCGGGGCACGAGAACGAGCCTGCCTATGACGACATCATCCAGGCGGCGGTTGGTGTAGCCGACATCATGGAGCGAGTCTGGGGTGAACCCGCATTGATTCCGACCATATTCGCGGATAAGGTGTGCGGACTGGTCATCGCCCAAGCAGTCACGGCCGCACTGTTTTATCGGCAACGCACCGGCGAGGGACAGCACGTCGAGGTCGCGATGAATGAAGCGATGACTGCTTTCATGCTGACAGAGCATGGTGACGGGGGGATGGTCGTGCCGCCAGTCAGCGTTGCTGGTGAGCGCGCCACCGGGTACAAGCGGGTATTGTCGAAGGAAAGACGACCCCACCCGACCAAGGATGGCTACGTCCACCTCTTGCCGTACCAACCCAGTCACTACGCCGAGTTGTTCGGTGATGCGGGATGGCCGAACGCGGACAATGACCCTCGATATGCCGACCGGCGAGCGACCCTCGTCAACTCGGATTCCCTTTACCGAGATGTTCGTCGTTTAGCTCCGACCCGGACAACAGCCGAGTGGCTGGACTACTGCCGTGAGCACGGCATACCAGTAACCCGGGTGTCGACGCTGGAGGATCTGATCGGCGACCTGCCGATAGCGGAACATCCTGCGGCCGGGCGCTATCGGCTGACCCCCCAGCTAGCGAAGTTCGCCGCTACCCCGGGTAGTATTCACCGCCCCGCTCCCCTGATAGGGCAGCATACTGAGGAGCTTCTCGCCGAGCTTGGCATCGACCCGTCCGTGGACGCTCTGCGACCGAGGCAAACGGCCGAGGGCGTTTATCCTGGTGAACGGCGAGATGGAGCCCAATGAAGCTCGAGGCTACCCAACTGACTGATAGCGAACTCGCGTTGGGGGAGGAGGTAAGTGCCTGGCTTGCCCAGCGTCTGCCCCCCGGGAGCTATCGCCCAGGCCTGGGCATGGGTGGTGACACGGACCGCCAGTTCTCCCGAGATCTCGGATCCCAGGGATGGCTCGGTATGACCTTGCCCGTCGAGTACGGCGGAGGGGGACGATCCGCCGTGGATAGGTTCATCGTCGTCGAGGAACTCTTGGCGGTCGGTGCCCCGGTCGGATTTCACTGGGTGTCCGACCGGCAGTCCGGGCCGAACATCGCTAAAAACGGAACGGAGGAGCAGAAGCGCTACTTTCTGCCGCGGATCGCGAGAGGCGAGTTATCGTTCGCAATTGGAATGAGCGAGCCGGACGCAGGATCCGATCTGGCGGGGCTTAGGACACGCGCGGTCAGGTCCGGCGACGCGTGGAGGGTCAACGGAACGAAAATCTGGACGAGCGGAGCGGCCGAGGCGGACTACATCCTTGCCTTGCTCCGTACGTCGGACGACCGCCGGGGAGGGCTGACGCAGTTCCTTGTAGATCGCAATAGCGAGGGATTGACCGTCTCACCCATCGATTTCATAGATGGGACCCGGGACTTTTGCGAGCTCAGCTTTGACGATGTCCTGATCCCGGACTCGAGACGTCTCGGCGAGGTCGGGGGTGGCTGGAGTCAGAACACTGCCGAGCTGGTCTTGGAGCGGGGGGGCGTAGATCGCTGGATGTCGCTCATCCCAGTGTTGGAGCGGTGGGCGAAGACCGAATGGGGAGCCGTACCGGGGTGGTTCGAGGCCGACCTCGGTCACATAACAGCGCGCTGCTGGGCGTTCCGATCCATGTCCTTGTCGCTCGCTCGCATGGTCGACGCGGGCCTGACGCCGATCGTCGAGGCAGCGTTGATCAAGGAGATGGCAACCCGCTTCGAGCAGGAGTGTGTAGAGATCGTGAGGCGCCATTTCGGCCGGCTCCCGGCGCTAGGGTCCGAGGACCAGTACGAGTCGCTTCTTGCTCGGGCCATCCTGACGTCCCCGTCTTGGTCGATACGCGGCGGGACCAACGAAGTACTTCGCAACATCGTCGGCCGGGAGCTGATGAAGCCATGAGTTTGCAGGACAGCGACGTCTCGATAGCCTCGTTCATGGAGAAGTTCTTCGCCGAGACATGCCCCCAAGAAGTGGTGGGTTGGGCGGAATCCCACGGGCTCGACATCGGGCTTTGGAGCCAGGTGGACGAGCTGGGCCTGACGCTGATTAGCATCGACGAGGCGGACCGCGGATCTGGTGGCTCGCTTACCCACCTTGTCACTATGTTGCAGGCTGCGGGACGGAATGCAGCTCCGCTGCCGTTGGCCGACACACATCTAGCGGCTTGGCTGCTAGTGCAATCCGGACAGAACGTTCCAGCCGGTCCCGCGACGGTGGTTCCCGGAACCCCCCGCGACACGCTCGAGTACGTCGACGGTCGCCTGCGAGGTGCCGCCTACGCGGTCCCGTGGGCTCGCGATGCCGACACGGTCGTGTTCGTCGTACCCGCAGAATCAGGACGACTCCGTATCGCCCGTGCCAAGCGAACATCATTACAGATCGTGCCCGGAACTGACTTAGCCGGAATGTCGTGCGACACCGTCAGCGCCGATGACCTCGAAGTGGATGCATCCTGGTGGCCCGGTGACCCCGACGCGCCGGCGGCACGCGGGGCACTTCTGCGGGCCGCGCTAATGGCTGGCGCACTGTCGGCGATATTTGAGATGACGACGAAATACTGCCGCGTGCGGGTGCAGTTCGGCCGAACCATCGGATCCAATCAGTCCGTGCAGCAGCACCTCGTAAACCTGGCCCAGGCTGCCGCGACGTCCGCTGCGGCCGTAGACCAAGCAGCAATGGCCGCAGGAACCCAGGGCGAGATCTTCGCCAGCTTCGCAGCTAAGGTGGTTGCAGGCCGCGAAGCATCGCTGGGCGCGCGGGCGGCACACCAGGCGCATGGCGCCATCGGCTTGACGAAGGAATACCGCCTGCAGCAGCTGACCCGCCGACTGCACACCTGGCGGATGGAGTATGGAACCGAGGAGGCACTAGCACAACGGATCGGCGCCTCCGTCGTCCAGCACCGTTCGCTCATGACGTTCGTCGGCAGGCGGCAGGGCACTACGGAGTTCAGTACGCCAACCTCTGGAATGAGGGGACGGGTGTGACGGCTTCGGACTTGAGAGCGGGAGGCAGGACCGTCGACCTCAGCGTCGAGCTTGACGGCGAGACCTACGAGTTCGCCTGGCCCGCCGACCAGAAGCTGCTGAACTTCCTCCTCGACCAGGGACTCGACCCGCCGTACTCGTGCCGCGAAGGCATCTGCAGCGCCTGCGAGTTCAAGCTTGTCGACGGCGAGGTGGAGATGGAGAACAACGCCGTCTTCGAGCAGGATGATATCGACGAGGGCTGGCGCCTGGCCTGCCAGTCCCGGCCGACTACCGATGCCGTGAAGATCATTTACGAGTGAGCGGCACTGCGGTCATGCCGGCTATGGTGGGCAGTCCGGTGTCAGGGTCTAATCAGCGCCGCGGGAGCTGAGGAGCTGTTCCTCGGCGCCGAGCGCGATCCCGTCAGTACGGTTCGGCTGCCTTTGGCGTTTGCCGCCTGGAGTGAGGAGGGTTTGGTGTGGTAACCGCAAATTTCGGTGAGGTGTATGTGATCGTCGGCGACGACCATGTCGCCGAGGTAGAGATACGTAGGCCGCCAAATAACTTCTTCGACACCAAGTTGATCCGCAGCCTGGCCGATGCCTACGAGGAGCTAGCAAGCGGCGACGTGCGAGCGATCGTGCTGTGCTCTCAGGGCAAGAATTTCTGCGCCGGCGCGGACTTCCACAACCAAAGCGAGGCCGATCCCCCTAAACAAGAGGGGGCCTCTGATCTCTACCGCGAGGCGCTGCGGCTGCTCCGGGTGGAGATTCCCGTGGTAGCGGCCGTGCAGGGCTCGGCGGTTGGTGGCGGGCTCGGTCTGGCCTGTTCGGCCGACTTCCGGGTGGCGGTACCGGAAGCCCGCTTCTCGGCCAACTTCGCCCGGCTGGGCTTTCACCCAGGTTTCGGCTTGTCTGTGACCCTTCCCGGGATAGTCGGTCAGCAGACCGCTCTGGACCTCCTCTACACCGGTCGGCGTATGGGCGGGGAGGAGGCATTCGCCAAGGGACTGGCTGACCGTCTCGTCCCACATGGTGAAGAGCGAGCGGAAGCGCATGCCTTCGCGGTCGAGATCGCCCGGTCTGCTCCGCTTGCGGTTCGCTCAATCCGCCACACTCTTCGCGGAGGGCTGGCGGACACCGTGGCCGCCATCTTGAAGAGGGAGAGTTCGGAGCAGACCAGGCTTCGCGCTACCGCTGATTTCGCTGAAGGTTCGCTCGCGATGCTGGAACGCCGGCCGCCCGTCTTTACCGCCACGTGAGACAGGTGTGTTCATCACGCCATGCCATACAACTGACGAAGGTCGGGACGGCGGCGCCCCGCGGATGCGGACTGCCGTACCAGCACTCAGCTCAGTTCGCGGTCGAGAACATTGATGCGAGCGGTCACCCGGTCGTGGTCGGGGCCGTCGGGTAGCAGCTGTCGGCATGCCTGCCAGAGCTCCAGGTCGTCTCTCCCCAATGGGCTCGCGGCCCAATTCATCAGGAGCCGAGGATCCCCCCGACGCAGTAAAGCCAGATTCATCTCCTCCCGTAGCAGCTCGCGCACATGCGCAACGCCCGGTGCTGCGGAGCCCGGCAGCAACGCACCCGCGCAGAGCTCGACGGCTGATTCGAGGTCCCCTGCTCGGAGCAGTCGCCACGCCCGCGCCACGTCGGTGTCGAGCGGGATAGTCAGGCGGTAGGGCCTGGATGCGACGATATCGGCACCGACCGGACGGCGCAGCCGCGAGAGCTCGGCTCTGATCGTGATCTGGTCTAGCGATTGCACGGGAGCCCACCACCTCGGCCCCGCAAGAGGAGATGTTGTAGATGGTCAACTCTGTCCGACCGCCTAGCCGCACGACTTGTTTGCGTATGGCGGTGTCGGGAACCCTGCTCTCGTTGTGCATTGTGGGATGCTCAAATGCGAACAATACTTCAGTCGCGGCCACCTGTAACGCTCCCGGAGTCACCCGGGAACAGGTCAAGATCGGTTTTGTCTTGTCCAACAGCGGGATGGCCGCCGGGATCCTCCAAGCGGTCCGCAGCGGTGTCGATGCTCGGCTCGGCGTGGCGAACGCGGCCGGGGGTGTCCACGGCCGCGAGATCGTCTACGGCTGGCAGGATGACGAGTCCGATCCCAGGATCAACCTGAAGGTCAGCAGCGACCTCGTGGATAACCAGAACGTCTTCGGACTCCTCGAGATGACGGGTGCGGTGGGCGGGTCGGCTGAGTACCTGAACCGGCAGGGTGTACCGGTCGTCGGGCGCGCCATAGAGCCAGTCTGGTCGGAGTACCGGAACATGTTCAGCTACGCCAACCCCGTGTCGCGGAATGCGGTCAGCACTTTCGGCACGTTCGCGAAGTCGCTCGGCGGTACCAATGCCGCACTCGTGTCCATCCACGCTATCGAGGCGTCCCGCACACTGAGCGACCAGCTAGCGCAGAGCCTGACCTCCGCGGGGATCGAGGTTGTCGCCGACCTCGACTACACCCCTGGCGCGAGTAGCCCGGAGCGGGTCGGGCAGACGATCCGGGACTCGCAGGCGGACGTGTTGTTGGTTACACTCGCACCCCAGGACGCCGCCGCTGTGCGCGTCGGCGCCGTGTCAGCCGGTTCCACGCCGAAAGTCACCCTGTTGCCTGTTGGCTACGACCAGAAGGTGCTCGACCAGTTCGGCCCGGGACTCGCGGGGACCTATGTCTTCCTGGACATGAAGCCATTCGAGATGGATACGCCCGCGCACGAGGTGTACCGGGACGCGATGGCCAGGTATGCGCCAGAGTTGCAGCCGCCGGAGCAGGACATCGCCCTCACTAGTTACATCACCACCGATCTGCTGGTACGCGGGCTGCAGGAAGCAGGGCAGTGCCTGACCCGGGACGCCTTCATCACGAACCTGCGGGCCGTCAAGGACTACGATGCCACCGGGCTGTTGGCTGCGCCCGTCGACTTGGACGCAAGCTTCGGTAAACCCAGCACCTGTTACATCTTCATGCGGATCAACCCGACGGGTAGCTCCTTCGACGTCGTCACGCCGGAACCAGTGTGCGGGAATGTCCTGCCATAAGCCAGCGGATACCCGTTGGCCACAGCATCTCGATTGGCGTCTGTGACGAGGACAGCCGCCGGGCCCACGCAAGGTGGCGGGGACGCGGTCGCGGCGTTGAGGGTGCGGGTCTCGTCGCGGCCATGGCCCCGGTCACGCCGGCGGGTAGGGAGGTGGACGAGCTCGGGACGTGCGGCGACGAACCCTCCTCGGCCCGATCCCGGTCGAAACACCGGCCGGTCACCTCGCCGGTCGCCGTGTCGAACGCGGCGAACGCGGCTCGTCGTCCCGTTGCGCCCAGGCAGTTCGGTGCGGTGCGCTTTCGGCCCGCTCGGGCGCCGTGCAGGCACTCCCCGGCTAGAACGCACTCACCGCCCTTGCCACACCGGTGGGCGCTTCTCGGTCAAAGCCCGCGCCCCTTCTGCGGCATCGGCGGATGCCGGGACCGCTGCCCCGGTTTCGTCCTGCACACGTAACAGGTCGGCGTCGACCCATCCTGCGGCCGCGCGGACCAACCGCTTCGACGCGGCAAGGGCGAGCGGGGCGTTCGTGCCGATCGACGCGGCGAGTTCGACGGCGGCGTCGAGTGCGGCCCCCGGCAGGTGTGTGCTGGAATACCAGGCCGAGCTGTTAGAGCTCTCGCGCCTCGATCCGTTCACCGGTGAGCGCGATACGCATCGCGGCCTGGTACGGCAGGGTCCGGCCGAGGAGAACCAGTCCCCCGGCGCTTGCGATGACACCCCGCTTGACCTCGGGCAGGCCGAAGGCGGCATCCGCGGCCGCCACGATGAGATCCGCCGCGAGGGCGATCTCGAACCCGCCCGCCAGGGCAAGGCCCGCCACCGCGGCGATGAGCGGCTTGTCCGGCGGGCGAGCAGCGACGCCACCGAAGCCACGCGTACCCCCGACGGGAGCGCCTTCGGTCAGAAAGGCCTTCAGATCCATGCCCGCGCAAAAGGTTCCGCCGGCCCCGGTGAGCACCGCGGCCGCAATATTGGGTGCGGTGTCCAGCCGGTCCAGCGCTGCGGCGATCCCCTCTCTCACCTCACGGTTCACGGCATTTCTTGCGTGCGGCCGATTGATCGTGACGACCAGGACCTGGCAGCCGGGCCAGCTCCGCGAGGCGCGCCAAGTCCGCGTCTGAACGGCCCAGCCGGGAGATCTCCAACCCGAAGATCGCCCCGACCTCGCCCAGACACAGCCGGGTCATCAGATGGCGATAGCCCTCCCGGCCCCGGGTCGAGGCACCCGAGACCCCCAGATCCGTGTCGATCACCTCGATGTCCGTCGGCGACCAGCCCAGCGCCACCGCCGTGTCCCGCAACGCGTACTGCCGCAGCGTCGACTCGGTGTGCTCCCGGACCTGCATCAGCGTCGACTGGCGCAGGTAGACCAGCGCCCCCCGCCGCCGATGCGATGTTGTGATCTTGTGTTCGCCGTTCACCGTTCGCTCCCAACGCGCTGGCCGTCATGTTCGCCACCACCGCCACCGCCTCGCGGTAGGCAGGTCCGGACAGAACGGCCACGGCCATCGCTCAGGTCAGCTCCCGGCGCGCGAGCAGCTCGACGTTGATCGCCGAGATCTCCGCCAGCGCCGCCTCGACCTCGACGCAGCGGTCGAGGTACCGCCGCACGACCGCGACCAGACGCGCCGGGACGTAGCGCAGCCGGCCCCGCTCGATCTGGCGCGGGCTGAAGTACGCATACGGCCCATGCCCGTCCCCGGCCGCGCAGGCGCAGCCCGGTCTGCCGCACCGGCGATGCTGCTCGACGAGCGAGCCGGCCAGCACCCGCTGCGGATCGCCGATCGCCTCGGCCAGTGCCCGTCGTCGCGCAAGAAGGTCCTCCGTGCTCGTTGTGCCCAGACCTGCCGGAATCTTGGGTGGAGTCATCACACAAGAGAATGACACGGCTACTCACCGCCATCAACGACCTTGAGGGCGCGTGTCACCGCGCCGAGCGCCGCCAGCCCGTCGACCGACAGCCGCCCCTGCTCCGCGCCTGAACCGCGGTCCGTCCACGCCGCCGGCAACGTGACCTGACCCGAACCCGGCCGAACACAGACGAACAACGTCTCACCCGCCCGCCGCTTGCTGAAAAGGACATCCAGGCGCTGACCGCTCAGCGCGTGAAACGGATGGACAACAACGAGCGAATCCGAAACGAGAGATTTCGAAGATCGACTGTCAGATTCGGCTGTATGCCGTGACCGTCGGAATGCCAAGCGGACGCCTATCCTTAGATCCCGGCTTGTCGATCTCCACCCGACGGACCGGCCGCGGCCGGTGGCTTCCGTCGGCCAGCCGCTGCCGCAGGGTCGAAAGATACTGCCCACGCTCACGTTCGAACCGGTCAATGCTGACCCGGTCCCACCGCCGGCGCCCCGGTTCACCCTCACACGGCCCCATGCCCGCTCCAGATTACGCGGATCGTAGACCTGGCCGATCAGCGAGTGTGCCTTCCGCGCCAGCATTCCATTTCCTACTACCTGGCTCGCCGGTGTGCGATCCGAGTATCCTCGGCCAAGCGCCGCCTCGGTCATTGCCTCGGCAACCATCAGTCCGGCGCTCCTACTCGCTCGCGATCGCATCCAGTCCGACCATTCCCACCGTGACCCCTTCCCCAGGTCGACGCCTTTTGGGTCGCCGCCCGGCGCCGCACCAACACGACGGTCCCAGGGTTTCTGTTGTTCCCTGGTTCAGCAGTACCACGAGTCACTCCGACTTCTCGCACGGCATCACCGGCGACTTCACCTAGCGGCTTATACGCCCAGCTACCCAGCCCCGTCGAGCGGGACCGTACGAGACCTCCCGGGGTAACGCAGAGAACTTTCCCACCGCGCCGCCCGCACACACCTTGTTGTGCCCAGGAGCCCCAAGTATTTCCTTCACCCCCATAGTGCGGGCTCGGCATCTCCTGGAACGGGCCGACCGGTTCGCCAAATTCGGCTACGGCTCGGTGTTTCGCCTCAAACCCTTCAGACCCCACCTCACGGTGAGCGCCCTGTCCTGCACCAACAGGCAGCAGGACGCGGCAACCACCGATCACCGCACACCACCTCCCATCAGTGCCCAGCGAGGAATTACCCCCGCCTTCGGCTACGGACCCGCTTGGGTGTCCATTCAGGGGTGCCGATTCCGGCACCCCGTTGTTGACGTTGGTTTAGGCGGCGAGGGCGGGTGCGGGGCTGGCCAGGCGTGGGACGGGCATCCAGGGTTTGCCGGCGAGGGTCATCCGGATGGCGTCGATGGCGCGGAGGCCGTGGTCGCGGGCGGTGACCAGGTAGGAGCGCACGCGTAGGTAGGCGGCGAGGGTCGTGGGCGTGTGCCAGTAGCCCGAGACGGCCTGGTGACGTTTCGGGAGCCTGATCGCCTGCTCTGCCGGGTTGTTGACCCAGGGGATCTTGAGGTCGGTGGTGAAGAGCCAGACCTGGTCGGCCTTCGCGGCGAGCCGGCGGGCCAGGACCAGGCCGGGGTGGTTCCTGTCGTCCTTCCAGGGCCGGGACATGTTCGCCAGTTCGCCGACGCGGACGTCACGGTCGTAGCGGGTCCGCAGCTCGTCGATCGTCTTCTGGTCGAGGCGGGTGCGCCCGTCGGCGCGGGCGGCGACGACGAGGGCGCCCGCCTCGCGGAGCAGGTCGATGAGTCGGCCGGCCCACTTCTGGGCGCCCGGCGCGAGTGCCAGCACCGCCCGCAACGACCGAATGAGGTGCGCACAGCACAACTGCACGCCGGCGAGCCCGGGGTCGTACTGGTACCAGCCGGCGTAGTCGTCGCGGGTCAGGTAGCCGTGCCAGCCGTCGAGCACCCCGGTGGCGTCGATCGCCTCCGACGAGCGTGAGCTGATCGCCGCGTACCAGACCAGCCCGGGTGTCGGGGTGCGGACCACCAGCAGGTGCGGGGTGCCGGACAGGACCGTG
>NZ_JASNFO010000126.1:0-33777 GCF_032027725.1 Pseudofrankia coriaricola | reverse complement strand
CCGAACTTGCGAGTGCTCGAAGATCGCTACGCGCACAGCCTGGCACTTTGGCCTGTGTTGTCCGAAGTGTAGTCAGTAGGTTGCTTGATCGGGATCTTGCTGGATGGGATCATCGACTCGTGGCGAGGCAAACGGGTGCTATGCACGTGGACCGGATTGTCAGTCGGCAGACGAACGCGGCCGGCGAGCCGCGGGAGTACGTGTCGCATCTGGTGCGGCGTACCTTCCGGGAAGACGGAAAGGTCAAGAACGAGACCATTGCGAACGTCTCGCACCTTCCGCCGGCGGCCATCGACGTGCTCAGGAAAGCGCTCGCGGGCCGGACGCTGGTCGATGTCGAGAAAGATGTCGAGATCGCTCGGTCTCTTCAGCACGGCAATGTCGCCGCGGTCATGACGGTCGCCCGGCAGCTCGGCCTGCCGGCACTGCTGGGGCCGGCTGGGCGACAGCGGGATATCGCCCTAGCGCTGATTGTCGCCCGGATTATCCAGCCCGGTTCGAAGCTCGCCACCAGATCCTGGTGGTCCGACAACACGCTCGGCGCGGACCTGGGGATAGACACGGCGTCGACCGACGAGATCTATGCCGCCATGGACTGGCTGCTACACCGGCAGGACGACATCGAAAGGCAACTCGTGGGCCGGCATCTCGTCGACGGCGGCCAGGTTCTTTTCGACCTGTCGTCGTCCTGGATGGAAGGGCACTGCTGCCCGCTGGCGTCCCATGGCTATTCCCGTGACGGCCGTCGCGGGCTCGAGCAGATCGAGTACGGAGTCCTCACGGACGCCGACGGCCGGCCTGTCGCGATACGCGTCTTCCCCGGTAACACCGGCGACCCGTCCGCGTTCATCGAAGCCGTGCACGCCGTCCAGAAAACGTTCCACCTGAAGAGTGTGATCATGGTCGGCGATCGAGGGATGATCACGTCGGCGCGTATCAGGGCGCTCCGCGAGTCCGACGACCTGGGATGGATCACCGCCCTGCGCGCGCCCCAGATCGCCCAGCTCGCGGCCGTGGACGGCCCGCTGCAGCCGACCCTGTTCGACGAGACCAACCTCGCCGAGATCCGCCACCCGAAATTTCCCGGAGAGCGGCTGATCGCCTGCCGGAACCCTTTCCTGGCAGCCGAGCGTGCCCGCAAGCGTGACGAACTGCTCGATGCCACCGAAAAGGCGCTCGCCCCAGTCGTCGCCGCCGTCACGGAAGGCCGGATCGTCGGCGCCGCGGACATCGGCATGAAGATCGGGAAGATTGTCCACAGGCGGAAGATGGCGAAGCACCTCGAGATCACGATCACGGACGCCGATGTCACCATCGCCCGGCGGGAGGAGAGCATCGCCGCCGAGGCGGCGCTCGACGGCATCTACGTCGTCCGCGCCGAGGAGAAACACGCGAGCGGAATGCGCGGAGACGAGATCGTCACCGCGTACAAGAACCTCTCCCAGGTCGAACGAGTCTTCCGTACGATCAAGACGACCGACCTTCAGGTGCGACCGATCTACCACTACCTGGAAAACCGGGTCCGCGCACATCTCTTGATCTGCTCCCTCGCTGCCTACATCACCTGGCACCTGAGGAAACGGCTCGCCCCCCTCACCTTCACGGACGAGGAGCCGCCAGGCCGCACCGACCCGGTCGCGCCCGCTCTCCGTTCCGAGGCCGCCAACCGGAAATCCACACGCAAGGAACAGCCCGACGGAACGCCTCTTTACAGCTTCCAGGGCCTCCTCGCGCACCTGGCCACCCTGACCCGCGACGAGATCCGCATCAGCGGCGGCGGCAGCCTTCAGCTACTCACGAACGCCACCGAAACCCAGAGAAAGGTCTTCCAGCTAATCGGCGCGCCTATCTCCAAGACCGTTGGTAGTCAGTAAGACGATCAATGGCTGCCGCGAACCCGCAAGTCACGAGCCCGCAGTGCGTCCTAGATCAAGTAAGTTCGGACTAATGGACGAGGCGCTGGACGCGCTCGCCTTCATGTCGGGCGCTGGGCCCGACCTCCCAGATCACGACCTCCCAGATCGCTTACCTCCCCGATCACGACCTCCCAGATCGGCTTCGCCGATCCGGCAGAGACCCCGTCCGCAAGCTCCCAGACCTCCCAGATCAGCTCCGCTGATCCGGCAGGGACCCCGGATCCGGCAGGAACCCTGCTCCCCACGTGGTTCCCGGCCAAGGTGTACGGCGTTGGTCGGCGTGGATCAGGATCACCAGAATGGCTGGGTTGGCACTGCGCCAATGCGCCGTCACCGGCCGTGGCTGGGTTCCGTGACCGGCTTGCCAGATCACGAAGCCGGTGCCTGACGGGTCGGCCCCGCGATCATGACGGAGCGCACCACCGCCGCTCGGCGCCTCAATGGATGGCTCCAGGATGGCCAAGAGTGGCAGGTAGCAGCAAAGGCCGCAGATGGGGCGAACAACAGGCGCCGGAGCCGGCCTGGTACCGTGGCGCACGCGTCCAGCTATCGGCACGACTCCGGCTTCCCGGACAAAGGGGTGAACCGCATGACGCGCGTGGAGGCTCTGCTGGCCGCGGACGAGTTCGTCGCCAAGGTGCTCACCTCTGCCTCATCCGCGGGTACCACCGGCGGTCGTTTCACCGGCGCGCTGAACCTGGCCGAGCGGGTCGATCTCACTCTCCGTGTCGCCCGCTTCCTCCTCGAGGGCCAGCCCTCGTCGGAGACCGACGACATCCTCAAGCGCGACATGCGCAACGAGCTCGATCAGGCTTTCCCCCCGCTCCGGACCTCCTGACCAGGTCTAGCCAGATGCAGGGGGCCCCGCACGGCGCCGAAGGCACCGTGCGGGGGAAGCATTTCCCGCCTCTCCGTACATCCTGAAAAAAGGTTGGCCAGGGGCGAAGAAAGCGCACGCATCCCCGCCGCGCACCTGCTGACAGACCCATGGAGCCAAGGGTTCCCGCCGGGTCTGTTCCGGTGCCGGTGTGCGCCGGCCGTCGAGACCAGGCGCACTGCGGTACGGCGAGGAATCAGCGGTGGATATCCGGGGCGATGTCACGCGCGGGAGCGACGAGCGGGGCCGTCGGCTCGACGAGGACGATGCCATCATCGGGCGGAAGCGGCGGGTGCGTGCCCTGCTCGATGGACTCCTCGAAGACGTGCCGACGCCACCGCTCGCGGTAGAGCGCCGTCGCGAAGCCGATGACGCTGACCAGCATCACGATGACACCGACCGCCGTGAGATCGATGCCTGGTGTGTCGCCACGGACGGCGAACGCCAAGACCGCGCCGAACGCGAAGAACCCGAGACTTGCCATGATTCCCATACCAGATCGGTACCCCGGTAGGACCTAGCCGGAAACAAGCGGTCTGTCCGACACGTCGACCTTTCCGCCACGCGCCATCAGACGGACGCACCCCAGGCGCGCCCAGGCGCCGGGTCCTCCGGCGGCCCGCTCCAGATCAGCGCCCAGGCCGCGGGCCAACCCAACGCGAATCCGGGAGGGAAGCACGATCGGCCGCCTGGCAAGGCACCAGGCGGCCGATCGCCCATCGTGGGCGGGGCTGGTCAGGTTGTCAGAAAGCGTTCTCGGGGACATCCATGAGGTCGAGGGTGGTGGCCTCGAGCATCGCGCGACGGGCGCGCAGCTCGGGCAGGATGTTGGCCGCGAACCACTTCGCCGCGGCGATCTTGCCCTGGTAGAACGGCACGTCCCTGGCCGTCGGCGAGTCGGCGAGCGCCGCCAGGGCGACCTCAGCGCCGCGCAGCAGCAGCCAGCCGATGATCAGATCGCCGAGGCTCATCAGCAGCCGGGTGGAGTTCAGGCCGACCTTGTAGACCTCACGCTTGTCGTCGGCGGCCCCCGTCAGGAACCCGACCATCCCGCCGACCATCGACTGGACGTCCTCGAGCGCGGCGGCGAGCTGGTCACGCTCCCCGGCCAGCGCGCCGTTGCCGGCGTCGCCCTTCGCGAACGTCTGGATGTCGATGAGCAGCGCGGTGAGCGCCTGGCCCTTGTCCCGCACGATCTTGCGGAAGAACAGGTCCTGGCCCTGAATGGACGTTGTGCCCTCATACAGGGTGTCGATCTTGGCATCGCGGATGTACTGCTCGATCGGGTAGTCCTGCAGGTAGCCGGACCCGCCGAGCACCTGCAGCGCGCTGGCCAGCAGCTCGTACGACCGCTCCGAGCCGACGCCCTTGACGATCGGCAGCAGGAGGTCGTTCATCCGCGCGGCCCGCTCGGCGTCCGATCCGGCGCCGCCGGACAGCGCATCATGCGTGCCCGGGACGCCCGGGGTCCCTGCCGGATCCGGGGTCCCTGCCCGATTAGCGACAGGGTCCCTGCCGGATCGACGGAGTCGATCTGGGAGGTCAGCGATCGGGGAGGTCTGGGAGCCGATCTGGGAGGTCTGCTCGGCCAGTGCCACCGTGTCCTGGAAGGAGGCGGTGAAGAGGGTCAGCGCGCGCATGCCTTCGGCGTAGGCCTTCTGCGCCATCAGCATCCGCCGGACGTCCGGGTGGTTGATGACGGTCACCCGCGGCGCGGTCTTGTCGGCGGCCTGGGTCAGGTCGGCACCCTGCACGCGGGTGCGCGCGAACTCAAGTGCGTTGAGGTAGCCCGTGGACAGGGTGGCGATGGCCTTGGTGCCGACCATCATCCGGGCGTGCTCGATCACCTGGAACATCTGGGCGATGCCGTCGTGGACGTCACCGACGAGCCAGCCGACCGCCGGTGCCCGCTCGCCGAAACGCACTTCACAGGTCGCGGAGACCTTCAGGCCCATCTTGTGCTCGACGTTGGTGACATAGACGCCGTTGCGGGCGCCGGGGGCGCCGGTGTTCGGGTCGGGCATGAACTTCGGGACGATGAACATCGACAGGCCCTTGGTGCCGGGGCCGTGGCCCTCCGGCCGAGCCAGCACCATGTGGAAGATGTTCTCGGGGACATCCCAGTCACCGCTGGTGATGAACCGCTTGACGCCTTCGATGTGCCAGGTGCCGTCTGGCTGCGCGACCGCCTTGGACCTGCCCGCGCCGACATCGGAGCCCGCGTCCGGCTCGGTGAGCACCATCGTGGCGCCCCACTGCCGCTCGATCGCCCAGCCGGCGAGCTTCTTCTGCCAGTCGGTGCCCAGCCGGTCGAGGATGCCGGCGAACGTGGGGCCGGCCATGTACATGAACACGGCCGGGTTCGAGCCGAGGATCAGCTCGGAGGCCGCCCAGGCGACCGTGGGCGGAGCGCCGAGCCCACCGAGGTGCGCGGGCACGAACAGCCGCCACCACTCGCCCTCCTGCAGGGAGGCGAAGGACTTCTTGAACGACTCGGGCAGCCGCACGGTGCCGGTGGCCGGGTCGAACTGGGGTGGGTTGCGGTCCGCGTCCGCGAACGACTCACCCAGCGGGCCGACCGCGAGCCGCTCGAGCTCGGCCAGCACCTCGTGGGCGGTCTCGCGGTCCATCTCCGCGAACGGGCCGGTACCGAGGATCCGGTCGACCCCCAGCACCTCGAAGAGGTTGAACTCGATGTCCCGCAGATTGCTCCGGTAGTGCCCCATGGCCGCCCCCATGTCATATGTGGCCTCCGGCCGCGCGAGGCTTCGCCATGATCGCGCGGACTTCGGCCGTGTCATGTGTGGCCTCCGGCCGCGCGAGGCTTCGCCATCGCGGCCTTTGGCCGTGTCATGTGTGGCCTCCGGCCGCGCGAGGCTTCGCCATGATCGCGCGACCTTCGGCCGTGTCCCTAGGGCCTCCGGCCGCGCCGAGGCTTCATCGCCTCGTCACGGCCATCGGCCAGTCCCACCCTCGCCGCGACCCGCCGGGCCGTCGTTGACTTAGTTACCGGCGAGTACGTGATACCCCATGCTACTCGTCAGTAACCAGGACGCAAATGCGACTCGACGGCAGCCACCGGGCGCCCGATCACCCGAAGAGGCCGGCGTCCACACCCAAACCACGACAGATGGCCATCCAACGATCAATGGCTTATCTAAGCTGAGTGATGGGTATCGGTCGGACATGGGCTGACGGAGCCGCCGGAAGGGCGGCGCGGCGCTACGGAGCGCGATAGCTTAGCGAGCGCCCTGTAACCGGGCGGTCGGCAGTTGCTCCCAGCGGTCGGCGCGCGCCCGCGGTCCGCCGGGTGGAGGAGGTAGGCCGTGGCCGGTTGGGCACACGTTCGCCGGCGAAACCGGCGACCTGGTCTCGGCCGCCGGGCGGTCGTGGCGGGTGTACTACCAGTGCTGGTCGTCACCGCCCTGACCGGATGCGGGCAGAGCAAGGACGAGACGGCTGGCTCGTCCGCCCCCCAAGGGGTTACGGCGGCCACGACGGACCCGGGGGTGCGGCCCACCACGCCCGAGCCGAGCCCTCAGCCCGCGCCCACCACGAGTGGCGTGACCAGCGGTGGCGGCACCGACAGCGGCGCCGGTGGCACGACGGGCTCGGGCGAGCCGGGCGGTGGTGGTGCGGCAGCCGGCGCCGGCGGCGGCGACCCGGTTCCCTCCGGAGGGAGCGAGGCATCCGCGAAGCCCAACGTGTCCGCGTCGCCCGTCTTCGTCGGCGAGCCCTGCGCGCCTGGTCAGGACACCGCGCCCGCCATCGCGATCAACGGCCTGACGCTCTACTGCGCCCCGCCGACGCCCGGATCCAATGGCCTGGGCAGCTGGTCGGACGTTCCGTCCCAGCAACAGCAGCAAGGGCCTGCGCCGGGCGCGGAGTGCGATAGCTCAGATATGGGACACGTCCAGCAGGATCCCTCCGGCCGCCCGGTCGCCTGCCTGCGCGAGCCCAACGGCGAATTCCGGTGGGCGGACATCTCCTGACGATCGTGGCCGGTGCGGCTGGCTATCGTAGGGGCACCGCGAACGTGAGGCGGGCCGCTTGACGCTCGGCTTCGCCACTATCGCGCACCCTTTGGCCCTGTGATCCCATAGATGGTGGCCGCCGGGTGCGCGAAGGAAGATCATTTTCGCGCACCCTTTGGCCCTGTGATCCCATGGACGGTGGCCGCCGGGTGCGCGAAGGAAGATCATTTTCGCGCACCCTTTGGCCCAACACCGTCATCGCGCCGCGGGAGGCCCGCCGTCAGTCCGATCGTCGCCGTCGAGAATCTGACGAAACGGTACCGGCGAGTGCACGCGGTGACCGACGTCAGCTTCTCGGTGCGGCGCGGATCGATCACGGGCTTCCTGGGGCCGAACGGCTCTGGCAAGACCACCACCCTGCGCATACTGCTCGGGCTGGTCACCCCGACGAGCGGCCACGCGCTGATCGACGGGCGCGGCTACCGCGAGCTCGCCGCCCCGGCGCGCCGCGTTGGTGCCGTGCTGGAGCCGGCGGCCTACCCGACCCGGACCGCGGCGGATCACCTGCGCGCGCTCGCGATACCTCTCCGGGTCGGCAGGCGCCGGACGGACGAGGTACTCGGCCTCGTCGGACTCGAGGAGGCGGCCGAGCGCGCCGCCGGTTCCTTCTCGCTGGGCA
Organism: Pseudofrankia coriaricola; assembly: GCF_032027725.1. Classification (NCBI taxonomy): domain Bacteria; kingdom Bacillati; phylum Actinomycetota; class Actinomycetes; order Frankiales; family Frankiaceae; genus Pseudofrankia; species Pseudofrankia coriaricola. The sequence continues at coordinate 26,331 of NZ_JASNFO010000126.1, read as the reverse complement.
TGCGCCAGCGGCTCGCGCTCGCGGGCGCCCTGCTCGGCGACCCGGAGCTGCTGGTGCTCGACGAGCCGGCGAACGGCCTGGACCCCGAGGGCATCCGCTGGCTGCGTGACTTTCTGCGCTCCTGGGCGGCCGAGGGCCGCACGGCACTGCTGTCGAGCCACGTGCTGGCCGAGGTCACCCAGACCGTCGACCACGTCGTGATCATCGACCACGGCCGGGTCGCCCTGGATGCCCCGATGCCCGAGATCGGCCAGGGCTCGGTGACTGTCAGGACCCCGCATGCCGACCTGCTCGCCGATCTGCTCGCCGACCAGCGGGCGGCCGAGGCCGGCGCGACGACCGCCGCGGCCGCCGCGGCGAGCCAGCCCGGCGCGCTGGTCCACCGGGTGGGGCCGGATGAGCTGCGGCTCCCGCACGGCTGGGCCGAGCGGGTCGGGCAGGTGGCTGCCGAGCACCGGATCCCCCTCGTGGAGCTGCACACCACCGGGCCGGACCTGGAGGGCGTCTTCTTCGCCCTGACCCGCGGCGACGCGGGTGGCCTGGAGGCGGGCTCCCACGTCGCGCGCCCACGGGTGGCCGGCCGATGACCGCCGCATTCCCCGGCGGTCACGGCGCGCGGGACGGCCGGCGGGGCCGAGCCTCTGACGGCGGCGCCGAGGACCGGACCCGCGCCCGTACGCGGGTACGGGCGCGAGCCAGCCGGCCCGCCGGGTTAGGCGTCCTGGTGCGCACCGAGTTCTTCAAGATCGCCACCAGTCGCGGTCAGCGCAACACCGTCGCGCTGTTCCTGATCTTCCAGATCCCGACGCTGGTGTTCTGGGGCTCGCAGGCGTCGCCGATCAGCACATGGGAGGGCCTGCGCTCCCGGTCGGGCCTGCTGCTCGGCTACCTGCTGATGGCACTTGGAGTCCAGATCGCCGCGAACGAGTTCCGCTGGCGCACCGCGACCCTCACCTGGCTCGTCACACCCGCCCGCCACCGGGTGCTCGGCGCGCAGCTGCTGACCGTCGTGGCGCTCGGCGCGGCCCTGTCCGCGCTGACGTTCACCGCCTGGGTCGCGGTCGGCGTCGGCCGCCACGACGCCAGGACGATGCGCCTGGACCGGCCCGGCGAGCTCGCGGGCGCGTTCGCCGTCGTCGTCCTCGCCGTCTGCGCCGCCGGCGTCGTCGGCGTGGCGGTCGGGTCGATCGCCCGCGGCCCGAGCACGGCCCTGCTCGGTCTGGTCGGGGTGGGTCTCCTGGAGCTGATCGGCGACTCCAGCCGATTCCGCGGCCCGGTGACCAGTCCGCTCGGCGTGCTCGGCTGGCCGACCTCGGAGCTGGACGCGGTGTCCCTGTGGGCCGCGCTCGGCTGGGGAGCCGCCGCGACAGCCGCCGCACTCGCCGCGCTGCGTCGGGACCTACCCGGATGAGCGGCCTGGAGGGCCAAAGGGCACGCGAAAACGATCTTCCTTCGCGCGCCCGACGGCCGTTGTTCCTGGGATCATCAGCAGGCAAACCGGTAACTCCCGGCGACGGGCCGTGGAGTACCCCCCAGGAGGAACCGGTGTGGGACGAGTCACGACGCGAGCGACCGATACCGAGATCCCCTGCCGTCAGGCCACCCGATCGGCCTACCATCCGGCACATGGTGGCGTGCCCGACATGCTTGGAGGAGAACCCGGACCGCGCCCGGTTCTGCTCCAGCTGTGGGAACCCCCTGCCCACCGCGCGCAGCGGGACCCGCAAGACAGTAACGATCATGTTCGTCGACATCACCGGCTCGACCCACATCGGCGAGAACATCGACTCCGAACCGCTGCAGCAGGTGATGTGGCGGTTCTTCACCAACGTCCGCGAGGTCATCTACTCCCACGGCGGCACCGTCGAGAAGTTCATCGGTGACGCCGTGTTCGCCGTCTTCGGCATCCCGGTGCTGCACGAGGACGACGCGCTGCGGGCGGTGCGGGCCGCGCTCGACATCCGGGCGAGGATCCGCGAGCTCAACGCCGATCTGCGCCGCGACTGGGGCCTCGGGCTGAGGATCAGGATCGGCATCAACACCGGCGAGGTCACCGTCGCCGGCAGCGGGGTCACCGGTGACCCGGTCAACGTCGCCTCCCGGCTGGAGGAGGCGGCCGCCCCCGACGAGATCCTGATCGGCGACAACACCCACCGGCTGATCCGGCCCAGCGTCACCGTCGACCCCGTCGGCCCGCTCGTCGTCCAGGGCAAGCGCGACCCGCTGCGGGCGCACCGGCTGGTCGCCCTGGTCGACCCGACCGCCGGACCCGGCAGCCGCACGCCGTCACTGAGCCTCGCGGCACCGGTCATCGGCCGTAACCGGGAACGCCGACGCATCCAGGACGCCTTCGAGGCCGTCGTCGAGGAACGCATCTGCCATCTGTTCACGGTGCTCGGCCCAGCCGGCATCGGGAAGTCGCGGATGGTGAAGGAGTTCTGCGACGGCGTGTCGAACCGGGCGACGGTGCTGTGGGGGCGCTGCCTGTCCTACGGCGAGGGCATCGCCTACTGGCCGTTGATGGAGATGGTCCGCCAGGCCACCGGGGTGTCGGCCGACTCGCCGGCGTCGGAGGGCAAGCGCCGGCTGCGCGAGCTGCTCGACGAGCTGGGGGTAGCGGGGGCGGCCGAGGTGGTCGCCGCGCTCGCCCCGCTGGTCGGCCTCGGTGGCGCCGAGGTGAGCACCCAGGAGAGCTTCTGGGCGGTCCGCACGTTCTTCCAGGCGCTCGCCGAACGCCGCCCGCTGGTGCTCTGCTTCGACGACGTGCACTGGGCGGAGCCGACGCTGCTCGACCTGATCGAGCACATCACCGACTGGTCACGCGACGCCCCGATCCTGCTGCTGTGCCTGACCCGGCCCGAGTTGCTCGAGGAACGCCGGCAGTGGGGCGGCGGCAAGCTCAACGCCACGTCGATGCTGCTGCAGCCGCTCACCGAGGCACGCTGCCAACGGCTGATCCGCAGCCTGATGGGCTCGGACGACCTCGACCCGCTGCTGGTCGACCGGATCACCTCGTCGGCGGCGGGCAACCCGCTGTTCGTCGAGCAGATGGTCGCCGCGCTGGTCGACGATGGCCTGCTGCGCCGGGACGGTAGCCGCTGGACGGCCACCAGCAGCCTGCGCAACGTCAAGGTCCCGCCGACCATCTCCGCGCTGCTCGCCGCCCGGCTCGACCGGCTCGACGCCGCCGAGCGCAGGGTGCTGGAGCGGGCGGCGGTGGTCGGCAACCGGTTCTACCTGGACGCCGTCGTCGACCTGTCCGAGCCGGAGGAACAGCCCCACGTCGCGGCGCACTGCCTGGCGCTGGTCCGCAAGGAGCTCGTCCACCCGGACCGCTCCGACCTGCCCGGCGTCGAGGCGTTCCGGTTCCTGCACGTGCTGCTGCGCGACTGCGCCTACCAGGCGACGTCCAAGCGGCAGCGGGCCGATCTGCACGAGCGGTTCGCCCGCTGGCTGCAGGCCAGGATGCTGGGCGGCCCGGGCGAGCACGACGAGCTGGTCGGCTACCACCTGGAGCAGGCCTACCGCTACCGGGTCGAGCTCGGCCAGCGCGACGCGGCGACCGTCGAGCTCGGCCGGCAGGCCGCGACCTGCCTGATCGAGGCGGCCGACCGGGTCCGCCAGGGCGACGAGATGGGCGCCGCCCAGTTGCTCAAGCGGGCGATCGTGCTGCTGCCCGAGCTGGACCCGCTGCGCCTGCGGGCCGAGATCGACCTGGGCTGGGCTTTGTACTCGTTCGGCCGGCTCTCGGACGCGGACCGGATCCTGCGCCAGGTCACCGAGCGGGCCCGGCGAGCCGGCGAGGACGGGCTGCGGGCGCACGCGCGGCTCGCGCACCTGCGGGTGCTGTTCTCCACCGAGCCGGACGGGCTGGTCGCCACCACCCTGGAGGAGGCGGGCGATGCGCTGGCGGACTTCGTCCGCGAGGGCGACGAGGTCGGCGCGGCGCTGGCCTGCCGCAGCCAGGCCGCCGCCTACACCGCGGCCGGCCAGTACGCCGCGGCCGAGAAGGCGATGGACATGGCGGTCCAGCACGCCGAGGACTCGGGCGTGCCGCGGGCGGCCCAGTCGCTGCGCCGCGAACTGACCAGCCTGCTGAGCTGGACGCCACGACCGGTCGGGGAGTCGATCACGATCGCGACGGCGGCGCTGGTGGACGCGGGCGACGACCGCGGCCAGCGGCGGGCGCTGCTCGCTCAGCTGGCGGTGCTCACCGCCATGGCCGGCGACCTGGAAGGGGCGCGGGCCCATCTCAAGGACGCCGAGGAGATCGTCTGGGACCTGCGCGGCCCGCGTTTCGACCCGTTGCACAGCGGGTTCGTGGTGGCCAGGGTGGCGCTGCTCGCCGACGACCTGACGACCGCCGAACGGGAGCTGCGCCGCAGTTGCCGGCACCTGTCCCGGATGGGTGAGCGGGCGTACCTGGCGACAAGGGCCGCGGCGCTCGCCGAGGTCATGCTGGCGCTTGGCCGGCTCGACGAGGCCGGCAAATACGTGACCCGCTGCCGGGACGCGGCCGCCACCGACCAGCTGCCCGCGCAGGCCGGCTGGTGCGGGGTCCACGCCCGGCTGCTGGCCATCCGCGGCCGGGAGGCGGAGGCGCTGCGTTTCGCCGACACCGCCGTGGATCTCGCCGGGAAGACCGACGATTTCGACTGCCAGGCCACCGCGCTGCTCGCCCGCGCCGAGGTGCTGCACCGCGCCGACCGCAAGGACGACGCGGCGATGAGCCTGGCGGACGCGCTCGAGCGCTACCACCGCAAGGGCAACGTCACCGGCGCGGCGCTGGCAAACCGAGCCTTCGAGAGCCTCGAAGGCCCCGCCACCGTCGTGATGCTGGCCCCGCCGCACTGAGTTGGCTGGTTCGCTCCGTCCGGGCGGCACGCTCCGGCCCCGTACTCGCTTCGCTCCCACGGGACCTCCGCGTGCCGTCCTCCTCCGCTCACGTGCCCTGCGGCGACCTCCGCTGCGGCCCAACCACTTCGCTGCGCTCGTGGCCGGGCCTCCGCGGAGGTGCGCCTCCGGGCCAGCTCGGTTGCGGAGCGCTTGAACGTTGCGAACCGTACTGGCCCTTTGCGGGAGGAAGACTTCGCGGTCATGCCTGGCTGGGGCTCTCGGCGTCGCCTGGTCCGCGAGCGCGGCCGGCGGCTACCCGTCCTCGGGCTTCGGAAGCGGGTTGAGGCGCTTCACGTCATAGGCGAAGCCAGCCAGGTCGATCGTCTGCGGCGAGGCCGGCTTGAAGGTCGCGCCGCCGTCGCCGAACGTGGCCGTCACCAGGAAACCGCCGGTCCTCAGATCGTTGGAGATCCGAGGGTTGAACTGCTGGTCCTTGTAAACGAGCTGGCCGTCGATCCAGATGAGCATCAGCCCGTCGGCGAACCCCTCGAAGTTCAGCTTCACGCCCTGCTCGACGCAGACCCACCGCCCTCGTGGCCAGCGCCAAGAGGCCTTACCCACGGTGTTGACCGGGTGGTCGGAGCGGGCCGTGTTCGCGTATATCAGGCCGAAGTCGCCGTCTCGCCACGCGAACCGGGTGGCAAAGCCGCTACGCAAGGTCTCCGTGCGTATACGGTTCTTCACGATCGTCCCGAAGAAGCCGGGGAGACGTCCACCCTTCCCGAACTCGAAGTCCTGAGGAAATCTCACGTAATACCGCATGTACAGCTCGTACGGCGAGCGCAACGTGTGGTCAACGAACATCTGAATACCGCCGTAGGTGGCCCCATCCTGGTAGATCCGCGCCTCCTCGGGATTCGTGACGTCCGACGGAATCGACACCCGCAGAAAAGAGGGGAAGCGCTTGTCATCGGACGGCAGCACCTCGGCCAGGTCAAGGCCGAAGCTGGACCGGGTGGTCGGGACCAGCTTCTCGCCGAAGAACTGCCTGGCGACGGTCGCGCTGGCGAGCGTGTGGCGAGCGCTCCCCGGCGTGGTCGACACCGCGCCCGGCGCCGCCGTGTCCGGCGGAAGGGTCTCGCTCGCCGGATCGACCTGCCCCATGCCCGGACCACAGGCGGCCAGCACACCACTGAGGCCGGTCGCCGCCAGCCCCAGCGCGCCAGCGGCCGACGAGCGCATCAGCTCCCGCCGGGTCATTCCGCCGCGCAACCGCGTCTCCTGTCCCTGGAGCCTCACAAGGTCGGCCGGCCAAGCGCGCGAAAGCTCCAGCCGGCCCGCCGCCAGCGCGCCGGGTCGAGGGTGTTACGCCCGTCGATGACGACCGGATTGCGGGCGACGGACGCCAGCACGGCGGGGTCGATCTCGCGGAACTCCGCCCACTCGGTCAGGTGCAGCACCACGTCGGCGTCCAGCGCCGCCTCGAGCGCGTTCAGCTCGTACCGCAGTTCAGGATGGCGGCGCCGGGCGTTCGGAATCGCGGCCGGGTCGCAAATCGTGACCACCGCGCCCGCGTCGTGCAGCGCGCTGGCCACGTCGAGCGCCGGTGAGTCCCGGACGTCGTCGCTGTTCGGCTTGAAGGCCGCGCCGAACACGGCCACTCGTTTCCCGTTCACATCGCCACCGACCGCCTCGGTCGCCAGCTCCACGACGCGCGCCCGACGCCGGAGGTTGATCGCGTCGACCTCGGCGAGGAACGCGACCGCCCGCCCGACATTCAGCTCCTGTGCCCGGGCCTGGAAGGCACGAATGTCCTTGGGCAGGCAGCCCCCGCCGAAACCCACACCGGCCCCGAGGAATCGGCCGCCGATCCGGGTGTCGTAGGAAAGCGCCTTCGCCAGGACCGTCACGTCCGCGTCGGCCGCCTCGCAGACCTCGGCCATCGCGTTGATAAACGAGATCTTCGTGGCGAGGAAGGAGTTCGCCGCGACCTTCACCAGCTCGGCGGTGGCGAAGTCGGCGACGATCAGCGGGGTGCCGGCGTCGAGCGGCTGGGCGTAGATCTCGCGCAGGACGGCCTCGGCCCGGCCACCGTCATCCGTCGGCACGCCGAAGACGAGGCGGTCGGGCCGCAGGGTGTCCTCGACCGCGAAGCCCTCGCGGAGGAACTCCGGGTTCCAGCCAAGACTCGCCTGGGGCGCCTCGGCCGCGAGTCGGGCGGCCAGCCGCGCGGCCGTCCCCGCGGGCACCGTCGACTTGCCGACGACCAGCGCTCCCGGCCTGAGGCCGGCCGCCAACAGACCATCCATCGCGCTGTCGAGGTAGCGCAGGTCGGCCGCCGGCGAGTCGGCCCGCTGTGGGGTGCCCACGCACAGGAAGTGCGCGTCCGCGTCGGCGACGTCCTCAAAGGAGGAGCTGAAGGTCAGCCGACCGGACTCGAGGTTCTTGCGCAGCAGCTCCTCGAGCCCGGGCTCGAAAAACGGCACGACCCCCGAAGCGAGGCTCGCCACCTTGGCCTCGTCGACGTCCAGGCCGACGACGGTGAAGCCCAGCTCACTCATACACACCGCGTGCGTGGCACCCAGGTAGCCGGTGCCCACCACGCTGACCTTCGTCACCAGCGGACCAGACGCCGCCGGACCATCTCCTCGCGAAACCGCCGTGTCAGATAGCACGATCGCGTTCCCCCCATCAACGTAAGGCGGTCGGCCGCCACGATCATTCGTGCGCGGATCAACGAGCCGGACGACCTCGATGGGGCATGGTGCCAAACGCCCTCGGCCGGCCGGACACCGGCTGAGGGGGGGCGATGATTTCAGACACAGGACCTTGCTCGGATTTAATTATGAAGACTACGCGAGAACCATCGTTTCACAACACGCAAAAAATTTCTTCGCTCCGTGGCCGAATGAGTTCTCAGAGAGATGGTGATTGCTGAGCAGAAACCACGGCGAACGCCGTGCACGGAGGAGCGGCCGACACCACTGCTAGCCTGCTGCCGTCCACCAGAGAAGGGTTGACCAACGACCGACCAAGGTCGAAAATCTTTGGCCAGCCAAGGCGCGTGGCCGGCCGATCACAGGTCGCATTTGGGGGGGTCCCGCGACAATGCAATGGCTCAACACGGCGATTGATTTCATATCCAGCCACCGAAGTCTCGTACCGATCGGCATCGCCGGTGTCATCTCATGGGTGGTGTGGCTCAGTCGACGCGTGCTCTCCATGCGGTACCGACCCGTACGGAACAACTTCCGGACGACGACGTCGGTCGTCGTGCCGTCCTTCCGCGAGGACCCGGAAGTCCTCGAACGCTGCCTGAAGACCTGGCTGGCCCAGGACCCGACCGAGATCATCATCGTGCCCGACGTCGAGGACACCACGTTGATCGAGCTGCTCGACCGCCGCGCCGACCCGAAGGTTCGGGTGATCCCCTTCGTCCACGAGGGCAAGCGCTCCGCGCTCGGTGTCGGAGTCTCGGCGGCGACCTCCGAGGTCATCGTGCTCTGCGACTCGGACACCGCCTGGGAGCCCGGCCTGCTGGCGGCCGTGCAGATGCCGTTCGTCGATCCGGAGATCGGCGGTGTCGGCACCCGGCAGAACGTCTACGAGCCGCGCAGCAGCGTGTGGCGGCGGGTCGCCAACTGGCTCGTGGACATCCGGTACCTCGACTACGTGCCGGCACAGGGACGGGTCGGCGCCGTGGCCTGCCTGTCCGGGCGGACGGCGGCGTACCGCCGTTCGGCCGTCGCGCCCGTCCTGCACAACCTCGAGCACGAGTTCTTCCTCGGACGCCGCTGCATCGCCGGCGACGACGGCCGGCTTACCTGGCTGGTACTGGCCTCCGGGTACAAGACAGTGCACCAGGACACGGCCCGGGCCATGTCGATGTTCCCGGACAGCCTGCGGGCGTTCATCAAGCAGCGGGTCAGGTGGAGCCGTAACTCCTACCGCACCTACCTCACCGCGATCTACAAGGGCTGGCTCTGGCGCCAGCCACTCATCACGCAGGTCGGCGTGCTCCAGATCATATTGACCCCGGTGACCATGGGTGTGGCGATCACCTACTTCACACTGTGGATGTTCCGGCCCGAGGCAAACGCGCCCATCATCGCGATCTGCTGGCTCCTGCTCGGCCGAGCCATCCGCGGCTTCTCGCACCTTAAGGAAAACCCGCGAGACATCTTCGTCCTCCCGCTGACCGTGTTGATGATCATTGTCATCGCGCTACCGATCAAGGCGTGGGCGCTTGTCTCCATGAACAAGCAGGGCTGGCTGACCAGACGCTCCGACATGCTCGGTGGCGAGGGGCAGACGGACGCCTCCACCAGGACCGGCGTGCCCGGGACGGCCACCGCGGGTGCCCGATGACCGCCTCCCGGCGAAGCCGACCGGTCCCTCGCCCGCGAACAATGGTCGCGGGCCTGCTGGCCAGCGCCGCGGTCACGACCGTCGTCCTGACCGCGCTGCCCGCGCGGGCGTCCTCCGTACAGCCTCTTCCCCCCGTCTCGTCGGCGGACGCGAAGAAGCAGGCCGTGTTGGTCGACGCCGAGGACATCCGCCTACGGACGATGTTCGAACGCTTCGGTGTGCTCACCAAGCCGACACTGGTCGAGACGGCGGGCAGCCTGCCGACTGTGCTGCTCCCGGCGCGGGCGGAGCCCTACACGGTGGCCGAGGTGATCAGTGCCGGTGGCGGCCGCCGCGAAGTGGACGGAGCGGTGCTGTTCACGGCGAACGTGCTCGTCGGGCCCCAGGCCCGCCTCGTGGTCAGCTCACTGGCCGGTGACCTCCGGCTGGCCAGTGGTCCCAGCGGTTTCGCGACCGTCGCTGCCTGGCGTGGCGCGATGGAGTTCGTCGGCGCGTCGCCGGACCGCAAGCTGCGCATCGTCGGCTGGGACGTGCAGAACCTGCGGCCGGACACCACCACCGTCGACGGCCGGTCCTACATCCGGACGATGGGCGGTGAACTCATCGTCCGGAACGTCGACGCGAGCAGTCTGGGGTTCTGGACGGGGCGCACCGGCGGCATCGCCTGGACCGGGAGCAAGGGCGAGCCCAGCACCGGCGGCGCCGCCGACTCGGTGTTCCGGAACAACATCTACGGTGCCTACATCTCCGGCAGTGAGGGCATCCAGATGATCGATGTCCGGCTGGAGGACAACGAACGCTCCGGGCTCGGTGTCCATCGAGACGCGACGGGCACGCTGATTTCCGGGGTCACAGCGGCGCGCAACCATGGCGACGGCATGACCATTGACCGTGCCTCCGGATCGCGGGTCATGCGCAGCACGGTCACCGACAACAGCGGCGACGGCATCACGGTCGACGGCCGCGGGCTCGGGGTCGTGGCGACCGCGACCGGCGTCCAGGTCAACCAGATCAAGGACACCCTGATCGAAAGCAACACCGTCAGTGGCAATGGGCGCTACGGGATTCGGGTGGTCGGCGGTGAGAATTCCGTCGTCCGGGCCAACAATGTTTCCGGCAGTCAGGTCGGCATCATCGTCAAGAGCGGCGCGAACGGCACTCAGATCACCGACAACAAGGTGAACGGCTCCAGCGAGACCGGCATCCAGGTCGGCCCGGACGCACGGCGCACCGCGATGGTGAACAACACGATCACCGAAAGCCAGCGCGGCATCGTCGTTCAGGACGCCACGACCAACATCCTCAGTCGCAACCAGGTGACCGGCGCCAAGGACTTCGCGATCACGATTCGCGGCCAGGCCACCGACACAAAGATCCAGAACAATACACTCGCCGGGCGGGGATGGCGGGCGATCGACATCCGCAAGGCGCTGGGAATGAGCGCCCGTGAGGTCCGCAGCAACAACACCGGTGGATGGGTGTCGCTGAAGCCTCACCACTGGTACACGCTCATTGAGCAGCACCCGGCGCTCCTGGTCTGGGGCCTGGTCGTGCTGCTGCCGGTCTTCGGCTGGTGGAGCCGCCGGCGGGCGAGGAAGCGGCCGGCGTCGCATCCCTATCCCGAGTCGGAGCTGCTGCTGCGGCGGATGACCGACGGCACCATGCGGCCGCGATCCCAGCAGGAGCTGATCATGGCGGCGGCCCGCGACCGGGCCGCTACCGGCGACCGCGTGCCCGAGCCCGTAAGGACCGTGCCCAGATCACGGACACCCCGGCAGTACGACGTGCCGGTCGAACAGCGAGCGGTCCGCGGCCCGTCCCGCCACGTTCCGGTCGACTCCGAGCCGACGTTGATGAGTCTGCGCGTGCAACGCAAAGGACCGCCCGGCGCGAACGACGGTACCCACCCCGCGCCGGCGTCCGTCGCGGGACCGGGCCAGGAGGATGACTCGCCGACGGACTACTTCACGCCACGCATGTCGACACAGACGGCTCCACCCAGACCGCGCGACGCCGAAAGCCATCGCGCCAGCCCGGATGGCGACCCGCCCTCCGGTCGGCGGAGATGGCGTGACTGATCATGACAGGGAGACCATCGGTGATCGCCATGTCGATGCCGCGGGACCGCTCGTCCGCCCGGGTTCGCCGCGGCCGGGCCCTTCGACTGGCCACACTGGTCGTCGCCGCCACGCTGACCGCCGTGGCCTGCGGCGGCAACGGCGACGACCGACCCACCGAGTTCGCCTCGGTGCCGGCGGCCTCGCCGAACCCGAGCGCGCTGCAGGGCTCGGATGACGGGAAGGGGCACGCCAGCGGCGGCCCCGTGGGAGCCGGTGGCTCCGCCCCGAGTGCCCCGGCCGGTGGAAAGGTCACCTGCCCCGCCGGCGGCGGCACCACCGTGCACGACGCGGACGAACTGACGGCGGCGCTGAAGGCGGCCCAGCCTGGCACCATCATCCGGATGGCCGCCGGCCGCTACGTCGGCGATTTCAGCATCACGGTCTCGGGCACCGAGACGAGCCCGATCTGGCTGTGCGGCTCGCCGGACGCCGTCATCGACGGCGAGGACGACGCCAAGTACCTGCTGTATCTGAACAAGGTGTCCTGGGTCCGGGTGGCCGGGTTCAGCCTCCGTGCCGGGCGCAAGGGCGTCGTGGCCGATTCCGTCCATCATTCGATCATCGCGTCGCTGCACGTCAGCCAGATCGGCGACGAGGCCATCCACCTGCGTACCGCCAGCACCGACAACATCGTGATCGGGAACGTCGTCCGCGACACCGGCAACCGCTCGGAGAAGTTCGGGGAGGGCATCTACGTCGGTAGCGCCACGAGCAACTGGTGCACGTACACGAACTGCCAGCCCGACCGCAGCAACCGCAACTCGGTGATCGGGAACGACATCGCCGGCACCACCTCGGAGAACATCGACATCAAGGAAGGCACGGAGGGCGGCGTCGTCAGCGGCAACAGGCTCAGCGGTGTCGGAATGGTCGCGGCCGACTCGTGGATCGACGTCAAGGGAAACGGCTGGCTGGTGGAGAACAACACCGGTTCGACCGACGGCGGCTCCATCAAGGACGGCATTCAGACGCACGTGGTCGAAGAGGGCTGGGGCCGTCAGAACACCATCCGCGGAAACCACCTGACGGTGGACGGCGAAGGCTTCGGCGTCTACATCCACGACGGCAAGGAGACCCTGAACATCGTCGGCTGCGACAACCAGGTGACCGGCGCGGGGAAGGGCCTGTCGAACATCACCTGCGCCTCGGGCTGACCACCGCGACGGGCGCTCTGAGCTGACTGGCTCGCCAGTCAGCTCAGAGCGCCTTCGTGTTCGGCGTGGACCTACCCGAAGCCGCGGTGCTGCTCCTGGAGCCAGTAGAGCTCCTGAGCCCAGACCCGCAGACGTTCCACGCCCGCCAGCTCGCGGGCCAGCGCGTGGGCGACCGCCGGGCGGCGCAGCACGTCCAGCTCGCTGTCGCGGAACGGCCAGCCGGGGCCGTCGTCCTCGCTAGCCCGCCGGAAGGCGGCCCGTGCCAGCGCGATCTCCGCCAGGGCGTAGTCGACCTGCTCGCGCACCACCACGTACCGGGCGGCGAGATCCTCCTCGCTGACCCCTCGTTCCCCGTTGCTGGGCTGACCGGGGACACGGCGCGCGGCCGTATGTTCAGCGCCCCCGTGGCTCGGCCGCCCCTCGCGGGCCTCCCGGCCGACCTCCCAGATCGCCGACCTGCCAGCAGACCTCCCCGATCGCTGACCTCCCAGATCGACTCCGTCGATCCGGGAGGGACCCTGTCGCCAATCGGGCAGGGACCCCGGATCCGGCAGGAACCCCGGGCTTCGCTGATCTGGGAGGGACCCCGTCACGGGTCCGCCGGGAACTCCGGGCTCCGCCGATCCGACGGGATCCCCGGTGACCTCGCGAAAGGACTGGACCAGGACAGGCCCGGTCGCGGGCCCCGCCGACACTCCCCAGACGGCGTCGTCGACCGTGCCCATCGCCTCGGCCGCGGCGGCAGCCTTCGCGGCCAGCTCCGCCAGCAGGGCTGGCAACGCCGCGGGCAATGGCGCACCAGAGGCTGGAACGGGGGCCGACTGGATGACGACCGGCCACATCGGGTCCGACGAAGCTGAGGACGCCGGCGCGGGGGCTGGTGGGGCGTCAGGCGACGGAGCCGCCGCCGGCGACGACGACGGCCCAGCCGGCGAGCTCGGCGCGACCAGCGGCGCCACGGGGGCCGCCGCGCGGGTGGCTTCGAGCCCGAACGGAGGCAACGGCGGCGGCACGGTGGCGGCGCCCCCGACCACCGGGCCAACCGTGACCGCGGATGCCGACGACGCGGACGGGTCACGGGCGACGGCCGGGTCGACCGTGACCTCGGCGCCGCGGGCCGCCAGCGGCCCAGTTGTCACCACCGGTCCGCCTGGCGCCGACGAACCGGCCGCCGTGACCTGGACGGACGTGTCGGATGGCCCGGCCGTCGCGAACCGGTCGGCGGGCGGCACGGGGGCGGCCGGGCGGCCGCGCTCGCCCAGCACGACGTCGTCGACGACCACGTCCCACCCCGCCGGCGACGCCGTCGGGGATTGCGACGGGTACGACGGCACGGACGGTGAGTAGGACGACGTGGACGAAGACGTCGGGTACTCGGGAGGCGATGGTGACTCCTGGTAGGCCGGAAGCGGCCCGCCGAGGTCGATCGGGCCGTCGTCCACGGCGGTCAGGCCCACCCCGGTGTTCCCGATCGGCACCGGCACGGACGCGGGCGCCACACCGGCCGGCATCGACACCGCGGGCAGCGCGGCGTACGGCGCGGCGGCCGTCTGCGCGTCCGCCGTCACGGCCCGGATGGTCACCGCGTCGAACGACGTGTCGTCAGGCGGCCACGTACCCGGCCCGGGGATCACCGGAAAAGGCTCGCCCAGGTGGGGCTCCGTGGACGGCGATGGGTTTCCGTACGCGGTTGGGTACCGCGGCGGAGCCGACGGGTGGAAGATCGGTTCCTGGTACGCGGGCGACGACGCGACCGGTATGGGTGGCACGGGCGACGGCGACGCGGATGGCGGCACGGGCGTGGAATGGACCGGCTGCACGCCATAGGCCGACGGGCCCCGGAACAGGGGCGGCACGGCGGCCGGAGCGCCCGGCGCGGGTGGCAGCGGCGGCCCCGAGAGCTCGCCGGGCACCTGGGGACGTGACACCGACGGTGGAGGTGGTATCGGGCGGCCGAACTCGTCGACCGCGAGCCGCCAGTCCGTCACCGGCCCCGAGCGCCCGGGGGTGGGAGCGCTGGGCTGATCGGCCGGCGGGGCCGCGTCGACCACCCACGGTGACGGCGGCTCGGCGGCCGGGGAGCCATGCGAGCCATACGCACGCTCGTAACGGTCCTCGTACGGACCGTGGCCTTCATACGAGCCAAACGACGCAGACATGGTGAGGGCAGGGTACGGCGGTCCCGCGGCCGGACGCTCCGCGCCCGCCGCCGGGCACCGCCTGTCGGGGCGAGGCGCTGGGCGCGCTCGCCCCGTGTCGGGCGCTGGGCGCCCTCCCCGCGTGGTTCCGGGCCCTGGCATATGGCGGTGGTAGAGCTGGGACCGGGGTGACGAGGTGGCTGGGTAGGTACTGCGCCAATGCGCCGTCACCAGCTGTGGCTGGACATCCGAGCCCACGGGACGTCTGTCGGGCGCTGGGCGCCCTCCCCGCGTGGTTCCGGGCCCTGGCATATGGCGGCGGTAGCTGTGGCTGGTTTGCGCGGATTGCTCACCAGCACTACGTCACGCCAGGTAGGGGCTGAGGAGGTGGCTGGGATCGAACGGGCGATGTGGGGCAGGTCTGGCGAGCCGGTGCATCCTTCGTCACACCGGCGGGTCGGCGTCGGTGGGGCGGGCTCGGAGGTTCCGGGCGGCGGCAGCGGTCGGGCTGCCGAGTCGTCTCAGCGGTGAGAGCGTGCAGGGGCGGGCGTCTTCTCCGACCGCGGCTTCCTCGGACGGACGGGCAGGTCGGGGCGGAGCCGGTGAGATCGGGTTGACGCCGGCATTCGGTACCACCTCGGTTTTACGGCTACCTCACGCGGTACGCGCGGAGAGGCTAACTCGTCATGGGTGAGTCTGGTACTGCAGAGTGACAAAGAGGCAACGGTGGGTAGCTGACGAATGGGCTACCTCGTCGCGGTCCGCGCCCACCGGGGCAAGGAACACGCCTTCTTTTAGTACCAGGTCTTTCAGGGGGTTCAGGTGGAGGTAACCGCGCCGGCGGCCGTTCTCGTGGTTGGGTTCCCGCTGCTGATGATGCTCGTCATGCTGCTGATGAACGCTGTCGAGCGCCGGCTGACCGGCTCCGGGCGGCCCGCCCTGCGCCTGGTACCCAGCGGCGGCGAGGAGACGACTCTCGGCAACGAGGGCATGCCCGCGCCAACCGTCGCCGCGGCCGCCATACCAAACGGGCCAAACAGGCCAAACGGGCCAACAAGACCAGTCGGGCCGACAGCTGATGGCGCCGAGAGGCCGGTCGCGGCCGGGCACCGCCACACCCTCCATCTCATGCCGGTCGATCTCGTGACGGCCAACCTGGCGCCCGGCGACGCGGCGCGAGCCTTCACCCACTCGGCGGTCCGGACCGTCGAAGCCGGCGCACTGTCCAGACGAGCCGAGGCCGGCTACTCCTAGGAGCCTTCCCCGGACCGACCGGCCTACGGCGAATCGGCGGGTATGCGCGATTCGGCCGGGAGGGCCGGCTGAGCCGGGACGACGCGGAGGCGGCCGGTCAGGCCGGTCGCCGCGACCAGCTCCAGGAACGCGGGCGTCGGCGCGCGGACCTCCAGCATGGCGTGGACACGCCGCAACAGCAGATCCGCGCGCAGAAGCGCGGCGAGCGCCGGGATGTCCACCCGGTGCAGACCGCTCACGTCGACCGTCACCGTGCAGCCGCCGCGGCCAAGCAGATCGCCGACCTGGTCGCGCAGGCAGCGCCGGCCAGGTCCGTCCAGCTCGCCGACGAGCTCGATGAGCACGTCCTCGCCGCCCCGCGCGTCGCGGTGCACCGTCATCCGCAGAGCCCCGGCGTCGACCCGCATCTCACCCCCCGATCCCCTGGCCGCCGGCTCCACCCGCGGCAGGATGGTTACGGAGAGTAACATGGGGACTCGTCGTCGAGCCCTCAGCGCGCAGCGATGCGGCAAAGGGCCAAAGACCCGGAAGTACCTAACGCCCCGACTCCGCCACAGCGACTCGGCCCGCGGAACTGCCATCAAGCAGGGTCACCGGCCGCGGTCTCCCGCCGATTCGCTCCAGACCGCCGCCGGACAGGCGGACCGGCCCAGGGCGAACTGGCGGGGACCCCTGGGGTCAGCCGGCGGCGATGGGCGCTGGGATGCCGGCGCGGAAGCGGCGGATCAGGGTGTTCGTCGAGGCATCATGCGCGAGCTCCGGCTCGCCGGAGGCGGCGAGCTCCGGAATGATCCGGCCCGCGAGCACCTTGCCCAGCTCGACGCCCCACTGGTCGAAGCTGTTGATCCCCCAGATCGTCCCCTGCGTGAAGACCTTGTGCTCGTACAGCGCGATCAGCTGCCCGAGGGTGAACGGGGTCAACGCCGGCGCGAGCAGCGTGTTCGTCGGCCGGTCACCGGTGAAGACCTTGTGCGGCACGAGTTCGGGTGCCACCCCTTCGGCGGCGACCTCGGCGGCGGTCTTCCCGAACGCCAGCGCCTCGGTCTGAGCGAAGAAGTTGGCCATCAGCAGCACGTGCTGGTCGTCGGCACCGTTCCCGCCGACGTGGGTGTGCGGCGGGGCGACGAAGCCGATGAAGTCGGCGGGGATGACCGTCGTCCCCTGATGCAGCAGCTGGTAGTAGGCGTGCTGGCCGTTCGTGCCCGGGGTTCCCCAGACGACCGGCCCGGTGTCCATGGTGACCGGGCGGCCGGCGCGGTCGACCGACTTGCCGTTGCTCTCCATGTCCAGCTGCTGGAGGTACGCCGGAAAACGGCTCAGGTAGTGGCTGTACGGCAGCACCGCATGCGTCTGCAGGCCAAAGAAGTCGCGGTACCACAGACCAGTCAGCCCCATCAGGACCGGAAGGTTGCGGTCGAGCGGCGCGGTGCGGAAATGTACGTCCATCGCGTGGAACCCGGCGAGCAGCTGGCGGAAGTTCTCCGGCCCGATCGCGACCGCCAGGGAAAGGCCGATCGCCGAGTCCATGGAGTACCGGCCGCCCACCCAGTCCCAGAACTCGAACATGTTCGCCGTGTCGATGCCGAATTCGGCGACCTTCTGGGTGTTCGTCGACACCGCGACGAAGTGGTGCCGGACGGCGTCCTCGCCGAGGGCCGCCACCAGCCAGGCTCGGGCGGTCCGCGCGTTCGCGATGGTCTCCAGGGTGGTGAACGTCTTGGACGAGACGATGAACAGCGTCTCGGCCGGGTCCAGGTCGTGCGTCGCCTCCCAGATGTCGGAGCCGTCCACGTTGGACACGAACCGGCTCGTCAGGGAGCGGTCAGCGAACGTCCGCAGCGCCTCGGTGGCCATCGCCGGGCCGAGGTCGGAACCGCCGATACCGATGTTGACGATGGCGCGGATATGCCGGCCGGTGGCGCCCGTCCACACTCCGGAACGGACCCGGTCGGCGAAGGCGTACATCTTCTCGAGCACCGCGTGCACGCCAGGGACGACGTCGGCGCCGTCCACCTCGATGGTCTCGCCCTCGGGGGCCCGCAACGCGACGTGCAGCACCGCGCGGTGTTCGGTCGTGTTGATTTTCTCGCCGGTGAACATCGCCTCGACCCGGGCGGGCAGCCCGGCCCGCTCGGCGAGCGCCACCAGCAGCCGGACGGTCTCGGCGGTCAGGAGGTTCTTCGAGTAGTCCAGGTACAGGCCGTCGGCCTCCACCGACAGCGTGTCGGCCCTGCCCGGGTCCGCGGCGAACAGCGCGCGCAGGCCGGCACCAGCCAGCTCGGCGTGATGCGCTCGCAACGCCGCCCATTCCGGTGTCCGTGTGATGACGACCGGCTCGCCATCCAGGTGAGAGGGCTCGGAGCTCGGCAGTGAACTCGGCATCGCGCGACCACCCTTCGGTTCCAGACCTGCCCGCTGAGATCTGCTAGCGCCAGTCTCCATGCCGCCTCCCCCACCGATTGACCAGGTGGGACTTGACGCGTGTCAGCGTGCCAGCGTGCCAGACCTCGAGCACACTCGGCGGCCAATCCGGACCTCCCAGATCGCCGACCTCCCAGCAGACCTCCCAGATCGCTTACCTCCCCGACCGGCTCCGCCGATCGAGCAGGGACCTGTCGCCGATCCGGCAGGAACCCCGGGGGACCCCGCGGACGGGCAGGCACGAAAGAAGCGCCGCCGGGGGCTCGGCGCCCACACCGTTCGGCAGCCAGTCGGCGGGGACCCGCGGAAGGCTGGCCCTGAAGAGGACCCAGCGGGACTCGGCGCCGTCGGAGCGCTCAGTCTCCGGTACCGCCCGACGGCCAAGCGGGGGACGTCGCCGAGCCGGTCGTCCGTTCCCGGTCGAGAGACTCGCCCGTGGGTGACAGCCCATAGGCGCGCGACGGTAGCCGTGTTTCGCGCGCACCCAGAGGCGGCTCGCCACCGGACCCCGCTCATCAGCCGACGGACTCGCTCCGGCGCAGGCGAGAGGATGGGTGCACACCGTGTCGGACATCCGACGCCCACCAACTGACCCCCGCCAGGGGGGATCCCGGGGGTACCAGGCCGTAGTATCGCCGGGTACACGACGAAGGGTGTGTTTGCGGCCCGGGCGCGGCCTTCGTGTTTTGTACTTCCGCGTGAAGTGGCCGGCGGCGAACGGGACCAGACCTTGCTAATCGATCGTTCTCTGGTGGAGGCGGCCCTCCCCGGCTACCAGGTCGAAGGTGACCTCGGTAAGGGCGGGTACGGCCTTGTGCTCGCCGGCCAGCACCGGCTTATCGGCCGTAAGGTCGCTATCAAGATCCTCCTTGACACCTCCGACGACCCGGAGCTGCGCGCTCGCTTCCTCGCCGAGGCGCGGGTGCTCGCCGAGCTCGACCACCCGCACATCGTGCGCGTGCACGACTATGTCGAGCACGAGGGCACGTGCCTGCTGGTGATGGAGCTCCTTTCCGGCGGAACGCTCAAGCAGCGCATCCAGGCCGGGAAGATCAGCCAGGAGACCATCTGCGCGGTCGGCATCGCGGGCGCTGCCGCGCTCGCCACGGCGCACGCGGCCGGCGTCCTGCACCGGGATATCAAGCCGGACAACATCATGTTCGACGGCGGCGGGCTGCTGAAAGTCACCGACTTCGGCATCGCCAAGATCTTCGACGGCGCCGAGACGACCGCGAGCGCGATCCTCGGCACACCCCGTTACATGGCGCCCGAGCAGATCCTCGGCAGCCGGCTGTTCCCGTCGACCGACCTCTACGCGCTGGCCGGCGTGCTCTACGAGATGATCGCCGAGCGGCCGCTGTTCGGGAAGCCGATGGGCGTGCAGCCGCTCACCCACCACCACCTGAACGTGGTGCCGGATCCGCTGACCAACGTCGCGACGCCGGTCTCCGCGGTCATCATGCGCACCCTCGCCAAGGACCCGATGGCCCGTTACGGCGACGCCACCGAGTTCGCCCTGGAGCTGGCGCGCGCCAGTGTCCGCACCTTCGGCCCGAACTGGCTCGCCAGGTCCGACGTCAAGATCCGCGTCGACGACGAGATCCGCGAGGCCGCGCAGGGCACGTCGTCAACCCCGAACCCGCCCTTCCCCATGCCACCCGCCGGCCCGCAGCTCCGCCCCGGCGGCCCGGCGACGCCGCCGCCGGTGGGGCCCCGCCCCGGTGGTGGCTACGTCCAGGGGCAGCCGTACGGGCTGCGCCCGAACCTGCCCGGCGGCGGTCAGGCCTTCCCGCCCGGGCCCGGGCAGCAGGTACCCGGCCGGCCGCCCCTGCCCAGCCAGCCGATACCGACCCCGCGGCCGTTCACGCAGCCGGGCGGCTCCGGGAACTGGCCGGCGCCGCCCACCCCGGCCCCGCGCCCGGTGACCCCCGCGCCACCGTCGAACACTCCGGGGCCGACTCCCCTGTCCGCGCCGTTGGCCAGCCCCGGCTACCCGCCGCAGGCCGCCGGCGCCTGGCAGAGGACGAACCAGCCGCTCCCGCCGCCACGGCTCCAGCAGCCACGACCCCAGCCCCAGCCTCCGCTGCCGGCGCACCGGGCGCGCCCGAACGACAAGAAGGGGCTGTTCGGGCTCTCGGCGCGAGCGACCTGGATCGTCGCGATGCTGCTCTTCGTGCTTATCGCGGGCCTCACGACCGCCATCGTGCTCGCGGCGTCCAGCGGTGGCGGCGGAGGGGGCGGAGGGGGCGACGACGGCTCGTCCGAGGCGTTTCCCGACCGGACCCACCGGCTGCCCGCGGAGGCCGTCGGCTACGCGGGCCAGACGCTGAGGGTTCCGAATCTCGCCCCATACGACCTCAGCATCGGCGACGACGGCGCGCTGTACGTGTCCAACCTGGACACCCACATCGTTCACAAGATCGCCAAGGACGGGACCGTCACCCCGATCGCCGGGAACGCGAAGGACGGCTTCTCCGGCGACGGCGGCCCGGCCACGGCGGCACAGGTGTACGGCCCCGGCCGGGTCGCCTGGGACAAGGCCGGCAACCTCTACATCCCAGACACGCAGAACTTCCGCGTACGCAAGATCGACAAGACCGGCAAGATCACGACTGTGGTCGGCACCGGCACGGCCGGCTACTCCGGCGACGGCGGCCCGGCCACCCAGGCACAGATCAACGGCGTCGAGGGCATCGCGGTCACGGCCGACGGCACCCTCTACCTGGCCGACTACGAGAACCAGCGGATCCGCAAGGTCACCCCGGACGGGATCATCACCACGATCGCCGGCACCGGCGAGAAGGGCTACACCGGTACGCCGACCCCGGCTACCCAGGCCAAGCTCGACGGCCCGAACAGCATCGGCCTGGCCGACGACGGCACGATCTACTTCGCCAACCTGGGCAGCGACACCGTCCAGAAGATCGACAAGACTGGCACCGTGAGCACCTTCGCCGGCAACGGCGAGACCGGGCGTACCGGCGACGGCGGCCCGGCCACCGGCGCCACGCTGTCGATCCCCGACGTGTTCCTCGGCCACGACGGCACCGTCTACATCTGCGCCTACGGCAGCGAGACGATCCGCAAGGTCACCCCGGACGGGATCATCACGACCATCGCCGGCACCGGCGCCGAGGGTTACACCGGGGACGGCGGCCAGGCGAACGCGGCCCAGCTCAAGGACCCGACCTCGGTGGTCGTCGACGCCAACGGAGCCATCTACGTCGCTGACAACGGCAACAACGTGATCCGTCGGATCGACCCGAACGGAACCATCACCACCATCGCCCGACAGAGCTGAGCAGCCGCGGCCACGGGCGCGTGCGGAGATCCTCTTCCGTACGCGCCCTACGCCGTCCTGGAACCCGGCACCGCCTGAACCACGGTGCCTGCCTGAACCACGGTGCCTGCCTGAGCCGCGGTGCCTGTCCGACCCGCTACCGCCGGACCACCGCGGCCTCGACCACCCGTCGCCCGAGCACAGACGCCTGGAGCATGGAGCAGCCCCGACGATGCCGACACCCATGCCTGACCTGATCGCCACCGCGCTGCCTGGCTACGAGATCGGAGCCGAGCTGGGCCGAGGCGGCTTCGGCGCGGTGCTGGCCGCGCGCCACCGGCTGATGGGCCGCGCCGTCGCGGTCAAGGTGCTGCTCGACCCCGAGGCATCCGGCACGGGTTCCGGCAGCGGCGGTGGGCCGGGCGGCGGCGTCCTGTCCGGGCCCGGTGGCGGCGTGTTCGGCTCGGGCGGGGACCAGTCGTCCGACCTGCGCTCCCGGTTCCTCTCCGAGGCCCGGGTGCTCGCCGGCCTGGACCACACGCACATCGTCCGGGTCTACGACTACGTGGAGCACGCGGGCCTGTGCCTGCTCGTCATGGAACAGCTCACCGGCGGCAGCCTGCGCGCGCGCATGGCCGCCGGCGGCCTCGACCCGCGGGCGGGCTGCGCGGTCGGCCTCGCCGCCGCGACGGCGCTGGCGGCCGCGCACCAGATCGGCGTGCTGCACCGGGACGTCAAGCCCGACAACCTGCTCTTCGACGCGTCCGGCGTGCCGAAGGTCACGGACTTCGGTATCGCCAAGATCGTTGAGACGACGGCGGTGACGACGACCGGCCTGGTCGGCACCCCGCGCTACATGGCCCCCGAGCAGATCGAGGGCAGCAGGCTCGGCCCGGGCACCGACATCTACGCCCTCGGCATCGTGCTCTACGAGCTGCTCGCCGGCCGGCCGATGTTCCCGCGCGGGCTCGCGGTGCCGGCGCTGCTGCACCATCACCTGTCCGTGCCGCCTCAGCCGCTGCCGGAGGTGCCGGCGCCGCTGGCCGCGGTGGTGCTCGCCGCGCTGGCCAAGCACCCGACCGAGCGACCCGCGAGCGCGCACGAGCTGGCCCTGCACCTGGCCGCCGCCACGACAGCCGTGTTCGGCCCCGGCTGGCTCGCGACGGCGGGGGTGCCCGTCCGGCTGCCCGACGACGTCCTCACGGCCGCGGGCCATCGCCTCGGTGACACGCTGCCCGCTCCCTCCGGCGCCTGGACGACGCCCGCGCACTACCTGGCCCAGCCGACCGTCATCACGCCACCGGGCTCCACCCCGCTGGGCACGCCGCCGCCCACCCCGACGACACCCGCGCCGCCTGGCCAGCAGTTTTCCGTCGGTCAGCCAGGCCCGGGCGGGTGGCAGCCCTACCCGGCGAACGGCACCCCGCCCCCCGGCCTTGGCGGGTCGGCGGGCTTCCCGCCGCAGCCGGGCCCGGCTTCCCCCGCGCTCGCGCCGACTCGCCGTCGTCGGCGCGCCCGCCCCGGCGCGCGCCGCCGGACGGCATTCATCGCCGCGGGGGTGGGCGTTGTCTGCGTCGCGGCGCTCGTCGTGGGCCTGGTCCTGGCCACCGGCGGCGGCCACGGCGGCGCGAAGGCCGGGTACGCCGGCGAGCAGCGGGTGCTGACCGGCGGTGGGTACCTCGGGGGGATCGGCCTGGCCGAGGACGGCTCGATCTTCGTCGCCGCCTCCGACGCGTCCGAAGGCACCGCGGCGGTGTACCAGCTCAGCCCCGACGGCACCCTGCGCAAGATCGCCGGCATCGGCCCGCCGGCCGCACAGCCGTCGGGTACGCCGTCGGCCGAGACGAGTACCCCGCCGCCCAGCCCCGCCCCGATCCCCGCCAGCGGGATCTCCGCGCTGTCGCTCGCCTTGAAGGATCCGCGGGCGGTGGTGGTCGCGCCGGGCGGCGCCCGCTACATCGCCGACTATGGCGCCAACCGGGTCTACCGGATCACGCCCGCCGGCCAGGCGTTCGTCTTCGCCGGCGCCAGCGCTGACGAGGACGGTTTCACGGTGGACTCAGGCCTGGCGACCAAGGCCGCGCTCTACGGGCCCACCGCGCTGGCGATCGGCCCGGACGGCTCGGTCTACATCGCCGAGGGAAACCGGATCCGGAAGGTCACCAAGGATGGCCTGATCTCGACGGTCGCCGGCGCGGCCAGCCGCTCCAGCGCCGGTAACCGCGAGGGCGACGGCGGGCCGGCGACGAAGGCGACGTTGCCCTCGCCGAACGGGCTCGCGGTCGCGGACGACGGAACGATCTACGTCTCCGACGACAACCTGGAGACCGTCCGTAAGATCACTCCAGCGGGCATCATCAGCACGGTCGCCGGCACCGCGGGCACAAGTGGCGACACGGGTGACGGCGGCCCAGCCGCGAAGGCGCTGCTCTACGACCCGATCGACGTTGCCCTGGGCGGCGACGGCTCGCTCTACATCGCCGACCAGTCCAACGGAAAGATCCGCAGAATTGGTGTGGACGGCGTCATCACCACGTATGCGGGCGTGGGCTCGTCCGGTTCCGGCGGCCTGGACGGGACACTGGCGACCCAGGCCGACCTGGGCAGCGTGGACGCGATCATCGTCGACCCGTCCGGCGCGGTCTATGCCACGTTGTACTACGAATCCACCCTCGTCCGGATCGACCCGGACGACCACATCGTGCGTGCCCTGGTGGTCCCGCCGGCGACATAGCGCCAGGTACGCCGCCCGACCCGCACGGTTGGCTGACCACCGCGCACGGGTCGGACATCCGCCCGGGTGCGGGTCGGACATCCGTCACACATGGTCGCCGGCTCATCACGGACGATCGACCGCCTGTCACTTGCCGGCCCGAAGCCATCGCGCCGACAAGCCGGGCGAACGGCCTGTGGCCTGGGGGTATGCGCGGTTAAGGTCCGGACATGGAGGTCGTACCGGACAGGCGCACCGCGCTGCGGCTGGGGCTCTCGGTACTTGGGGGCGCGGCCGTCGGCGGCGGCGGCCTGCTCGCCGGCTGCTCCTCGGACGGCTCGCCCGCGCCAACTCCCAGCCCGAGCGCGACGGCGAGCCCGCCCGGGCCGTCGCCGTCACTTGATCCGACGCAGAGCTGGGACACGCTGGCGGCACGGCTGACCGGCGAGCTGGTGCGGCCCGGCGACGGCGAGTACGACACCGCGAGGGCCCTGTTCGACCCGGCCTTCGACACCGTCCGCCCCCAGGGTGTCGCCTACGCGGCGAACCAGGACGACGTGGCCACCGCGGTCCGGTTCGCGCGGGCGACCGGGGTGGGCCTGGCCGCCCGCTGCGGGGGGCACAGCTACGGCGGCTACTCGACGACCGAGGGACTGGTCGTCGACGTCACCCGGATGAACCAGGTGAGCGTCGACGACCATGGCGTCGCGACGATCGGCGCCGGCGCCCGGCTGATCAAGGTATATACCGACCTGGCGGGCGTCGAGCGGGCGATCCCAGGCGGATCATGCCCGACGGTCGGTATCTCCGGGCTCGCGCTTGGCGGCGGGGTCGGGGTGCTCGGCCGGCTGTATGGCCTGACCTGCGACCACATGACGGGCGCCGACGTGGTGCTCGCCTCCGGCGAGACGGTACGGGTCGACGAGAACCACGACTCCGACCTGTTCTGGGCGCTGCGCGGGGCCGGGGGCGGCAACCTCGGGATCGTCACCGCGTTCCGGTTCGCCACCCACGCCGCCCGCTCACTGACCTTGTTCTCGCTGCGCTGGCCCTGGGGGGCGGCGCAGGAGGTGCTCACCGCGTGGCAGGACTGGGTCACCGGGAAGCTCGGCGCGATGCCGGACGAGCTGTGGTCGACGCTGGTGGCGGGCTCGGTGCCCGGCGGTTCCGCGCCGACGCTGCGGATCAGCGGGGTGTTCGCGGGCGTCCGGGCAGGGCTGTCCGGTCCGCTCGCCGATCTGCGGGCGGCGGTGCGCTCGGCATCGCCCGCGGGAACGTCGATCACCGAGCATGACCACCTGGCCGCGATGCGCATCGAGGGCGGCTGCTCGGCGAGCGGCGGCGAATGCGGCAGCACGGCCGGGATCCGAGCGGGTGCGCGCAGGCCCGGCCAGCGCGCGGCGTCGTCGATCCTGCTCGCGCCGCTCGCCCCCGCGGGGAACGAGGTGCTCGTCCGGATGATCGAGGAACGCCAACGCGACCCGCTGGCCACCGCCAGCGGCGGGATCATCCTGGACGCCTGGGGCGGCGCGATCGGGCGGGTCGGCCCGGCGGAGACGGCATTCGTCCACCGGGACGCGATCGCCAGCATCCAGTACTTCGGCGGCTACCCGGCCGGCGCCTCGGCCGAGGTGGTCGACGCGAACGGCCGATGGCTGCGCGACACCGTCGCCGCGGCCGCCCCCCACGTCTCCGCGCAGGCCTACCAGAACTACATCGACCCCGAGCTCACCGACTGGGCACAGGCCTACTACGGCGCGAACCTCCCCCGCCTGCGCACCGTCAAGACCCACTACGACCCCGACAACCTCTTCCGCTTCCCCCAAAGCATCCCTGTATAACTGGTTCGCTCTGTTTCTGGTTCGCTCCGTGCGGGCACGGCGCTACGGCCCCTTACTCGCTTCGCTCCCAAGGGACCTCCGCGCCGTGTCCTCCTGCGCTCACGTGCGCTGCGGCGACCTCCGCTGCGGCCCAACCCACTTCGCTTCGCTCGTGGGCCGGGCCTCCGCGGAGGCACGCCTCCGCGCCAGACCGGGTACGTCACGCT